>NZ_JBVIMH010000005.1:211357-309706 GCF_055579945.1 Kitasatospora sp. NPDC032150 | reverse complement strand
ATCCGCCGCTACATCATCTGGCGAAACAAGCACGCCCAGGACGAACGCCTACGCGAGGTCGTGAACAGGGCGAACGTTGCCTGATGCGGCACTAGATAGAAGGTCTACAGGACTGTAGACGATGAACGAGGGGGAGCCAACTCGCGAACACCGAGGATACGACGGGCGGCTCAGACATCGATGGCCTGCGGCAGGCGGCGGTCCTCGATGCGGTGCTGGCGTCCCGTCAGTGGCCGGGCAGAGCGCCGATCGAGGCGATGGCAGAGATCGCGCGCGGGACGCTTCAGATCGTCGGCCGGTGAGCGGACCGGAAGGGCGACCGCCACGCGAGCGGCCCAGACCCTCGCCTGCAGCACCACCTCCTCCAGGTGGGCTGCCAGCCCTGCCCACGCCGGATCAATCTGATATTCCGCCACCACCGCCCCCTTTGAGAACATGGGAGGTGGCGGAGCCTTGCGGGCTCCGGCGTGCTGGTCGGCGCGCACCACCGTGGAGTCCACCGAGACGTCCCAGTCGTTGGCGCCATCGGCATCCGAGGCGGCCATCACGTGGCTGAACGCGTACGGGTCCGTGAGACCGATTCGGGTTCGCCACCACACTGTCGCCGGCACAGCGGGGCCTGCCGGTGAGCACTCGCCCCGGGACTCGCAAGGTCTCGGAGGCCGTCGGCTTCTCCGTGCGTGACCGCTGTCGCTACCGTCGCCGCCCCCTGCCGCGCCAGGGCGCCCACGAGATCCGCACGTGTCCGATCACGGACGTGTGCGTCCGTGATCACCCTCCGGAGAGGTGCCTCCACCTGCGGGAGCCGGACGGAACGCCGATCGGCGAAGCTGCCGTCGGCGATCCGATCGACGGAGCCGGTTGGCTGGAGTGGGTCGGCATTGCCGTGGCGCACCGTGGCCGTGGTCTGGGCACCAGCCTGTCGAGCAGGGCTGCACCATCAGTCCATCACCGGCCTTTTGCGGGAGGCAGACGAGCTCCTCGGTCTGCCGGGATCACCACCGTGGTCAGCTCCTTCGTGGGTGCGCGGCGCGCGGCGGCCGGCGGCGCACTCCGACCTTGGAGTGCGCAGCCGGCCCGGTCGAGCGTCGCCGGAGGCAACCGATCCGGTCGGGCGACCGTTGGGACGTCACGGCCACTCGGCCCAACGGCCGTGGCCTGGTCGCCGACGGCGCTCAGGCGGTCCTCCGGCGAGGGTGCTCGGTGTCTGCGGTTTCGACGACTGTCATGCCTTCTCTATGTCGTCTTCCCCGAAGAAGAAGACGGGCCCAGAAGGATCCGCGTCGCGCTGAACCTCATAGTGGGTTCGCCCCTTGCGATCCTGTGTGACGTCGACGATGGTGCCCTCCGCGGTTCTCTCCTCTATGTCGGGCCGGGGTGCGAAACGCACGTGGTCTCCCTTGTTGAAAGGCATGGAGAATCCTTCCTCTGTCGTAGGCCGGCACGGCCGGTGTGCCCCTCGGAGCTCGATGCCATCGAATCCGAACGTGCGTTCTGCGGCGATCGGTGCGGCGCGAACGGGTGACATCAACTGTCAACCGTCTCCGCGCGAGCAGGCCGCATCAGGTTCGAGCCGCGCCAGGCTCCGCGAGGCCCTCGGCCTGGCCCAGCAGATCGAGCAGCCCGAATAGTCCAAGTGGCCGGACCGGGAAAGCGCGGTGTCCCGCAACGCATCTTCGTGGTGCGGCCATTGTGGTGACTGCGGGTCAGCGGACGACGTTGACGTAGCTCATCATGCCGGACGGTCCCTGACCTGGACCGTGATCAACAGGCACAGCCTGACCGCCAAACGGCCCACAGTCACCGATCACGCTCTCGCCGCTCGCCGTCGCGTGGACGAGCTGCGGAAGGAGGCCGACCGCGTCCAGGCGGAGCTGGCCGTGGCCGAACGCGCCTGCCGCCGCTCAGTGATCGTCTTCGGGTAGTCACGCATCGTTGCTCCCTCGGTGGGTCCGCGGCCGGCCTGCCGAACGTCGGCCGGTGGAGCGAGTCGGCGCGCGGATGTGCCGTCCGCGCGCCGCTGTGCTCAGCCCGCCGCCCGCTTGGGCAGCTTCCAGCCGGGCCGCGGGAAGTGGCAGGTGTAGCCATTGGGGAACTTCTGCAGGTAGTCCTGGTGCTCGGGCTCGGCCTCCCAGAAGTCGCCGGCGGGGCTGACCTCGGTGACAACCTTGCCCGGCCACAGCCCCGAGGCGTCCACGTCGGCGATGGTGTCCTCGGCAGTCTTCTTCTGCTCGTCGCTGGTGTAGAAGATGGCGGAGCGGTAGCTGGTGCCGATGTCGTTGCCCTGGCGGTCCTTCGTGCTGGGGTCGTGGATCTGGAAGAAGAACTCCAGCAGCGCCCGGTAGTCGGTTCGAGCAGGGTCGTACAGCACCTCGATGGCCTCGGCGTGGCTGCCGTGGTTGCGGTAGGTGGCACGGGGGACATCACCCCCGGTGTAGCCCACACGGGTGGACACGACACCGGGCTGACGGCGGAAGAGCTCCTCCATCCCCCAGAAACAGCCACCGGCGAGGACGGCCTTCTCGGTTGCCATCATTTCCCCCTCACGGGTACAGCGCCGCCTTCACGGTTCTTCGGCGCGGGTTTCGACATCAGGTGACAGCCATCGGCACCTGCTGGTACTGACAACCTACGAGGCTTCCCTATTCCGTCGCACAGCCCGGTGCGACCCGTCCGAATTCCGTAATGCCCGGCGCGCTCGTCTCGAACAGACATGGCCGGTGTTCCTGGTCAGCGCGCCACGACAGCTCGTCGACCACTTGAGCGGCCAGGACCTCACCCAACTCACGGCCCGCTCCAGCGTGTCGCGACCTTTGCTACCGGCAGGTAGACCATGCGGAAGCACGCGTGCTCGGCCTCCACCAGCCGGCGGATCGCGGACCGTTCGTCCCGGGCCCAACAGCCTTAGTGCACCACGACGTTGGTGCCCGGCTTGACCGCTTCCAAGGCGAGCCAGAGCATGCGCCCCTCCAGCAGGTCGCGCTTCCCGTCCGCCTTCGCCTCGCCGAACAGGGGAATCATCCAGTCGTCGGGCGTCAGGCGCAGTGCGCCGTGCTCCTCGGCGAGCTGCCGAGCCCCCGTGGTCTTCCCTGCCCCCGGCAGGCCGACCATCAGGAACAACGTGGTCACAGCCAGATCGTGTCAGGGAAGCAGGGCGGACGACCACCGTTTTATCTGCCTGGTCACGGCCTGAGCCAGAGGCGGATCGAGGCCACGGTGACGGTGTCGTGGAAACGAGGTCATGCAGGCCGAACTCGCCTTCCTCTGCTCCGATTTGGGGTGATCCATTGAGTTCTCCGGGCCGGGCTGCGACACTCCGCGTGGTCGCCGCCCGTCCCGGGCGGCGCGGCGAGACGGGGAGAGCGCACGGATGAGGATCGACGGACCCGGCCCGGTCGGGCAGCGGCAGTGGACGCCGCTGACCGTGGTCAACGCCGGACTCGCCTTCGGGCTGGAGCTGGCCATGCTGGCGGCGCTCTGCTACTGGGGGTTCAGGACCGGCTCCAACCTGGCGCTTCGGCTGCTGCTGGGGCTCGGCGCACCGGCCCTGGCGGCCACGCTCTGGGGCCTGTTCCTCGCCGCGGGCGGGCCGAGGTTCCGGCAGCCGCTCGCCGTGGAGATCGTACTCAAGCTG
The DNA here is from genome assembly GCF_055579945.1 of Kitasatospora sp. NPDC032150. NCBI lineage: Bacteria > Bacillati > Actinomycetota > Actinomycetes > Kitasatosporales > Streptomycetaceae > Kitasatospora > Kitasatospora sp. NPDC032150. The sequence continues at coordinate 306,072 of NZ_JBVIMH010000005.1, read as the reverse complement.
CTCGTTCTCGGCTCGGCCGCGCTCGCCCTGTACGGCACCGGGCGGACCACCCTCGCGGCGGTGTACGCGCTGCTGGTGGCGGTCAGCGTGGCGGTGGAGTACAGCACCCGCTGACGGGCCGTCGGACAGGGGCATCGCACCGGTGGTGCGGCGCCCTGTCGCTTGCGCCGGGCCCCTTCCAAGTGGCCTGTGACATACGAGATATCGCCTCGCGCTTCATTGAAGGCGTGCCCCGAAGGCGAGCACGGCCGATGCGCGAGCACGGCCGATGCGCGAGCACGGCCGGTGGGCGAGCACGGTCCGCAGGTGGGAACGGCTGGAACCCGGTCGGACGCGGCCCTCGTAGGGTTCCCCGCTGCGCCGACCGGGCGAGTGCGGCGAGGGGCGCGCCCCCCGCCCGCTGGGTGACGTACCGCCCGGCGTGGGGGAAGCGGGACAGTCCGGCGGCTCTACAGGCCCGGTCCTCGGGCCTCCGGGAAGTGGCAGGCCGCCTGCCGGCCCCCCGGGCCGACGATCTGCAGCAGTGGACGCTCCGTCCGGCAGCTCGCCTGCGCCTTCGGGCAACGCGGATGGAAGGTGCACCCTGCCGGCGGGTTCGCCGGGCTCGGCGGGTCGCCGAGCAGCACGATCCGCTCCCTCGCCCGCTCCGCCGCCGGGTCCGGCAGTGGCACGGCGGACAGCAGCGCCTTCGTGTACGGGTGTGCGGGATTGCCGTACACCTCGACCTTGTCGCCGATCTCGACGATCCGGCCCAGGTACATCACCGCGACCCGGTCGCAGACCCGCTTGACCACCGAGAGGTCGTGTGCGATGAACACGTACGCCAGGCCGAGCTCCTGCTGGAGGCGTTCCATCAGGTTGACCACCTGGGCCTGGACGGAGACGTCGAGCGCGGAGACCGGCTCGTCGGCGATGACCAGCTTCGGCGAGGTGGCCAGCGAGCGGGCGATGCCGATGCGCTGCGCCTGGCCGCCGGAGAACTCGTGCGGGTAGCGGTCGAGGTGCTCGGGGATCAGTCCGACCAGTTCCATCAGCTCGCCGGCCCGCTTGCGCGCGTCCGCCGCGCTCGCCCCCTGGATCAACAGCGGCTCGGAGACGATCCGGGCCACCGTCTGCCGGGGGTTGAGCGAGGAGTACGGGTCCTGGAAGACCATCTGCAGGTTCCGCCGGTGCGGCCGCAGCCGGGCCTGGGAGAGCCCGCCGATCTCGGTGCCCTCGAAGGTGACGGTGCCCGAGGTCGGGTCGAGCAGCCGGACGATCATCCGCCCCGTGGTGGACTTGCCGCAGCCGGACTCGCCGACCAGACCGAGCGTCTCGCCCTTGCCGACGTCGAAGCTGACCCCGTCCACGGCTCGGATCGGGGCACCGGGCCGGCCGGTGCGCCCGCGCCGGCCGGGGAAGGTCTTCACCAGGTCCCGTACGGACAGCAGGGTGTCGGTCGTGACCGTCATGGCCGCGCTCCTTCCGGCACCAGCGGCAGGTGGCAGGCGGCCTGGTGGCCGGGGGCGAGCGGGCCGAGCACGGGGCGTTCGGCCAGGCAGCGGGCGTGCTCCTCGGCGGACGCGGCGGTGGTGCGGGCGCAGCGCGGGGCGAAGGAGCAGCCGGGGGCGGGGGAGAGCAGCGACGGCGGGCTGCCGGGAATGACCCGCAGCGGGGCGTCGTCGGTGTCGTCCAGGCGGGGCAGCGAGTCCAGCAGGCCACGGGTGTACGGGTGCGCCGGGGCGGCGAACAGCTGGTCCACCGGGGACTGTTCGGCCGCCCGGCCGCCGTACATGACCAGCACCTCGTGGGCGACCCGGGCGATCACGCCCAGGTCGTGGGTGATCATGACGACGCCGAGGCCGCGCTCCTGCTGGAGGCGGGCGATCAGGTCGAGGATCTGCGCCTGGACGGTGACGTCGAGGGCCGTGGTGGGCTCGTCGGCGATCAGCAGGTCGGGTTCGCAGGCGAGCGCCATGGCGATCATCACGCGCTGGCGCATGCCGCCGGAGAACTGGTGCGGGTACTCGTCGACCCGGCGGGCCGGCTCCGGGATGCCGACCTCGGCCAGCATTTCGACCGCCCGTGCCCGGCCGGCCTTGCGGGAGGCCTTGAAGTGCACCCGATAGTGCTCGGCGATCTGCTCCCCGACGGTGTAGAAGGGGTGCAGGCTGGACAGCGGATCCTGGAAGATCATCGCGATCCGGCGGCCCCGGACGGTGCCCAGCTCCCGCTCCCCGAGCCCGTTGAGCTCCTGCCCGCTCAGCCGGATCGAACCGGTGACGGCGGCGCCTCGGTGCAGGCCCATGACGGCGAGTGAGGTGACCGACTTGCCGCTGCCTGACTCGCCGACCAGGCCGAGCGTGCGCCCGGCCTCGACGGCGAAGGAGATGCCGTCCACCGCCCGGACGGTGCCGCGCGGGGTGCCGAAGGAGACCTTGAGGTCCTCCACCTCCAAGAGGGACATCAGTACCTCACTCTCGGGTCGACGTACGCGTAGAGCAGATCGACCAGCAGGTTCGCGACGACGATGAAGGAGGCCGCGAGCAGGGTGACACCGAGGATGACGGGCTGGTCGGAGCGGACCAGCGCGTCGTAGAACAGCCGTCCGACACCGGGCAGGCCGAAGATCGACTCGGTGATGACGGCGCCGGCCAGCAGCCCGCCGAGGTCCATGCCGAAAATGGTGAGGATCGGCGTCATCCCCGAGCGCAGCCCGTGTTTGACGGCGACGGTGCCGGCCGGCAGGCCCTTGGCCCGGGCGGTGCGGATGTACGGCTCGGCCATCGCCTCGATCATCGAGTTGCGGCTCTGCCGGGCGTACATGGCCGCGTACAGCAGGGCCAGCGCGATCCACGGCAGCAGCAGGTTGGAGGCCCACTTGACCGGGTTCTCGGTGAACGGGTGGTACGCCGGGTACGGCAGCAGCCCGGCCGTCCGGACGATCCCCCAGATCAGCATGATCGAGGTGAAGTAGACCGGCAGCGACGCGGCGCCGACCGAGAGCACCATCAGCGTCTTGTCGGTGACCCCGCCTTTGCGCAGCGCCGAGGTGACGCCTGCGCCGAGGCCGAGGACCAGCCAGAGCACGGCCGCGCCGATGGCGAGCGAGACGGAGACCGGCAGGCGGTCGGTGAGCAGGTTCCAGACCGGCAGCGAGTACTCGTAGGAGTAGCCGAGGCAGGGGAAGCCGCAGTGGGTGGCGCTGGGCCCGCTGCCGTAGTCACGACCGGCGAAGATGCCGGTGATGTAGGTGGCGAACTGCTCCCGGACCGGCTTGTCCAGGCCCATCGCCGTCTTGACCTCGGCGACCCGCTCGGGGCTGCAGGTCTTGCCGCAGGCGGCCACCGCCGGGTCGGAGGGCAGCAGGTAGAAGATGGTGAAGGTGATCGCGCAGACGGCCAACAGGATGCCGGCCGCGGCGAGCAGTCGACGGCCGAGGTAGAGGATCACGACCGGCCTCCCCGGGGGTCGAGGATGTCACGCAGCGCGTCGCCGAGCAGGGTGAAGGCGAGCACGGCGAGGAACAGGAAGACCGTCGGGATCAGGAAGTACGTCGGGTCGGTGTCGTAGAAGCTGATGCTCTCGGCGATCATCTGGCCCCAGGACGGTGTCGGCGGTCGCACGCCCACGCCGAGGTAGCTGAGCGCAGCCTCGGTGGCGATCATGCCGGGGACGAGCAGCGTGGTGTAGGCGATGATCGGGCCGGAGACGTTCGGCAGGATCTCCCGGGTGAGGATCCGCCAGGAGCGTGCGCCGCCGACCTTGGCGGCCTCGACGTACTCGCGGTGCTTGAGCGAGAGGGTCTGGCCGCGCACCACGCGGGCGATGCCGGGCCAGCCGAACATGCCGATCACCAAGGTCATCAGCAGGACCCGGTTGACGTCCTCGGCCACCGACATCATCGAGATCATGAAGATCAGGGACGGGAAGGACAACGTGAGGTCCATCAGCCGGGAGAGGATGGTGTCGGTCCGGCCGCCGAAGTAGCCGGCCGTGATCCCGACCAGGGTGCCGGTGACCACGACCACGGCGGTGGCGGCGAACGCGATCAGCAGCGAGACCTGGCCACCGTGCAGGACCCGGGCGAACAGGTCGCGCCCGGTCCCGGGTTCGACGCCCAGCCAGTGCCGGGTCCCGATCCCGCCGAAGTCGCCGACCGGCAGGCCACCGAGGTACGGGTCGATCGCGCGTTTGTCGAACTCCTCGGGGGACCAGCCGCCGAGCGCGCTCAGCGGTCCGGCCAGTGCGGTCAGCAGGACCAGGAGGGCGACCGTGACCAGGCCGAACCGGGCTGAGCTCTTGACCCAGAGCTGGTCCCAGACCAGCCGCCACGGCCCACGGGCGGCGGCCTGCGCGGGTCGCGCCGCCGCGACCGGCGCGGCGACGGTCGCTGTGACTCCTCGTTCGCCTCCGGCCGCTCGTGATCCGGTGTCGACGCTCTCCCCCAGCCTGGGGGGTACCTCCCGGCCGGAGGCTGGGGGAGGGGCACCCCCTCCGCTCGCTTCTCGCTCGTCCCCGCGGCGGAGCCGCTGATGGGCACTGTAGACACCGGCGCGGTCTTCGGCTTCCGAAGGGGTGGTGTTACTCATCGCGGACGGCCCCTCAGCCCTTGCTCTTGGAGGGGTCCTTGAGACCGATGGTGGCGAAGTCCCACTGGCCGGTCCAGACCGGGTGGCCGAAGGCGCCTGCCACGTTGGTGCCGGCCAGCAGCGGGCGGCGCTGCCAGAGCAGCGGTACGGTGGGCGCCTTCTTCAGCAGGTCCTCGCTGAGCTGCATCCACGCCTTGTTGGCCTCGGTGACGTCGCTCATCGCGTTGATCTGGTCGATCCGGTCCGAGGTGGCCCGGTCGCGGAACTGCTCGACGTTGCCCTGGTTGCCCTTCTCCTTGATGTTGCGGCCGTCGAAGACCATGGGCAGGAAGGTGGCGCCCGACGGGTAGTCCGGGCACCAGCCGAGGATGGCGAGGTCGGGCGCGCTCTTGGTGTCACCGATGGTGTCGTAGTAGACCGATGGGTCGGCGGTGGTGATGGTGACCTGGATGCCGGCCTTGCCCAGTGACTGCTGGAGCGCCTCGGCCCGGGTCTTGTCACCGGAGGAGACGGTCAGCGAGACCTTGAGGCCGGTCTTGCCGGCCTCCTTGAGCAGCTGCTTGGCCTTCTCCGGGTCGCCGGTCGGGGCGATCTTCAGGGTGTCCTGTTTGGTGCCGCCGCTCAGTGCGGGCGGCAGGTAGGAGGTGGCCACGTCAGCCATCGCCGGGCCGCCGTACGCGGTGACCTGGGCGTCCCGGTCCACCGCGTACATCAGTGCCTCGCGCACCTTGGGGTCGTCGAACGGCGCCTTGGAGGTGTTGGGGTAGAGCATGTCGGTGCAGCCCTGCTGCTCGGCGATCAGCCGGGACTTCACGTCCGGCTTGGGTAACACCTTGGCGATCGACTCCGGGCGCAGGTTCATCCACTCGACGGCGGAGGCGTCCGCGCCCTCGCTCGCGATGATCCGGTCGTCGACCTGGCCGCCCTTGAGGCCCTGGACGACGACGATCTTGTCCGGGTATGCCTTGCGGACCGGGTCGGTGGACTGGTCCCAGTTGCTGTTGCGGACCAGGACCAACTGCTTGCCGCGGTCGTAGGTCTCGATCTTGTACGGGCCGGAGGAGAACGGTCGCAGGTCGTACTGGGTGCCCTTGTCCCGGGACTGCGGCACGGGCGCGAAGGTCGGCAGGGTCGCGGTGTAGGAGAACTCGGCGACCGGGCGCTTGAGGTGGAAGACGACGGTCTTGTCGTCCGGGGTGTCGATGCTGGCCAGGTGCTCGCCGTTCAGCGGGCCCTTGTAGTTCTCGCCGCCGGCCAGGTACTGCTGGGCGTAGTCGGGGCCGCCGGTGAGGTCCGGGGCGAAGGAGCGTTCGACGTTGTACTTGATGTCGGCGGACTTGATCGGCGTGCCGTCCTCGTACGTGACGCCGTCCTTGAGGGTGAAGGACCAGGTCTTCCCACCGTCCGAGGATCTGCCGAGGTCGGTGGCGAGGTCGGGGACGATCTCACTGCCGGCGGCGCCCGGCTCGGCCTTGAAGGTGACCAGGGTGCGGTAGAGCAGCCGGATGCCGAAGTCCATGTTCGGCATGGTCCAGTTGCGGGCCGGGTCGAGGTGGGCGAAGTCCTGGTTGGAGAGGACGGTCAGGGTGCCGCCCTTGACCGGGGTGCCGCCGACGATCGTCCCGGAGGCGGCGCCGGGGGCCTTGGTACTGCCGGCCGCCGAATCGTCGCCGCCGTTGTCGCTCTTGTCGTTCTTGCAGGCCCCGAGGCCGAGGGTGAGGGTCGCCGCGAGGGCTGCCGCGAGGGCGGCGTGGGTGCGCCTGGTCATGTAGCAACTCCGCTGTGGGGGGCCTGCCGTGAAGCCCGTGATCCGCCCCGGCGGGTGGTCCGAGGCCCGACCGGGAGGGCGACCGTCGAGGTCCGGCCGCTCCGCCGTGTGACCAGTAACATAATAATGTGAAATTGCACTGCACAAGAGGTGGCGCCGCCCGTTATCGAGCTGTGTCCGTGCCGCGCACCTCCCCGGCCCCGCGATGCGCCCGACGGCCCAGGAGCATTGAGCCCTGCCGGCAGAGTGGGAGCGCACCGACTCGCTCCGCCCGTTCGAACTGTCCGTCCTCGCCCGTGCGAGCGGCCGTCCTCGCAGCCGAGCGGCACGGCCTGCCGCGCGTGGCCGGAGGGGCACCGGGTGTGGCGGGCCCCTCCCCCGTATGCGCGTTCGCCTGGGTCAGCCCGCTTAGAAGTGTGTAAACCAGGAAAAGAGGTGATGGGCGGCAGCTGGGTCCGGCGGCTGAGACGGAGCGCGGATGAGGCAGGACGGGCGTGCCATGAACGGGCTGTTCACGGTGATCAGCCGGGACTGGGCCGGGTTGCCGATCGCCCTGCTGGTCGGCGGATCGGGTGCGTGGTGTCTCGGTCTGAGCGGGACCTGGGCCCGTGTGATCGGCGGGATCGTGGTCGCCGTCGCCGTACTGATGGTGCTGGGATCCGTCCGTCATCTGGTGTGCCTCGCCCGGGTGCGGGCGAAGTGCCCGCCGCCCGGTCAGCTGGTGGACGTCGGCGGATACCGGATGCACGTGCTGGTCGAGGGCGAGTCCGGGACGAAGCCGACTGTCGTCTGGGTGCCCGGCGGGCACGCGGCCGGCCACGAGTTCCACCGGCTGCACGCGGTGCTGCGGCAGACGACCCGGTCGGTCCTGGTCGACCGGCCCGGATCGGGGTGGAGTGATGTCGGCCCGTTCCCGCGGACGACGGCGACCGAAGCCGTGGAACTGTTCACGGCTCTGGAACGAGCCGGCCTGGACGGGCCGTTCGTCCTGGTGGGGCACTCCTTCGGCGGGCTGCTGGCCGCCAACGCCGCCCGGCGCCGGCCGGAGCTCGTGGCAGGGCTGGTCCTGCTCGACCCGACGCCTCCCGACGTCATCGTCTACGCGCTGCCGAACCGGTCCTTGACGCGGTCCCTGGCGACTCACCTGCGGGCCGCACTGTGCCATCTGTTCGGCATTCACCGTGGCCGTGGCCGTGGTACGGACGGGCCGCAGGGTGTCGTCGAGCCGGCCCGGACGCCGCCGGCCTGTACGACGCGCATCGATGCCTTCAGGACGGGGTCGGACTGCGCCGCGGCGTCCATCTACAGCGAGCTGTCGCCGATCGGGATGGCCCGGCGGGGGTGGCAGACCGTGGTCTATGACGGCGATCTGGGGGATCTGCGCCTCCTGCTGGTGACTCCTCGGGACCTCACCGGCGGCGAGGAGATACTTGATGCCGTCGGTGATCCCGTCCAGGCCGAGCGGCTGCGCCGCTTCTACCTCAACACCAGAAGCCGGTTCCTGGCCACCTCGACCAGGGCGCGGCGGATCTACACCCCGGAGGGCACCGGGCACAACTTCCCGCACGAGGTGCCGGAGTTCGTGACCGAGGTGGTGCGGAATCTGGTCGACGAGATCGCGGAGGAGCGGCGACCGCCGTCCAGCGAGCCAGCCGGCTGACCGACACCTGGCGGCCGGTGTACCGCGCGCCGCTCGCGTGTGACAACTCCCAGAGCACGCAGGTGATTTCCCTCCCCCGTTCCGTCAACCCATGACGGAGCGGGGGGAGTCCTTGTCGACGCGGCGCTTGCGGGAGAAGGCTCCCAGGTTGACGACGTTGCCGGTGTGTTCGCAGGTGTAGTGCACGGGGTCGCGGTCGTGGTCGTGCCCGGCCTCGACACGCTCGACCAGGGCGGCGAGGAACCGGCCGGCCAGCGGTGCGTTCTTGAACTGGTTGCCGCTGGTGCCCATGGCGACGTAGTAACCGCCGAGGTCGGTGCGGTCGTAGATCGGTGTCCAGTCGTCGGTGACGTCGTAGACACCGGCGGTGCCGCTGGGCCGGTTCGGAACGGCGAGTCCGGGGAAGCGGCGCGCCACCCGGGTCACCTGGGTCTGGAACCGGCCCACGGTCGGATACGGCTTCGCGGTGTCGGGGTCGTCGATCCACTCCCGGGTGTCGCAGTCCGGGTCGGTTCCGCCGATCAGCAGGTGTCCGCCGGCGGCCGGACGCAGATAGCTGCCGAGGTCTAGGTCTGCGATCACCGGCCCGAGGGTCTCCTCCGTGCCGTACCCGTGCGGCGCTGTGACCTGGTGGACCTCTTCGCGCAGCGGCCGTACCCTGACGGTGAACTCGGCTCCGACGCCCACCAGTTGGTTGAGTTCGCCGGACCACGGGCCGGCCGCATTGATCACCACGGGAGCCGCCACGGCGGTGCCGTCGGCGAGCCGGACGCCCGACACCCGGTCCGCCCGCCGGTCGATGCCGACCACGGTGCGGTGGAACAGGAATCGCACGCCCAGCTCGGCCGCGGCGTCCGCGAGGTTCTGCGCCGCGAGCTGCGGGTCGTCGACGAAGCCGGCGTCGGGCATGAACAGGGCACCGAGTTCACCGGTCGGTCCGGCGAAGAAGGCGTCGTCGCGGAGGGACTTCGGGGGCCAGTACCGTCCCGGGTCGATGCCGGGGATCCGGCTGCGCAGCGTCGCGGCGTCCCACAGTTCGTACGGGACGCCGAGCTCGTCGAAGAGTGGGACGAAGGCCGAGGTCGGGGGGAACGGCGCGTCGAGCGCCACGGCCCCGGTGCGGTGGAACCTGGCGAGGGGACGCCGGTCGGAGCGGTTCAGGTACGTCGCCCAGTCGGACCAGTGGTGCTGTGACTCCCAGGCAGTGGCGACGCCGTCCCGGGTGGAGTAGCTGAACCGGATGATCGCACTGGAAGAGCTGGTCGACCCGTGCCCGGCTCCGCCCGACTTGTCGAGGACGAGGACGCGCCGACCGGTGCGCGCCAGCTCGTAGGCGACGGCGGCGCCGATCACCCCGGCGCCGACCACCACCGCGTCCGCGCCGGTCGGCACGGTGTCGGACCGTTCAGGAGTCATCGTGAGGTGTCCGTCCTGCGAGGCGGTGTGTGCAGACGCGGGGCGTCGGCGAGCAGCGAGCGGGTGTACGGGTGCTGCGGGTCGGACAGCAGTTCCTCGGTCGGGGCGGTCTCGACGATCCGGCCGAGGTACATGACCGCGATGACGTCGGAGACGTACCGGACCGCGGCCAGGTCGTGCCCGATGAACAGCATGGACAGGCCCAGCCGGCGCTGCAGTTCACGGATCAGGTTGAGGACCGAAGCCTGGACCGAAACGTCGAGCGCCGAGGTGATCTCGTCGGCGATCAGGACACCGGGATCGACGGCGATGGCACGGGCGATGGCGACGCGCTGGCGCTGGCCGCCGGAGAGCTGACGTGGCAGCCGGTCCGCGACTCTCGGGTCGAGGCCGACCAGGTCGAGCAGTTCGGTGAGGCGCGGCTCGCGGGCACCGCGGTCGAGCCCGCGGAAAGCGGTCGCCGCCTCGATCAGGGTCTGCCGTACGGTCATCCGCGGGTCCAACGCGGTGTCCGGGTCCTGGAAGACGATCTGGACCTGCCGGCCCAGCCGACGCCGGTCGCGGACCGTGCGGGTGTGAGCCGGACGGCCGCCGACCAGGACCTCACCGCCGCTGGTGGGCGCGAGGCCGACGATCGCCCGGGCCAGGCTCGACTTCCCCGAGCCGGACTCGCCCACCAGTCCGACCGTTCTGCCCTCGGCGACCTCCAACCGGACGCGGTCCACGGCCGTGACCATGCCGGTCGGCCCGTGGTACCGGACGGTGACATCACGGAGCGTCAGACCGGTCATGTGAGCGCCGCCTTGATGTGCGGTACCGGCGGCGGCATCGGGTGCCAGCAGGCCACCCGATGGCCGACGCCGAGGTCGGACAGGGGCGGGTTCTCCTCCGCACACCGGGCCTGGCGGTTGGCGCAGCGCGGCTGGAACGGGCAACCGGGGCCCGGGGAGAGGGGATCCGGCGGCAAGCCGTCGATGGTCCGCAGTGGACGGTCGCGGTCGGCGGCCAGGTCGGGCGCCGATTCGACCAGTGCCCGGGTGTAGGGGTGCCGCGCGTCGGTGGCGAGGTGGGCGGCCGGGAGGCTCTCGACGATCAACCCGCCGTACATGACGAGGACTCGATCGCACAGGTCAGCGACGAGGGCGACGTCGTGGCTGATGAACAGGACCGCGGTGGCCGCTTCGCGCCTGATGCCGCGGAGCAGTTCCACGATCTGCCGCTGCACCCTGACGTCGAGCGCCGTCGTCGGTTCGTCGGCGATGATCAGCCGGGGTCGTGTCATCAGGCCCGTCGCGATCATCACCCGCTGGCGCTGGCCGCCCGAGAGCTGGTGGGGGCGGGAGCGCAGCAGCCGGTCCGGCGACGCCAGTGCCACCCGGGTGAGGGCGGTCCGGGCCTGTGCGAGGGCATCCGACCGGCTGAGGCCGAGGTGGGTGCGCGCTGCCTCGGTGAGTTGTGTCCGGATCCGGAGCGACGGGTTGAGGGCCGAGGCCGGGTTCTGGAACACCATCGCCAGTCCGGTCGCGAGCTGCCTGTCGCGCGCCCCGGGGGGCATGGTGTCGACGTCGGTGCCCAGCAAGCGGTTGGTCCGCCAGGCCGCCCGCGCCTGCTCGGGCAGCAGGTCGGCGAGGGCGAGCGCGGTCAGTGACTTGCCGGAGCCGGATTCGCCGACCAGGCCGACGATCTCCCCGGGGCGCAGGGCGAGGCTGATGCCGCGGACCGGGTGGCTCACCCCGTCGGGGGTGGGGATGCGAACCGTGAGGTCCTCGACCTCCAGGACGTGGTCGTCGGTGGCCGGGGCCGCCGGGGAGGCGGGGCGCGCTGCCTGCCCGGGCATGCGTGGCAGGCCGCCGTGGCGTCGGGCGGCAGCCCGGGCCAGCACCTCGCCGAGCAGTTGGAAGGTCAAGGCGGTGTAGACGATGGCCAGGCCCGGCGCGATCGCCGGCAGCGGTTCGGCGTAGATGCGGTCCAGTCCCTGGCTGAGCAACTGCCCCCAGTCGTAACCGGGTGCCTGTACGCCCAGCCCGAGGAAGCTCAGCCCGGAGAGCGCGACGAGTGCGGAGCCCGCCGAGATCGTGGTGTTGAGCAGCAACGGCTCGGCGATGTTCGGCAGGACGTGACGCCACAGGAGGCGGTGGCGACGCAGGCCCAGGACACGTGCCGCCGCCATGAAGTCGGTGTCCGCCACGCGGGCGGCGAGGGTCTGGGTGAGGCGCGCGAAGCCCGGGGTGGAGCCGATGGCGAGCGCCAGCACCGCACCGGCCGCTCCGGCACCGAAGAGCACCGCGAAGAACATCGCGACCAGCAGGCCGGGGAAGGCCAGCAGGAGGTTGATCAACGAGCCCAACAGCCGGCGGCTGCGGCCTCCCACGACGGCGGTGAGCGAACCGAACGCCACCCCCGCCACCGCACCCAGTAGCGTCGCCGCGAGCGCGAGCACCAGCGAGAGCCGGGTGGCCGTCAGCACCCGGGCGAACAGGTCGCGTCCGAGATTGTCCGTCCCGACCGGGTGCGCTGCGGACGGCCCCTGCAACACCGCGGACAGATCCAGGCGTTCGGCCGCAGGCCCCCAGATGACCGGCCCGGCGACGGCCAGGAAGAGCAGCGAGCCGGCCATGGCCACGGCCACGACGGCCATCGGCGGGAGCACGGAGGGACGTGAGCCGACCCGTGGCGCCCGGGGAAGCAGCGAGGCAGTCAAGGTCACATCTCCCGGATCGTCGAGCGGGGGTCGAGCAGCCCGAGGAGCAGATCGACCAGGAAGTTCGCGACGAGGACCGCCGTTCCCAGCACCAGTGCCATCGCCTGCACCACCGGGTAGTCGTGCGCGACCACGGACTGCGCGAGAGCCGAGCCGACACCCGGCCAGGCGAAGACCTTCTCGACGAGCACCGTCCCCGCGATCAGCGCGGGCAACAGGTTGCCCGCGATCGTCAGCGACCCGACCAGCATGTTCGGTGCCACGTGCCGCAGGTAGAGGACGACGGCCGGCAGCCGCTTCGCCCGGGCGGTGCGGACGTAGTCCTCGGCGAGCACCTTGAGTGCCTCCACCCGAACGATCCGGGCCAGTACGGCAGTTGGCGCGAGTGCGAGCGCGAGCACGGGGAGCCCGAGTGAGCTCACACCCGCCCCACCCGCGATCGGGAACAGCTCGAGACCGACCGCCAGCCCCGCCGTCAGGCCCGCGGCGAGCACGAAGTCCGGCAGACCCGTCAGCGCGGCCGTCGCGGCAGTGAACACCAGCTCGCTGCGCGGGTGCCGTCCGCCGCGGGTGCGGATCGCGGCGAGCAGTCCCGCCGGGAAGGCGACGAGGACCGTGCAGAGGAAGGCCAGTGTCGCGATCTCCAGGGTGGCCGGCAGTCGCGTCCTGAGCAGCTCCGCTACGGGGAGGCCGGTCACCAGCGACACGCCCAGGTCCCCGTGGGCGAGACCGGACAGGTAGTGCCGGAACTGCGCCATGAGCGGTTGGTCGAGGCCGAGTTGGTGCCTCCTCGCGGCGACGAGTCCAGGTGCGGCATCGATGCCCAGCGCGGCGCGGACCGGGTCGCCGGGGATCAGGTGGATCATCGCGAACGACCCGGTGAGTACGGCGCCCAGCGACACGGTCAGCCGTACCGCGCGCCGGCAGCAGAAGGCCGACCACGGGTGACGCCGGGCCAGGACGGCGAGGCGGGCGGTCATGCCGCCCATCCCGGTCATCCGTGCAGCCGGATGCTGGTCGGGACGACCGCGCCGCCGAAGCCGACGGCGAAGGTCGTGCGGTACCCGTAGACCGTGCTCGCACCGTCCGCGATGGGCAGGGCGTCGGCCGAGCGGAACAGCGCGGTGGCCGCTCCGTTCCAGGTCGCGCACCCGGCCGTGTCGGGCTCCTGGAGGGCGCGGGCGACCAGCCGGGAGTACTCCGGGTTGTCGATGCCGGCGAAGTTCAGCCCCTCGGCGGGGGACGGGCCGGAGAAGAACGGGACGAAGGCGGCGGGAAGCAGGAATCCCGGGGTGCTGCCGACCACGACGTCGAAGTTCGCCTCCTGGTACATGGCGTTCACCAGCGCGTTGAGGTTCTCGCTGACGAGTTGGACCTGCGCGCCGAGCGCGGTCCAGCTGCGCGCCATCAGCTCCGCGACCGACGGCAGCGTGGAGCCGACGTCGGGACTGGTGATCAGGCGCAGGTGGAGGACGCGGCCGTCCTTGGCCAGTCGGCCGTCCGTAGTCCTCGTCCAACCCGCGGACCGCAGCGCCTGTTCGGCGTCGCCGGCGGGCAGGTTCGCCGCAGCCAGGTCCGCGTGGCAGACGGCGTCGGTCGCCGTGAAGTGGGTGGCCGGTGTCCCGGTGCCCCCGGCCGCGACGTTGGCGAGCCCCGCGCGGTCCAGGGCGGCGACCAGGGCGCGGCGCAGGGCCCGGTCGCCCAGCGGCCGGCCGCGGCGCTCGTTGAAGAAGGTCAGACCGACGACGGTCGGTACCTCGACCGCGCCCAGGCCGCGCCCGGTGAGCCGGGAGCGGTCCGGTCCGTTCACCGTCCCGATGTTCACACCGCCCGTGAGCAGGAGGTTCGCCACCGTGGAGGCCTGCGGTACCACCGAGACGACGATCCTCGCGGGCTGGCCCGGCGCCGCGTTGGTCGCTCCGCCCGGACCCCACGCGTAACCCTCGCGCACGGTGAAGACGTAGGGCCCCCCGGGGGTGTAACCGCTCAGTACGTACGGGCCGGTGCCCGAACTGGCTCGCGCCAGCGACTTCGGGTCCCTCAGACCGGCCGGGCAGACGATGGGGAGCAGGCCGAGAGTCCGGGTGAGGAAGCTGTACGGAGCCGCCGTCGTCACCGACACCGTGCCGGCCGGGTCGTCGGCCGTCGCGGTGAACGGGACGCTGGGCAGCGTCGTCTGGGCACCGGCCAACTGGTGCTCCGGATCGCTCGCATACGTCAGGGCGTCGGCCACGTCGGACGCCTTGAGCACCGTCCCGTCCGAGCAGGTCACGCCCGGACGGAGGGTGAAGGTGGCCGAGGTGGCACTGGCCTGCCAGCTCGTCGCGAGGCCGGACACCACGGCCCCGTCTGCAGCCACGTTGATCAGTGAGTCGTAGGCGTAGCGGGCCGTCCCGGTACCGAACGTGGAGTAGGGGTCGAAGCTGGCGATCTCGGAAGCCGTCGCCACCCTGACCGTCCCGCCGATCACCACCGGGGAACTCGCGGACGGCGAGGGGAGGTTACCGCTGCACCCGGCCGAAGCGGCGATGGCGGCGGCCAAGACCGCGATCCGGCCCGGGAGGGTTCGACGGTGCATGGCGGCTATCGTGCCACCGAGCGGCCGTCGGGCCGGAGTCGGAACGACTCGTTTCGTCCTTTCGGAGGACTTCGCTCAACGACGATGCCGCGGTGGCGGGTTGCCGGACCGCCGCGCGACGACACTTGCTCCGTGACGACGCACCAGTCAGTTCAGAGCGCCCGGGAAGGCAGCCGAGAGATTGCCGAACTCGTGGTCAGATACTGGGACTTCCTGCTCGCGCGGGACCCCTTGTTGCGGGTCCGACGCGGGCTGCCCGTCGAGTCGTTGCCCGGCGGGTCCGCCGAGGAGGCCGAGGAGCGAGCCCGATTCGCACTCGACGTCCTGGAACGGGTCGGCGCGCTGGAGGCGGCCGGCCTGTCCGGGCCCGACGCCGACTCCGCCGGTTTCCTCGCGGCGCTGGCCGAACAGGACGTGGAGACGGGCCGGTTCCATTGGCTGACCCCGACCGCCACGCCGTACCAGTTGTTCAACCTCTCGCTGTACGGCGATGCGGTGTTCCGCCCCTTCGCCTTCGGCGATCACAACGATGTCGACCGGTACTTGGCGGTCCTGCACGATCTCGCGGCATCCGTCGGCACCGTCGGTGACAAGGTGGCGGGACAGGCGGCGCGGGGCTTCCGGATCCCCGCCCCCGCCCTGCCCGGTGCCCAGGCCACGATCACCGCGCTGCGCTCCTCGACCGCGCGCTTCGTCGAGGTGGAGGACGGGCGGCTCGCCGTACTCGACCGGGCGAGCCGTGGCCGGCTGCGCGACGGGGTGGCGCGGTCGGTGGCCGCGGAGCTGGAGCCGGCGTTCGACCGGTTGCTCGCCGTCATCGGGGACCCGGCCTACCTGGAGCGCGCCCCCGAGAGAGTCGGGTGGGCCCAGTACGAGGGCGGCGAGGAGGCGTACCGGTCCTTCGTCCGGACCGGTACCACGAGCGACACCCCGCCCGAGCGTCTTCACGAACTCGGTCTGGAACACTGCCGTGAGCTCGCCGAGCGGATGCGTTCGGTCCGCTCCGCGCTCGGTTACTTCGGGACCGAGTCCGAGTTCCACCAGCGGCTCGCCGGGCAGTCCCGCCTCCACGCGCGGACCCCCGAGGACGTCGAAGCCTGCTACCGGAGCCACCTCGACCGGCTTGCGCCCCAGCTGCCGCGCTGGTTCGCGACCCTGCCCAGCGCTCCGTACGGCCTGGCACGCCTCGATCCGGCACTGGAGGCGGGCATGACGTACGGCTACTACGAGCAGCCCACCGCCGGCCAGCCCGTCGGGCGGTACCGGTACAACGGGTCGGACCTGTCGAACCGTTCACTGCTCGGCGCAGCCTCGCTGATCTACCATGAGCTCGCGCCCGGACACCACTTCCACCTGGCCCGTCAGGCCGAGAACGGGACCCTGCCCGACCTGCGGCGGGAAGTGGCCGCGTTCAACGCTTTCAACGAGGGCTGGGCCGAGTACGCGGCCGGACTCGGCTGGGAGATGGGCCTATACGACGACCCGTGGGAGGCGTACGGGCGGCTCACCCAGGAACGGTTCACCGCCGCGCGTCTGGTCGTCGACACCGGGCTCAACCTCGGGATGATGACGCTCGACCAGGCGCGGGCGTTGATGCGGGAGCATTCGACGCAGTCCGATGTCCAGACCGCGACGGACCTGCTGCGCTACTCGAGCGACCTGCCGGGACAGGCACTGGCCTACCGCGCCGGGTACGTGGAGTTCCGCGCATTGCGTGCGGATGCCGAGGCGCGTGCGGGCGCCGGATTCGACGTTCGGGTCTTCCATGACGCGGTACTGGACGGCGGTGCGCTTCCGTGGCCTGCCCTGCGTCGCCGGGTGGCACGTGAGCTGGGGACGGACGGGAGGGACCGAACGGGTGAACTAATGTGAACCGATTGGAACGCTCCGTAAGGCGCCGGCTTCGTTGCGTGAACGAATAAGTACGATCCCTCGGTCGAACGTTGCAGGTTCCAGTCCAGTCTCCTTCTGTGAGGTAACCGATGGTCGTGCCACCTGTTCTCCCTCCCTTTCTGGTCGGGATGATCGCGTCTCCGCTGGCGAAGAGGGTCGTCAAGCCACTGGCGCGAGGAGTAGTCAAGGCGTCCGTGTGGGTGGTCATGGATGTGAAGAAGTGCGCCCAGGAGGCGCGCCACGGCATCCATGACCTTGCCGCCGAGGTGAGTGCCGACATGAGGGGCGGCGGGCAGTCGGTGGGCGAGGTCGTGCCCGAGAAGGCGTAGGCGGGCGACGGCGAGCGGATGGTGGACGACGGCTTCCCCGGCCGCGACTTACGCTTCCCGCAGCCCTGCCATGGTGGGGCTGCGGGAAGCAAAGACGTCGCAGCCATGGCAATGGCTAATGGTCTCGGAAAATACCATGAGATGGTTGTGGCGGGATGAGTGTCACTGTTGGTGAGGTCCGTTCCTCCTGGCGGGTCGAAGAGCACTCGCATGGGTGAAACGGGCGGATGCGGTTTGGTCCCGACCGACATGAATCGACTACCGTGTCGATCAGCGGGCGCTGGGTCTCGCAATGCGGGAGCATCGGATGTGTGGACCCTCCGGATATGTGAACCGTCCGTCGAGTGGTTCGGGAATATTTCCCGGGGAGCGAAATTCTCGGCTCTTCACGGGAAGTGCCCCGGTCTGTTCGGCGTGACGCGGATCGTGAATTCCGGAGTGGGTACTTCCGTCCGCCTAGCTGTGCGCTGTTCCGGTGTCCCCAGTGGCCGGAGCGCCTGTCGTACGTATGTGTTGAGAGGATGGAGAACCATGCCGCCCGTCGTACCGCCCTTCCTGGTCGGCCTGATCGTCGCACCACTGGCCAAACGTCTCCTCAAGCCGCTGATGCGAGGCGTCGTCAAGACGTCCGTGGGGCTCGCCCTTGAGGTGAAGAAGGCGGCCCACGAGGCCGGAGAGAACATTCACGACCTCGCGGCCGAGGTGGCCGCCGAGATGGTGGCGGCTCAGATCGCCGCAGGAGACATGGCGCCCCATGGGGCCGACAGTGCGAGGAGCGCTACCGGCGTCGCCTCCGACAGCGGGAAGGATGAGTCCGCCGCCGGCCGGTCCGAGAGCGATGTCCGGGCGGCTGCAAAGATCCGCGCGACCGCGGGTTCCGGAAAGACGCTCTGAGGCAGGCCGGGGCGACAGTCCGGACCGTCTCCGTGCCGGCTGTTGTGCGAATTTCCCGGATCCTGTCGACCGGTTGAGGGTTCTCCGTGTGGGTGCGCATTCCTTTCATGGGAAATGCGCCCACGCGGTGGCCGGCAGTGCGCTAGAAAAACAAGTAGTCCCGACCTTGAGAATTTCCGATCTGTCGCAGCGCTCCGTCGTGCCCGTGGCGGGATTTGCGACCTCCGCAAACAGGTGATCGTACACATGCCATCTCTGCTGGGTGCCGCAGCCGGGTATCGCGCCGTGGATGTGGAAGTGCGTCCGCGCTCGGTCATTCCGGGCCGGCAGCGCTGGGACGTCAAGCTGGTACTCGGACGGCCGCAGGTCGCCGAGGTCCTCGCCGCGGCCCTGCGGCGCATCCCCGGCATCACGGAGGCACAGGCCAGCCCGATCACCGGAGGGGTTCTCGTCCGCCACGACGCGAGGGTGAGGGCCAACGACGTCGGCCGGATCGTCCGTAGCGCGGTCGCACTGCTCGCGGAGAACGCCGCCCGAATTGCCCGTCCGGCACCGGCACAGCCCACCAAGGCGCCTGCTCCACGCTCGGAGCGCAGCGGTACCGGCTCCGTCCTCGCCGTCGCGGGCGGGGTGGCGGCCGGTATCGCCCTCGTCCGCCGGTCGGCGTTCAGCAAGCACCTGGCGGCACTGGGCGCCGTAGCGGCGGGGACCACGGTCGTCGTCCGGCGGGCATGGCGCAGGACCGTCGACGAATCCGGAGCCTCGTCCGCCGAGATCCGGGAGGCGTCCGGGGTCGGGGTGAGCCGGCATCCCCTGCTGGAGATCGTCGGACCGCATCGCCGACAGCTCTACCGTGCCTCCGGGCTGTCGGTCGCCTGCCAGGTCATGGAGATGGCGCTCGGTACGTTCCTCGGCTGGACCGGGCTGGTGCTCATCAAGGGTGAGGCCGCGCCGCTGGTCCGGCTCGGGCTGTCGACCGCGTCCGCTCAGCTCTGGGCCCTGGCCGGGTCGGTGGTCGGTGCCTGTGTCGCGGTGGCGGGCCTCGCCTACGCCTCGGGCGTGCAGTGGCGCAAGTTGGGCCAGGACGTCCAGCACGATTGGCGGAGCCGGACGTATGCGCAGGTGCAGCACCTGGAGCTGCGGCACCTGGAGGGTGAGCGGACGACGAGGATCGCTGGCGTGCTGACCGAGGACGTCGGCCAGTTGGGTGACTTCTTCGCGACTTCGGCGAATGATGCGCTGCAGTTGGGCACCAGTCTGCTCGTTCTGGTGCCGCTCTTCCTGCTGCTGGCGCCGGAGATCGCCTGGATCGCCTTCCTGCCGGTTCCGGTCATCGCCTGGTTGTCGCTGCGCTATCAGGACCGGGCCGCTGCTGACTATGCCGCCTCGAGCGAGCAGCGGGCCAGGCTGCACAGCCAGTTGGTGAACAATCTGGAGGCGAGTGCCACGGTCAAGAGTTTCTGTACCGAGGACTACGAGGCGGGGCGCATCGATCGTCTCGATCAGGTGGCGCAGGAGAGCAGTCGGCAGACCGACCGCAGCACGATTCGGCATTCGGAGACCGTTCGGATCTGCACGACCGCCTCGATGGCCGGCACGCTGTTGATCGGGGGCCGTTCGGTGTTGCAGGGCACTTTGCCGTTTGAGGTGTTCAGCCCGCTGATCGGCCTGCCCCAGATGGTGCTGCTGCGGATGAGCCGGCTCGGCGGCATCGTTGACCAGTACCAGCGGACGCTGGCCGCGTACGACCGTGTGCGGCGGCTGCGCGAGCTGCCCCTCGAGAGCAATGGCACCGGTGGTTCGCTCGCCGTTGCGCATGTGCAGGGGGAGATCGTCCTCGATGAGGTGACTTTCGCCTACCCCGGCCGGCCGCCGGTGCTGGAGGACGTTTCGTTGAAGATCTCCTCCGGGCAGACCACCGCGATCGTCGGTGCCACCGGGTCCGGGAAGACGACGATTGCGAAGTTGCTGATGCGTTTCCAGGACGCGGAGTCGGGCAGTGTGCTGCTCGATGGGCAGGACCTGCGCGATCTGCCGCGGCGGGACGTGCGCAACGCGATCGGTTTCGTCGCCCAGGACCCGTTCCTGTTCGACGGCACCATCGTCGAGAACATCCGGTACGGCACTTTCGGGGCTTCGGATGACGCGGTGGAGGAGGCTGCTCGGATGGCCGAGGCGCACGGCTTCATCTCGAAGCTGCCGGACGGCTACCACACGGTGGTCGGCGAGCGCGGTGCCGCACTGTCGGGGGGCCAGCGGCAGCGGATCGCTCTGGCGAGAGCTGTCCTGAAGAACTCGCCGGTCGTGATCCTCGACGAGGCCACCTCCGCGGTGGACAACGAGACCGAGGCTGCCATCCAGCGGGCGCTCAGGGGCTTCGCTGCGGACCGAACCATGATCATCATCGCCCATCGGCTGTCCACGGTCCGCCACGCCGACCGGATCTACGTCATGGACAAGGGCGGTGTCGTGGCGGAGCAGGGCACCCACGACGAACTGCTCGCGCAGCACGGGCTCTACGCATCCCTCTGGCAGCTCCAGGCCGGCGACCTCGTCGCCTCCTGACCGCAGTACAGCGCGCCACCAGCCCGCCGACCGCGTGACGTCACCGCGGTCGGCGCGCTCCCGTGCGCCCTGCCACCAAGCCTGCCCACATCTCTGGAGGAACCCCCATGTCTCGTCGCGACGGCGACGCCCTTCCCCTGACAGCGGCTCAGCGTGAGATCTGGCTCGCCGAACAGCGGTCACGGATGGTCATTCCGGGCTATCGGATCGGCGAGTGTCTGGAGATCCACGGTCCGGTCGATGCAGAGCTGTTCGACACCGCGCTGCGCCGGGTGGTCGGTGAGGTCGACGCGCTGCACGTGAGCTTCGTCGACGACGACGGGGATCCGCGCCAGCTCGTCCACGAGACAGTGACCTGGGCGCCGACGCACCTCGATCTCAGTGGCGAGCCGGCGCCGCGCGCGGCGGCTCTGGAGTGGATGGCCCGGGACCAGACGCGCCCGCTGGACCTCGCTCGGGATCCGCTGTTCAGCTACGCGCTGATCAAGCTGTCGCCGAGTCACTTCCTCTGGTACCAGAGCTACCACCACCTCGTGATGGACGGATTCGGCTACACCCTGGTCAGGCAGCGGCTCGCGGAGACGTACACGGCGCTGGCCGAGGGCCACCCGGTGCCGCCGTCGGCCTTCGGCTCACTGCACGACCTGGTGGAGCGGGACGCCGCCTACCAGTCCTCCGCGCAGTACACCGCCGACCGTTCGTACTGGATGGAGCGGTTCGCCGACCGGCCGGCGCCGACGCGGGTCACCCACCGGGCTCCGGGCGACCCGGCCAGTGCCCTCCGCATGACCGGGGAGTCGGCGCTGCTCCGCCCGGAGGTGCTTCGGGCGGCGGCCGAGCGGGCCGGCGTCCGGTGGTCCCGCCTGCTGATCGCCGCCACGGCTCTCTACGCTCACCGGCTGACCGGGGACCGGGACGTGGTGATCGGCCTTCCCGTCACCGGACGCGGGCCGGCCGAACCCGTCCTGATGTCCGTGCCCGGCGCGGTGTCGAACGTGGTACTGCTGCGGCTGTCGGTGCGGCCGGACATGCGGTGGCACGACCTCGTCGCTCAGGCGGCACGGGAGGTCGACGCCGCCCTCGTACACCAGCGCTATCGCAGCGAGGACCTGCTCCGGGACCTCGGCCTGCCCGGGATCATCGGGTCGGCGTTCCCCCTGGTCGTCAACATCATGGTCTTCGACTCCCGGCCGAGTTTCGCGGGGCATCCCGCCACGGTGCGCCACCTGGCCGCCGGAGCCACCACCGACCTGGCGATCTGGGTGCTGGGACACCGGGACGGCAGCTCTCTGCAGCTCAAACTCCACGGTTCGCCTCAGACCCACGGCGACGACGAACTCACCGCCCACCTGCAGCGCCTGCTCGCACTGCTGGACACCGTGGCGGACTGCGCCCCGCAGGAGCCGGTCGGCCGGATCGGCCTGCTCGCGGCGGGCGAGGAGCGCGAACTGCTGGCCGTTGGCGCGGGTGCGGTGGCGGAGGTCCCGGCCGAGACTTTGCCGGAGCTGTTCGCTGCGCAGGCCCAGGCGATGCCGGACGCGGTCGCGGTGGTGGGGCCGGACGCGTCGTTCACGTATGCGGAGCTGGACGTGCGGGCGAACCGGTTGGCGCATGCCCTTATCGGCCGGGGTGTGGGGCCGGAGCGGCTGGTGGCGGTGGCTTTGCCGCGGTCGGCGGAACTGGTGGTGGCGATCCTGGCGGTGCTGAAGGCGGGGGCGGCGTATGTTCCGGTCGATCCGGAGTACCCGGCCGCGCGGATCGCGTACATGTTCGGCGACGCGCGGCCGGCGGTGCTGGTGACCGATGCCCGTACCCGGGAGCGGCTGGGCGATGTCGGTCCGGCTGGGTGTTTGGTGCTGGATGACCCGGACACGGCGGCACTGTTGGCGGGTTGCCCGCAGGTGGATCCGGTGGTGGCCGTCGAGCCGGAGCATCCGGCGCAGGTCATCTACACCTCCGGGTCCACCGGGCGGCCGAAGGGCGTGGTGACGACGTACGGCGGTTTGCGGAACCTGTTCGCGAACCAGCGGCAGGTGCTGTTCCCGTCGCAGAAGCGTCTTCGGGTGGGACTGACCACGTCGGTGTCGTTCGACGCTGCCTGGGACCAGTTGTTCGGCTTGTTCGCGGGTCATGAGCTGCATGTGCTGGACAATGCGACCTGGACGGACCCGGATGCCTTTGTCGAGTATGCCGCGCGCTGCGGGCTCGAGTACATCGGTGCGACCCCGTCGTATCTCCAAGTTCTGGTTTCGCGAGGGTTGTTGAGCGATCCGCGGTGGCGTCCGGCGATGGTCGCGGCGGGTGGTGAGGCTGTCCCGGAGCAGTTGTGGGAGCAGTTGCGGTCGGCCGACGGGGTGTCCTGCCTCAACCTGTACGGGCCGTCCGAGTGCACGGTCAACTCGGTGATCGCACCGCTGGATTCGAGTCCGCGTCCGGTGATCGGCCGGCCGGTCGCCAACACCCGGTTGTATGTGCTCGACGGCGCGCTGCAGCCACTGCCGGCCGGTGCGCGGGGTGAGCTGTACGTCGCGGGGGCGGGGCTGGCGCGGGGCTACCTGAACCGGCCGGGTTTGACGGCCGGGCGGTTCGTGGCGGATCCGTTCGGGCCGGCGGGTGGGCCCCTCCTGCCCGATGGCGGGCAAGGAGGGCGGATGTACCGCACCGGTGACCTGGTGCGGTGGGGCGCGGATGGGAATCTGGAGTTCCTCGGCCGTACCGACGACCAGGTCAAGGTCCGCGGTTTCCGGGTGGAGCTCGGCGAGATCGAGGCCGTGCTGCTTGAGCATCCGCAGGTCACGCAGGCCGTGGTAGCGGTCCGTACCGGGGAGGATGCCCGGCTGGTCGGCTATGTCGTGCCGACGCCCGGTGCCACGGTGGCGGTTGGCGAGCTTCGCGAGCATCTGCGGGAGCGGCTGCCGGAGTACATGGTGCCGGCCGTGTTCGTGACGTTGGACGAACTGCCGCTGACTCCGAGCGGGAAGCTCGACCGACGGGCCCTTCCCGAGCCCGAGCTGACGCCGTCTTCTGCCCCGGGCCGGGCCCCGCGCACCGCAACCGAGCACCTGCTCGCCGGCTTGTTCGCCGAGGTGCTCGGCGTCCTGGAGGTCGGGCTGGACGACAGCTTCTTCGACCTCGGCGGACACTCGCTGTTGGCCACCCGGCTGGTCGCCCGGGCACGGTCGGTCCTGGGCGTGGAGCTGAGGCTGGCCGACCTGTTCGACGCGCCGACGGTGGCCGGCCTGGCAGCAGCGGTGGCAGCGGTCGACGGTGCAGACCGGACGCGGCCGGCGCTTGGACGGTGCGAGCGGCCCGAGACGGTACCGCTGTCCTTCGCGCAGCGCCGGCTGTGGTTCCTGCACCGCATGGAGGGCCCGAGCGCCACCTACAACATCCCGCTGACACTGCGGCTTTCGGGGCACCTGGACCAGCGGGCGCTGGAAGCAGCGCTGGCGGACGTGGTCGAGCGGCACGAGAGCCTGCGCACCGTCTTCCCGACGGTGGACGGTGTGCCGTACCAGCGAGTGCTGGACCTCGACGAGGCACGCCCCCGGGTGCGGGTGACCGAAGTCGGCGAGACGGAGCTGGTGGAGCGGCTGGCGGAGGCAGCCCGATACGGCATCGACCTGGCGGTGGAGCCGCCGCTGCGGGCCGAGTTGTTCGAGCTGGGAGCCGAGGAGCATGTGCTGCTGCTGGTGGTGCATCACATCGCCGGTGATGGCTGGTCGATGGGGCCGCTCTCGCGGGACCTGACCACCGCATACGCGGCCCGGGCCGAAGGAGCCAAGCCCGAATGGACGCCGCTGCCGGTCCAGTACGTCCACTACACCCTCTGGCAACGAGAGCTGCTCGGCGACGGCTCGGATCCGGACAGTCTACAGAACAGCCAACTCGCCTACTGGAAAGAGCAGTTGGCCGACCTGCCTGAGCAGGTCGAGCTGCCGTTCGACCGGCCCCGACCAACCGCAATGTCCTACCAGGGCGCCCACCTACCGATGCGGATCGACGCCGAGCTCCACCAAGGCCTGCGCAAGCTCGCCCGCAACGGTGGAGCCAGCCTCTTCATGGTGCTGCAAGCCAGCCTGGCCACCCTGCTGAGCAAACTCGGCGCCGGCACCGACATCCCCATCGGCACCCCGATCGCCGGACGCACCGACGAGGCCGTGGACGAGTTGGTCGGCTTCTTCGTCAACACCCTGGTGCTGCGCACAGACCTCTCCGGCGATCCGTCGTTCGCTGAACTGCTGGGCCGGGTGCGTGCCAGCGCGCTGGCTGCGTATGCGCACCAGGACGTGCCGTTCGAGCACCTGGTGGAGGCATTGAACCCGACCCGGTCGCTGGCGCACCACCCGCTGTTCCAGACCATGCTCGCGTTGCAGAACGCGCCGTTCGCCACGTTCGACCTGCCGCGGCTGCGCGTGGCGACCGACCTGGTCCACACCGGGACGGCCAAGTGCGACCTGACCTTCATCCTGGCCGATCAGCCTGGCGAGGACGGCCTGTCGGGTGTGGTGGAGTACAGCACCGACCTGTTCGACGAGGCCACCGTGGCGGGGATCGTCGAGCGGTGGCTGCGGCTGCTGCGGGCTGTGGTCGCCGACCCCGGCCGGCGGATCGGCCAGGTGGACGTGCTGTCCGCCGAGGAGCTCCGCGCGCTGCTCCCGGCTCGTACCGACCAGGGTGAGGAGCTGCGGGAGAGCGGCCTGACCGCGCTGTTCGAGCGGCAGGTGCGGGCGAACCCGGCCGCTGCCGCCCTTACGGACGGCGAAGTCACCTTGACCTACGGCGAGTTGAACGCCCGGGCGAACCGGCTGGCGCACGCCCTGATCGCCCGGGGCATGGGTCCGGAACAGTTGGTGGCGCTGGCCTTGCCGCGCTCGGCCGAACTGGTGGTCGCGGTCCTCGCGGTGCTCAAGGCGGGTGCCGCCTATGTTCCGGTGGACCCGCAGTACCCGGCCGCCCGGATCGCCTACCTGCTCCAGGACTCCCGACCCGCTCTTCTTCTGACGACCAGTCAAATCGGTGAACTGCCGGGTGCGGACCCGGTGGACCGTCTGCTGCTGGACGACCCGGCGACCGCCGCGCTGGTGGCAGCCTGCCCGGACGGCGACCCCGGCATCGCCGTCGATCCGCGGCACCCGGCATATGTCATCTACACCTCCGGCTCCACCGGGAAGCCCAAGGGTGTCGTGGTGCCGCACCGGAACGTGGTGCGGCTGTTCGACGCCACCCGGGAGCTGTTCGGGTTCTCCGCGGACGACGTGTGGACGCTGTTCCACTCCTACGCCTTCGACTTCTCGGTGTGGGAGCTGTGGGGCCCGCTGCTGTACGGCGGCCGTTTGGTGGTCGTGGACCACGAGACCAGCCGCTCGCCCGGCCGGTTCCTGGAGCTCCTCGCCCGTGAGCGGGTTACGGTGCTCAACCAGACGCCGTCCGCCTTCTACCAGCTGATGCAGGCGGACGCGGAGGAACCGGAGACCGGCCGTGAACTCGCCCTGCGCACGGTGGTGTTCGGCGGCGAAGCGCTGGAGCCCGGTCGGCTCGCCGACTGGTACGAGCGGCACCCGGACGACGCGCCGCGGCTGGTCAACATGTACGGCATCACCGAGACCACGGTGCACGTCACCCACGCGGCGCTCGACCGGGCCGGTACCCCGGTCGGCCAGATCGGCACAGCCATCCCGGACCTGCGGACGTACGTGCTGGACAACGGCCTGCGCCCGGTCGCCCCGGGCGTCGCGGGCGAGCTGTACGTCGCGGGGCCGGGCCTCGCGCGCGGCTACCTGAATCGGCCGGGCCTGACCGCCGGGCGGTTCGTGGCGGACCCGTTCGGTCCGGCCGGTGCGCGCATGTACCGTAGCGGCGACGTGGCGCGCCGGGGTGCGGACGGCAGCCTGCGGTTCGTCGGCCGGGCCGACCAGCAGGTGAAGGTACGCGGTTTTCGGATCGAACTCGGTGAGATCGAGGCGGTGATCGCTGAGTACCCGGGCGTCGCCCAGGTTGCCGTCCTGGCGCGGCAGGACCGGGTGGACGACACCCGACTGGTCGCCTACCTGGTGCCGGCCCCGGGCGCCGCACCGCGCTCGGCCGAACTGCGCGAGCACCTGCGGGAGCGGCTGCCGGAGTACATGGTGCCGGCCGCGTTCGTGGAGTTGGACGCGCTGCCGCTGACCGTCAACGGCAAGCTGGACCAACGGGCGCTGCCCGTACCCGAGTTCGCCCTGACGAGCACTTGCCGGGCGCCGCGCACGCCGCAGGAGCAGATCCTGTGCGAGCTGTTCGCCGAGGTCCTCGGGGTGGCCGAGGCCGGTGTCGAGGACAGCTTCTTCGACCTGGGCGGGCACTCGCTGCTGGCGACCCGCCTAGCCGCCCGAGTCCGCGCGACCCTCGGGGTGGAACTGGAGCTGCGCACCCTGTTCGAGGCGCCGACCCCGGCTGGCGTGGCCTCCGCCCTGGTGGGGGCCCGCCAGGCGCAGCTGGCACTGATGCCCCACCCGCGGCCGGGGAGGATCCCGCTGTCGTTCGCGCAGCGGCGGTTGTGGTTCTTGCACCAGCTGGAGGGTGCTGGCGCGAACTACCACATCTCCCTGGCGTGGCGACTGTCCGGCCCGCTCGACCGGCCGGCGATGCAGGCCGCCCTGGCGGACGTGGTGGCCCGGCACGAAAGCCTGCGCACGGTCTTCCCGGCGGTGGACGGTGTGCCGTACCAGAAGGTGCTGGACGTCGCCCTGGCCCGCCCGCGGTTGAACGTGAGCCGGACCACCGAGGCCGAGCTCGCCGGTGTGCTGGCGGCGGCGAAGGCCGGTCCGTTCGACCTGGCGGTAGACCTGCCGTTGCGCGTTGAGCTGTTCGAGCTGGCGCCGGACGAGCACGTGCTGCAGGTGGTGCTCCACCACATCGCGGCTGACGGCTGGTCGCTGGGCCCGTTCGCGCAGGACCTGACCGCCGCGTACGCGGCGCGTTGTCGCGGTGAGGAGCCGCAGTGGGTGGCGCTGCCGGTCCAGTATGCCGACTACACCCTGTGGCAGCACGAGCTGCTCGGCGATGCCACCGACCGGGACAGCTCGTTCGCCCGCCAAGCTGACTATTGGACCCGGCAGCTGGCCGATCTGCCGGAGCAGCTACAGCTGCCCACCGACCGGCCCCGCCCGGCGGTCGCCTCGCACCGGGGCGGACTCGTGCGCGCCGGACTGGACGCCGAGCTGCACCGCGGCCTGCGCGAGCTCGCCCGCGCCAACGGGACCAGTCTGTTCATGGTGCTGCAGGCTGGACTGGCGGCGCTGCTGAGCAAGCTCGGCGCGGGCGAGGACATTCCGATCGGCAGCCCGGTCGCCGGGCGGACCGACCAGGCGCTGGACGAACTGGTCGGCTACTTCGTCAACACCCTGGTGTTCCGTACCGACACCTCGGGCGACCCGACGTTCGCCGAACTGCTGGGCCGGGTCCGGGACACCGCGCTGGCCGGTTACGCGCACCAGGACCTGCCGTTCGAGTACCTGGTCGAGGCCCTCAATCCGGTGCGGTCGCTGGCGCACCACCCGCTGTTCCAGGTCATGCTGGTGCTGCAGAACAACTCCCGGGCCGACTTCGTCCCGCCCGGCCTGCGGGTTGGCGGCGTGCCGCTGGCCACCAGCACGTCCAAGCTCGACCTGGTCTTCTCGATGTCCGAGCGACACGCGGAGGACGGCGCCCTGGAGGGGATCGAAGCCTTCGTCGAGTACACCAGCGACCTGTACGACCCGGCCACCGTCGAAACGATGATCGCGCGGTGGGAGCGGCTGCTCGGCGCGGCGGTCGCCGACCCACAGCGGCGGCTCAGCCGATTCGACTTGCTCTCCGCCGAGGAACGCCGCCAACTGCTGTCCGAGCAGAGCGCGGTGACCGCCCCGGCCGCGCCCGCGGGTCTGCCCGCCTTGTTCGAGGCCCGGGTGACGGCAGGGCCGGACGAGGCGGCCCTGGTGTCCGGCAAGACCGTGCTGACGTACGGGGAGCTGAACGCGTGGGCCAACCGGCTGGCCCACACGCTGATCCGGCGCGGCGTGGGCCCGGAGCGGCTGGTGGCGCTGGTCCTGCCGCGCTCGGTCGAGCAGGTGGTCGCCCTCCTGGCGGTGCTCAAGACCGGGGCCGCGTACCTGCCGATCGACCCGGACTACCCGGCCGCCCGCATCGAATTCATGCTCACGGACGCCCGTCCCGCACTGCTGGTCACCACCGGCGCGCTCGACGCAGGTCTGCCCGGCGTGCCCGGGCTCGACCGGCTGGTGCTCGATGCACCGGACATTGCCGCCGAGTTGGGGCTGCGGCCGGAGACCGACCCCGATGTCGTCGTCGAGCCCGAGAACGCCGCGTACGTGATCTACACCTCCGGTTCCACCGGCCGGCCCAAGGGTGTGGTGGTCAGCCACGTGGGTGTGCCGAGTCTGGTGGCCGCCCAGGTCGAGCGGTTCGCGATCGAGCCGGGCAGCCGGGTGCTCCAGTTCTCCTCGCCGAGCTTCGACGCCTCGGTGTCGGAGGTTCACACGGCCCTGTTGAGCGGCGCGGCGCTGGTGCTGCCGTCGGCGGCTGATCCGGTTTCGGCACTGAGCGACCGGAGCCTCGCGGTCACCCATGCGACGGTTCCGCCGTCCGTGCTGGCGGCACTGGTGGAGGACGCGGTGACCGTGTCGACACTGGTGGTGGGGGGTGAAGCGTGTTCGCCGGAGCTGGTGGCGCGGTGGGCGCCGGGGCGGCGGATGATCAACGCGTACGGTCCGACGGAGACCACGGTGTGCGCGACGATGAGCGATCCGTTGTCGCCGTCCTCCGGTGTGCCGCCGATCGGTCGTGCGATCGCCGGACTGCGGGTGTACGTGCTGGACGAGTGGCTGTGCCCGGTGCCGCCGGGTGTGCCGGGTGAGCTGTATGTGGCGGGTGTGGGGCTGGCCCGGGGGTATCTGAACCGGCCGGGTTTGACGGCCGGGCGGTTCGTGGCGGATCCGTTCGGGTCGGCGGGTGGGCCCCTCCTGCCCGATGGCGGGCCGGGAGGGCGGATGTACCGTACCGGTGACCTGGTGCGGTGGGGTGCGGATGGGAATCTGGAGTTCCTCGGCCGGGCCGATGACCAGGTGAAGGTGCGTGGTTTCCGGATCGAGCTCGGTGAGATCGAGGCGGTGCTGGCGGGGCACTCGCAGGTCGCGCAGGTCGCGGTGATCGTCCGGCAGGATCGGGTGGATGACAGGCGGCTGGTCGCCTATCTGGTGCCTGTTGGCGGGGCGGAGCTCCAGCCGGATGTGTTGCGGACGTACTTGCGCGAGCGGCTGCCGGAATTCATGGTGCCGGCCGCGTTCGTGTCCATGGATGCGTTGCCGCTGATGGTCAATGGCAAGCTGGATCGGCGTGCCTTGCCCGAGCCCGAGTTCACCGGGTCACGGGTGGGCCGGGCGCCGCGTACTCCCCAGGAGCACGTCCTTGCCGAGTTGTTCGCTGAGGTGCTTGGCGTGGCCGGGGTCGGGGTCGATGACGACTTCTTCGAGCTGGGCGGGCACTCGCTGCTGGCGACTCGGCTGGTGGCCCGGGTGCGTGCGACGCTGGGTGTGGAGCTGGAGTTGCGCAGCTTGTTCGAGACGCCGACGGTGGCGGGTGTGGCCGCCGTGCTGGGTGGGGCCGGCCGGGCGCGGCTCGCGCTGAGCTGCGTGGAGCGGCCCGGTCGGGTCCCGCTGTCGTCGGCGCAGCGCCGGCTGTGGTTCCTGCACCAGTTGGAGGGTGCCGGTTCGGTCTACAACATGCCGCTGGCGTGGCGGCTGTCGGGGCTGCTGGACCGGGTGGCCCTGGAGGCAGCGCTCGGGGATGTGATCGACCGGCACGAGAGCCTGCGCACGGTCTACCCTGCGGTGGATGGTGTGCCGTACCAGCAGGTGTTGGATGCCGGGACGGTCCGGCCGCGGCTGCTGGTCACCCGGGTCGGTGAGAGGGACCTGGCACAGCTGCTGGTCTGTGCCGCCGGGCGCGGTTTCGACCTCGCGGCCGAACCTCCGTTGCGTGCCGAGGTGTTGGAGCTTTCGGCAGACGAGCATGTGCTGTTGGTGGTGGTGCACCACATTGCTGGTGACGGCTGGTCGCTGGGCCCGTTGGCCGCCGATCTGGCTGGCGCGTATGCGGCGCGCTGCCAGGGTGAGGAGCCGCGGTGGGCGCCGCTGCCGGTGCAGTACGCCGACTACACCCTGTGGCAGGACCGGCTGCTCGGCGAGGTCACCGATCCGGGCAGCCTGTTCTCCCGTCAGCTGTCCTACTGGACCGAGCAGTTGGCTGGGCTGCCGGAGCAGATCCGGTTGCCTGCCGACCGGCATCGTCCCGCGGTCCCCTCCTACCGTGGCGGCCACTTGGTGGTCGAGCTGGATGCCGAGCTGCATGCCGGGCTGGTGCGCCTGGGTCGGGAGCATGGGGCGAGCGTCTACATGGTGTTGCAGGCTGCTTTGGCGACGCTGCTGAGCAAGCTGGGTGCGGGGGAGGACATTCCGGTCGGCAGTCTGATCGCCGGCCGGACCGATGAGGCGCTGGATGACCTCGTCGGGTTCTTCGTCAACACTCTGGTGCTCCGCACCGACACCTCGGGTGATCCGTCCTTCGCTGAACTGTTGGGCCGGGTTCGGGAGGGTGCGTTGGCTGCGTACGCGCACCAGGACCTGCCGTTCGAGCACGTGGTCGAGGCCCTCAATCCGGCCCGTTCGCTCGCCCGTCAGCCGCTGTTCCAGGTGTTGTTGGCGTTGCAGAACGTGCCCCGTACCGAGTTTGTGTTGAGCGGTCTGCGCGCCGAGATCGTGCCGGTGTGGACGCCTACGGCGATGTTTGACCTCTCCTTCCACTTGCTGGAGCAAGGTGGCGGCGGGGGGCCGGCCGAGGGCATCGTCGGGCGGGTCGAGTACGCCACCGACCTGTTCGACCACGCCACGGTGGAGGCCCTGGTCGCCCGGTGGCTGCGGGTGTTGGCGGCGGTGGTCGCTGAGCCGGACCGGCCGCTGAGCCGGATCGACGTCCTCACCGTCGAGGAGCGGCACGAGCTGCTGGTCGGGCGCAACGACACCGCCCGCCCGGCCCCCGCCGTCATCGGTCTGGCGGCGCTGTTCGAGGCGCAGGTCCGGGCGATCCCGCAGGCCGCAGCGGTGGTGTTCGAGGACACCGTGCTGACGTACGGGGAGCTGAACCGCCGGGCCAACCGGCTGGCGCACGCGCTGATCGGGCGGGGGGTGGGGCCGGAGCAGGTCGTCGCCGTGCAGTTGCCGCGGTCGGTGGAGCTGGTGGTCGCCGTCCTCGCGGTGCTCAAGACGGGTGCGGCGTACCTGCCGGTCGACCCGGAGTACCCGGCCGCCCGTATCGCGTACATGCTGGAGGATGCGCGGCCCCTCGTGGTGCTCGACGACCTGGCGGCCGTCACGCCGGCCGAGGAGCAGTTGGAGAGCGACCCGTCCGTCGCCGTGGATGTGCGGCATTTGGCCTACGTCATCTACACCTCCGGCTCCACCGGCCGGCCCAAGGCCGTGGTGATGCCCGTGGCCGGGCTGGTGAACCTGTTGCAGTGGCACCACCGGGCCGTTGGTGGTGAACCGGGTACCAGGACCGCGCAGTTCACCGCGATCAGCTTCGACGTCTCGGTGCAGGAGATGCTCTCCGCCCTGCTGTTCGGCAAGACCTTGGTGGTGCCGACCGATGAGCAGCGCCGCAGCGCCGAGTTGTTCGCGCACTGGCTGGACCGGCACCAGGTCGAGGAGTTGTTCGCGCCCAACCTGGTGATCGAGGCGCTGGCGGAGGCCGCCGAGGAGGCCGGGCTGGAGCTGCCGAGCCTGCGGGTGATCGCGCAGGCCGGTGAGGCGATGCGGCTGGGCGGTGCGCTGCGCGGCTTCCACTCCCGCCGGTCGGGTCGGGAGTTGCACAACCACTACGGGCCCGCCGAGACCCATGTGGTCACTGCCTACCCGCTGCCGGCCGACCCCGCCGACTGCCCGCTGCCGGTGCCGATCGGCCGTCCGATCGCCAACTGCCAGGTGTACGTGCTGGATTCCTCCCTGCGACCGGTCGCTCCCGGCGTGACGGGCGAGCTGTACCTGGCTGGGACGGCGCTGGCCCGCGGCTACCTGAACCGACCCGGACCGAGTGCGCAGCGGTTCGTGGCGTGCCCGTTCGGCCCGGCAGGTGCGCGGATGTACCGCACGGGTGACCTGGTTCGCTGGCGCGCCGACAGCGAGTTGGAGTTCGCAGGCCGGGTGGATGACCAGGTCAAGGTCCGCGGCTTCCGGATCGAACCCGGCGAGATCGAGGCCGAGCTGGCCGCGCACCCCGGCGTGGCGCAGGTCGCCGTGCTCGCCCGTGAGGACCGGCCGGGTGAGATTCGGATCGTCGCGTACGTGGTGCCGTCGGCCGAGAACGGCGCAACGACGGCGGCGCTGGCGGCACACCTACGCGACCGGGTGCCGGACTACCTGGTGCCGTCAGCGTTCGTACTACTGGACGTGCTCCCGCTGACCCCGAACGGGAAGCTGGACCGCGCGGCACTGCCCGCGCCCGAGCCGGGCACCCCCGGGAGCCGCCGCGCACCGCGCACACCGCAAGAGCAGATCCTGTGCGAACTATTCGCCGAGGTGCTCGGCGTGTCCGGGGTCGGGGTCGACGACAACTTCTTCGACCTGGGCGGACACTCCCTACTGGCAACCCGGCTGCTCTCGCGGGTCCGGGCAACCCTCAGCGTCGAGCTGGAACTGCGCAGCCTGTTCCAAACACCCACGCCCGCCGGACTCGCAGCCAAGCTACACGACGCCGACACCGCACGACAGGCCCTGATGCCAAGGCCCCGCCGCGAGCCCATGCCCCTGTCGTTCGCCCAGCGCCGCCTGTGGTTCCTCCAGCAGTTCGGAACGCCCAGCGCCACCTACCACATGCCACTCGCCCTACGACTGTCCGGCAACCTCGACCAGACCGCGCTGAGCGCCGCCCTCGCCGACGTAGTGGCCCGACACGAAACCCTACGCACAGTCTTCCCGCACACCGCCGGCGTCCCACACCAGCGGGTACTGGACGCCACCGAAGCCGCCATCGAGCTGACGGTACGCCACGCCAATGAAGCGCAGCTACCAGCAGCACTGCGAGAGGCAGCAGTGCGCGGCTTCGACCTGGAGACCGAACTGCCGCTGCGCGCCGAGCTGTTCACACTCACCCCGAACGAGCACGTGCTGCTGGTCGTCCTACACCACATCGCCGGTGACGGCTGGTCCATGGGCCCACTGGCCCGCGACCTCGCCACCGCCTACGCCACCCGGCACAGCGGCGAAGCACCCAAATGGCCACCGCTACCGGTGACCTACAGCGACTACACACTCTGGCAGCACGAGATCCTCGGCGACGAGCACGACGCCAACAGCGCATTCGCCCACCAACTCGCCTACTGGACCCAGACACTGGCCGGACTACCCGACCAACTCCAACTCCCAACCGACCGGCCCCGCCCAGCCGCCGCGTCCTACCACGGCGACCTACTGGACATCCAAATCAACGCCGAACTACACACAGCACTGCTGAAGCTGGCACGTCACACCGGCACCAGTCTCTTCATGGTCCTCCAGGCCGGCCTCGCCGCACTGTACACACGACTGGGCGCGGGAACAGACATCCCAATCGGAAGCCCAATCGCAGGCCGCACCGACGAAGCACTGGACGACCTGGTCGGATTCTTCGTCAACACACTGGTGCTGCGCACGGACACGAGCGGTGATCCGAGTTTCGCCGAGCTGTTGGGGCGGGTGCGGGAGACGGCGCTGTCCGCCTTCGCGCACCAGGACGTGCCGTTCGAACACCTGGTGGAGGTGCTGAACCCGTCCCGGTCGCTGTCGTACCACCCGCTGTTCCAGACCGGGTTGGTCGTGCAGAACGCGCCGGGCGGCGAGTTCGACCTCCCCGGCCTCCGGGTCTCCGGGGTGACCGTGCCCACCGGGACCTCACGGCTCGACCTGACCTTCGGCCTCGCGGAGAACCACGGGCCCGACGGCGTGCCGGCCGGCCTGAGCGGTGCGGTCGAGTACAACACCGACCTGTTCGACCGCCGAACCGTCGAGACCCTCGTCGCCCGCTGGACCAGGCTGCTGGCCGTAGTCGCGGCCGAGCCCGACCGACCGATCGGCCTGGTCGGCGTGCTGGCGGAGGAAGAGCGCCGCGACCTGGTGGACGGGTTCAACGACACCTCGGTGGCGGTGGGCGAATACCACCTCCCCGCCGTGTTCGCCGCCCGGGTGGCGGCGACTCCGGACGCTGTTGCTCTGGTCGGTCCTGGTGGGGAGTTGACGTACAGTCAGCTCAATGCTCGGGCGAACCGGCTCGCGCATGCGCTGATCGCTCGGGGTGCGGGTCCTGAGCAGGTCGTGGCGGTGGCGTTGCCGCGGTCGGTGGAGTCGGTAGTGGCGATCCTGGGTGTGTTGAAGGCCGGGGCCGCGTACCTTCCGGTGGATCCGGCGTACCCGGAGTCGCGGATCGCGTACATGCTTCAGGATGCTCGTCCTGCGGTGGTGGTCGACGATCCGGCCATGGTTTCCGATGTGGCGGAGTGGCCGGAGACGGATCCGGTGGTGGCGTTGGATGTCCGGCATCCGGCGTACGTGATCTACACCTCGGGTTC
Organism: Kitasatospora sp. NPDC032150; assembly: GCF_055579945.1. Taxonomy (NCBI): domain Bacteria; kingdom Bacillati; phylum Actinomycetota; class Actinomycetes; order Kitasatosporales; family Streptomycetaceae; genus Kitasatospora; species Kitasatospora sp. NPDC032150. The sequence goes on along the minus strand of NZ_JBVIMH010000005.1, from coordinate 271,065 downwards.
GACCGGGCGGCCCAAGGGCGTAGTGGTCAGCCACGCGGGCGTGCCGAGTCTGGTGGCGGCGCAGGTCGAGCGGCTCGGCATCGAGGCCGGCAGCCGGGTGCTCCAGTTCGCCTCGCCCAGCTTCGACGCGTCCTTCTGGGACCTGTGCAGCGCCCTCCTGACCGGCGCCGCCCTCGTCCTGGCCCCGGCCGAGGCGCCGTTGGAGGCGCTGACGGACCACGGGCTCGGCGTCACCCACGTGACGCTGCCACCCTCGGCCCTGGCCGCGCTGGACTGCGCCGAACTCACGGCCACCACGCTGGTGGTGGCGGGTGAGGCGTGTTCGCCGGAGCTGGTGGCGCGGTGGGCGCCCGGGCGGCGGATGATCAATGCGTACGGCCCGACGGAGACGACGGTGTGCGCGACGATGAGCGAGCCGCTGTCGCCGGGCCTGGGTGTGCCGCCGATCGGTCGTCCGATCGCCAATGCGCGGGTGTACGTGCTGGACGAGCGGTTGTGTCCGGTGCCGCCGGGTGTGGCCGGGGAGTTGTACGTCGCCGGCCCCGGTCTGGCGCGCGGGTACCTGAATCGGCCGGGGCTGAGTGCGCAGCGGTTCGTGGCGTGCCCGTTCGGCCCGGCGGGTGGGCCCCTCCTGCCCGATGGCGGGCAAGGAGGGCGGATGTACCGCACGGGCGATCTGGTCCGGATGCGGGCCGACGGCGAGTTGGAGTTCGCAGGCCGGGCCGACGACCAGGTGAAGGTGCGCGGCTTCCGGATCGAGCCCGGCGAGGTCGAGACCGCCCTCGTCGCGCACCCGGCCGTCGCTCAGGCCGCCGCCCTCGCCCAGGACGACCGGCTCATCGGCTATGTGGTGCCGCACCCGGGCGCCTCGGTCAGGCCGGCGGAGCTGCGCGCACACCTGCTCGGCCGCCTGCCGGACTACCTCGTCCCGGCCGTCTTCGTGGTGCTGGACGCGTTGCCGCTGACCCCGAACGGGAAGCTGGACCGGGCGGCGCTGCCCGCGCCTGAGCCTGCGACCAGGGGGAGCGGCCGGGCTCCGCGCACGCCGCAGGAGCAGATCCTGTGCGAGCTGTTCGCCGAGGTGCTCGGCCGGTCGCAGGTCGGGGTCGACGACGGCTTCTTCGACCTGGGCGGGCACTCCCTGCTCGCCACCCGCCTGGTCGCACGGGTGCGTTCGGCACTCGGCGTCGAGGTCGGGCTGCGCACGCTCTTCGAGGCGCCGACGGTGGCCGGGCTGGCGGCGAAGCTCGCCGAGGCCGGCCGGGCCCGGCCCGCGCTGGTCGCCTGCGAGCGGCCGGAGGTGGTACCGCTGTCGTTCGCGCAGCGGCGGCTGTGGTTCCTGCACCGGATGGATGAGGCTGCCGCGACTTACCACATCCCGCTGGCACTCCAGTTGACCGGAACACTGGACGAGAAGGCGCTGTCCGAGGCGCTGGCCGATGTGGTGGTCCGGCACGAGAGCCTGCGGACGGTGTTCCCGGAGGTCGACGGCGTGCCGTGCCAGCGGGTCCTCGACCCGGAGGCGGCACGCCCGCAGGTGCGGGTGACCGAGGTCGCCGAGGCCGAGCTGCCGCAGCAGCTCGCCGAAGTGGCACGGCACCCGTTCGACCTGGCGGCGGAACCGCCGCTGCGGGCGGAGCTGTTCGCGCTCGCGCCGGACGAGCACGTGCTGCTGCTGGTCATGCACCACATCGCGGGCGACGGTTGGTCCACGGGCCCACTGGCCCGCGACCTGGCCGAGGCGTACGCCGCCAGGTGCGAGGGTCGCGCATCGGACCTGGCTGCTCTGCCCGTGCAGTACGCCGACTACACGCTGTGGCAGCGCGAGCTGCTCGGCGAGGTGGCCGATGAGGACAGTCTGTTCGCCGAGCAACTTGGCTACTGGGCTCGGAAGTTGGCCGATCTCCCGGAGCTGCTGCAACTGCCGGCCGACCGGCCTCGCCCGGCTGTCGCCAGCTACCGGGGGGACCACTTCGGCCTTGAGTTGACCCCCGAACTGCACGCTGCCCTGGCGGAGTTGGCGCGTCGTTCCGGTACCAGTCTGTTCATGGTGCTCCAGGCCGGCCTGGCGGCGTTGTACACCCGGTTGGGTGCGGGGACGGACATTCCGATCGGCAGCCCGATCGCGGGGCGTACCGACGAGGCGCTGGACGATCTGGTCGGGTTCTTCGTCAACACGTTGGTGCTGCGCACGGACACGAGCGGTGATCCGAGTTTCGCCGAGCTGTTGGGGCGGGTGCGGGAGACGGCGCTGTCGGCGTACGCGCACCAGGACGTGCCGTTCGAGCACCTGGTGGAGGTACTGAACCCGAACCGGTCACTGTCCCACCACCCGCTGTTCCAGACGGTCCTGGCCCTGCAGAACGCGCCGATGGGCGAGTTCGGGCTGCCCGGCCTCCGGGCCTCCTTGTCCGCCGTGCCGACCGGGACCGCCAAGTTCGACCTGGGCTTCAACCTGATCGAGCGGCACGGCCCGGACGGCAACCCGGCCGGAATCGTCGGCGCGGTCGACTACGCCACCGACCTGTTCGACCGTTCGACGGTCGCCGCCCTCGCCAGGCGCTGGACGCTCCTGCTGGAGGCTGTCGTCGCCGAGCCGGACCAGCCGATCGGCCGGATCGACCTCCTCGACGCCGACGAGCGCCGCCGGCTGCTGGAGGAGAACAACGCCACCGCCCTGCCCGTCAGCGCCGGCACTCTGCCGGAAGCCTTCGCCGCTCAGGTGCGGGCGACTCCGGGTGCTATTGCTCTGGTCGGTTCTGGCGAGGAGCTGACGTACCGTCAGTTGAATGCTCGCGCGAACCGGTTCGCGCATGCGCTGATCGCTCGGGGTGTGGCTCCGGAGCAGGTCGTGGCGGTGGCGTTGCCGCGGTCGGTGGAGTCGGTGGTGGCCGTCCTGGGTGTGTTGAAGGCCGGGGCCGCGTACCTTCCGGTGGATCCGGCGTATCCGCAGGCGCGGATCGCGTTCATGCTGGAGGACGCCCGGCCGTCGGTGGTGGTCGACGATCCGGCGCTGGTAGGCGAGGGTGACTGGCCGGACGCCGATCCGGAGATCGCGCTCGATGTCCGGCATCCGGCGTATGTGATCTACACCTCGGGTTCGACCGGGCGGCCCAAGGGCGTGGTGGTCGGCCATGGTGGCGTGGCGAGTCTGGTCGCCGCCCAGATCGAGCGGTTCGCGATCGAGGCCGGCAGCCGGGTGCTCCAGTTCGCTTCGCCGAGCTTCGACGCCTCGGTGTCGGAGATCTTCACGGCCCTGTTGTGCGGCGCGACGTTGGTACTGCCGCCGGCGGCGGAGCCGGTGGCCGCGTTGACCGACCCGGACCTTGCGGTCACCCATGTGACGGCGCCGCCGTCGGTGTTGGCGGCACTGCCGGAGGATGCGGTGAGCGTGTCGACGCTGGTGGTGGCGGGTGAGGCGTGCTCGCCGGAGCTGGTGGAACGCTGGGCGCCGGGCCGACGGATGATCAACGCGTACGGTCCGACGGAGACCACGGTGTGCGCGACGATGAGTGACCCGCTGTCCCCGGGGGCGGGCGTGCCGCCCATCGGCCGGCCGATCGCCAATGCCCGGGTGTACGTGCTGGACGAGCGGCTGCGACCGGTGCCCTCGGGCGTGCCGGGTGAGCTCTACGTCGCGGGCGTCGGTCTGGCGCGCGGGTACCTGAACCGGCCTGGTCTGACGGCCGGGCGGTTCGTCGCCTGCCCGTTCGGTGACGGCGGTGACCGCATGTACCGCACCGGCGACCTGGTGCGCTTCCGTACCGACGGCCGGCTGGAGTACGTCGGTCGCGCCGACGACCAGGTGAAGGTGCGCGGCTTCCGGATCGAACTCGGCGAGGTCGAGGCGGCCCTGGCCGAGCACCCCTCCGTCGCCCAGACCGCCGCCCTCGCCCAGGAGGACCGGCTCATCGGCTACGTCGTCCCGCGCCAGGACACCGCTCGGGACGACAGGCTCGAGGCGGACCACGTGGGTGAGTGGCGGGACATCTACGACTCGCTGCCCATTACCCCCCGCGAGGCCGCTTTCGGGCAGAACTTCGTCGGTTGGAACAGCAGTTACGACGCGAGCCCGATCCCGGTCGAGCAGATGCGCGAGTGGCGCGACGCCACCGTGGAACGCATCCTCGCCCTGCGCCCCCGCCGGGTGCTGGAGGTCGGCGTCGGCACCGGTCTGCTGCTCTCGCAGATCGCGCCGCACTGCGAGAGCTACTGGGCGACCGACTTCTCCGCCACCGCGATCGACGCGCTCACCGCCCAGGTCGCTCAGCAGGACGACCTGGCCGAACGCGTGGTGCTGCAGACCCGCCCGGCGCACGACACCGACGGGCTGCCCACCGGGCAGTTCGACACCATCGTGATCAACTCGGTGATCCAGTACTTCCCGTCCGCCGACTACCTGGCGGAGGTGATCGACCATCTGATGAGCCTGCTCGCCCCCGGCGGCGCGCTCTTCGTCGGCGACGTACGCAACCTGCGGCTGCTGCGCCCGCTGGCCACCGCCGTCCAGCTGCACCGGGCCACCGGCGGCACCGACCTGCCGGCGGTGCGCCGCGCGGTGGAGCAGGCCCTCCTGGTGGAGAAGGAGTTCCTGGTCGACCCGGACTTCTTCACCGTCCTGCGCGAGCGCGGCACCGACATCGGCGCGGTGGCCGTGGAGGTCAAGCGAGGCCGACACCACAACGAGCTGACCCGCTACCGCTACGACGTCACCCTGCACAAGCAGCCCGCCGTCCCGACGGCATCAACCGCGCCGCAGGAATTGACGTGGGGCCAAGAGGTCGCCGACCTCGCGGAACTGCGCGAGCTGCTCGCGCGGCGCGGCGCGGACCGGGTGCGGATCACCGAGGTGCCGAACCGGCGCCTCGCCCGCGAGGCCGCGCTGGCCCACGCGGTGCAGACCGGGGAGGGCTCGCTCGCGGAGCTGTTGGACCGGCTGCACGGCCCGGACGACGACGGCCTGCCCGACCCGGAGGACTTCCACGCCCTCGGCGACGAATTCGGACGCCGGGTGTACGTCACCTGGTCGCCCACCGCGTCCGACGCCCTGGACGTGCTCTTCGCCGGCGCGTCGGCACCGCAGGACGCCCCCGTCGAGGCCTACCGGCCGCTGCGGCCGCTGCGGCCGCTCCGCTCGTCCGGCACGGCGCTGTCGTCGCTGACCAACCGCCCGACCGGGAGCCGGGGCACCACTGCCCTCATCGGTGAACTCCGGGACTGGCTGCGCGACCGCCTGCCCGAATACCTCGTGCCGTCGGCCTTCGTGGTCCTGGACGCGCTGCCACTGACGGCCAGCGGCAAGCTCGACCGCCGCGCCCTGCCCGCCCCCGACCTCGGCTCGGCCGGAGCCGGGCGGGCACCGCGCACCCCGCAGGAACAGCTACTCGCCGAGCTGTTCGCCGATGTGCTCGGGCTGGCCCAGGTCGGCGTCGAGGACAGCTTCTTCGACCTCGGCGGGCACTCGCTGCTGGCGACCCGCCTGGCCTCCCGGGTCCGGGCGACCCTCGGCGCCGAGCTGGAGGTCCGTACGCTGTTCGAGCACCCGACCGTGTCCGCGCTGGCGGCCCGCCTCGACGGCTCCGGAGCACAGCGGCCCGCGCTGACCGCCCGCCCGCGCCCCGACCGGATCCCGCTGTCCTTCGCCCAGCGTCGCCTGTGGTTCCTGCACCAGATGGACGGGCCGAGCGCCACGTACAACATGCCGCTGGCGCTGCGCCTGGACGGCGAGCTCGACCGCGCGGCGCTGCGAGCCGCGCTCGGCGACGTGATCGCCCGGCACGAGAGCCTGCGGACGGTACTCCGCGAGACGGACGGCATCCCGTACCAGCTCGTGCTGAGCGCGGCCCAGGCCCCGTCCCCGGCGCTGAAGGTGGTCGGGCTCGACGAGAGCCGGCTGGCCGAGCGGCTGGCGGAGGCGGCCCGGCGCGGGTTCGACCTGGCCACCGAGCCGCCGATCCGGGCGGAGCTCTTCGCGCTCGCCCCCGACCGGCACGTACTGCTGGTCGTGGTGCACCACATCGCGGGCGACGGCTGGTCGATGGGCCCGCTCTCCCGCGACCTCGCAGCGGCCTACACGGCCCGCTGCCGGGGCGAGGAACCACAGTGGTCCCCGCTGCCGGTGCAATACGCCGACTACACCCTGTGGCAACGCGACCTGCTCGGCGACAACGCCGACCGGGACAGCCTGTTCGCCCGGCAACTCACCTACTGGGAAGATGAGTTGGCGGGACTTCCGGAGCTGGTCCAGGTGCCCGCCGACCGCCCCCGGCCAGCCGAAGCCTCCCAACGGGGCGGCCAGGTCGCGGTCCGGCTGGACGCCGAACTGCACCAGGACCTGCGGACCCTGGCCACCACACACGGTGCCAGCATGTTCATGGTGCTCCAGGCCGGCCTCGCCACCCTCCTCACCCGGCTCGGCGCCGGTACGGACATCCCGATCGGCAGCCCGATCGCCGGCCGCACCGACCAGGCGCTGGACGAACTCGTCGGCTTCTTCGTCAACACCCTGGTGCTGCGCACCGACACCAGCGGCGACCCCGGCTTCGCCGAACTGCTCGGCCGGGTACGGCAGAAGGCGCTCACCGCCTACGCCCACCAGGACGTGCCGTTCGAGTACCTGGTCGAGGTGGTCAACCCCGCCCGATCGCTGGCCCACCACCCGCTGTTCCAGATCATGCTGGCCCTGCAGAACGCGCCGGCGGGCGAGTTCACCCTGCCGGGACTGGAGACCAGCTACCTGGCGGCGCCCACCGGGACCGCACGGGTCGACCTAACCTTCAGCCTGGCCGAGCAGTACCGCCCGGACGGCAGCCTCGACGGCCTGGTCGGTGCGGTGGAGTTCGCCACCGACCTGTTCGACCCGGACACCGTGGAGCTGCTGTTCGCCCGCTGGGTGCGGCTGCTGCGTGCGGTGGTTGCCGACCCCGACCGGCCGATCAGCCGGATCGACATCCTGTCGGGCGAGGAACGCCACCGGCTGCTCGGCGAGTTCAACGACACCGCCGCCGAGCTGCCCGAGACCGCGCTGCCGGAGCTGTTCGCCCGCCAGGTCCGGGCCACCCCGGGCGCGGTGGCCGTCGTGGCGGCTGGCACCGAACTCACCTACCGGGAGCTCGACCTGCGGGCCAACCGCCTCGCGCGGGCACTGATCGGCCAAGGCGTGCGACCGGAGACCCCGGTGGCGGTGCTACTGGAGCGCTCGGCGGAGCTGGTCGTGGCGATCCTGGCGATCATCAAGGCGGGCGGCGCCTACGTCCCGCTCGACTCGCGCTTCCCCTCCTCCCGCATCGACCTGATCCTCCGGGAAACCGGTGCCGCGCTGGTACTCACCGAGGACGTGCTAACCGCACTGATCCAGGCCGAGCCCGATCCATCCGACGCTGAAGTCCCGTGCGATCCACAGCAGTTGGCGTACGTGATGTACACCTCCGGCTCGACCGGGCGGCCGAAGGGGGTGAGCGTCACCCACCGCGACGTGGCGGCCCTCGCGCTGGCCCCATGCTGGTCCGGTGGCGCCCACGACCGGGTGCTGCTGCACTCGCCAATCGCCTTCGACGCCGCGACGTACGAGCTGTGGACGCCACTGCTCAGCGGAGGCCGGGTCGTCGTCGCGCCACCCGACCGGCTCGATGTCGACCAGCTACACCGGACCATCACCGAACACCAGGTGACCGGACTGTGGCTGACGGCCGGTCTCTTCCACCTGGTAGCCGAAGAACGACCAACACTACTCACCGGAGTACGCGAGGTCTGGACCGGCGGTGACGTGGTCTCGCCGGCAGCCGTCACCCGGGTGCTGGCAGCCTGCCCCGGCATCACGGTGGTCAACGGCTACGGACCGACCGAGACCACGACCTTCGCCACCCACCACCAGGTACGCGCCCTCCCCACACACGCCACCACCGTCCCGATCGGCCGGCCGATGCCGAACATGCGGGCATACGTACTGGACGCCACACTGCGACCGGTACCGCCAGGAGTCGCCGGTGAGCTCTACCTCGCCGGCACAGGCACCACCCGAGGCTACCTGGACCGGCCCAGCCCCACCGCAGAACGCTTCACCGCCGACCCCTACGGGCCAGCCGGTCAGCGGATGTACCGCACAGGGGACCTAGCCCGATGGCTGGCCGACGGCACACTGGAGTTCGCCGGCCGCACGGACAACCAGATCAAGCTGCGCGGCTTCCGGATCGAACCCGGTGAAATCGAAGCCGTCCTCACCACAGCCCCAGGCATCGCCCAGGCCACCGTCGTCGCCCGCGAAGACCAACCAGGCGACCAGCGACTAGTCGCCTACCTGGTACCAACACCCGAAGGTGCGCCCGGGACGGGCGAGCTGCCCGACCGGCTGCGCCGCGAACTGCCCGAGTACATGGTGCCGTCGGCGTTCGTCACCCTGGATGTGCTGCCGTTGACCGCCAACGGCAAGCTGGACCGGGCCGCCCTGCCAGCCCCCGAGTACGGCACGACGGGCACCGGCCGCGGCCCCCGGACCCCACAGGAACAGCTGCTGTGCGCCCTGTTCGCCGAGATCCTCGGCCGCGAACAGATCCACATCGACGACAACTTCTTCGACCTGGGCGGACACTCGCTACTCGCCGCCCGCCTCGTCACCCGCATCCGCCAGACCCTCGGCCTCCAGATCAGCCTACGCACACTGTTCGAAGCACCGACCGTGGCCGGCCTCACCAACCGCTTGGCCATGAACGATCCCGACGACTCCTTCGAGGTGCTGCTGCCGCTGCGCCCGACCGGCAGCCGTCCGCCGCTGTTCTGCATCCACCCCGGCGGCGGCATCAGTTGGTCGTACAGCGGGCTGCTGAACCACGTCGGCCCGGAGTACCCGGTCTACGCGATCCAGGCGCGCGGCCTCGCCCGGCCGGAGGAACTTCCGAAGTCCTACGAGGAGATGGCGGCCGACTACGCCGACCAGATCCGCAAGGTCCAGTCCGACGGCCCGTACCGGCTGCTCGGCTGGTCCGCCGGCGGGCTGATCGCCCACGCGATCGCCTGCGAGCTGCAGGCCCGCGGCGAACGCACCGAGCTGCTGGCGATCCTCGACGCCTACCCGGTGAAGGACGTGGAGTTCGACGAGGCGCCCGTCCCGACCGAGCGGGACGTGCTCGTCGGGATCCTCGACTGCGACCCCGCCGAACTGGACGAAGGGCCGCTGTCCTACACCGAGGTCGCCGAGATCCTGCGCCGACGGGGCAGCGCCCTGGCGGACCTGGACGAGCGGCGTATCGAAGCCGTCGTCCAGATCATGATCAATAACGCCCAGCTGGCGCTCGACCACGACCCGGCCCGGTTCGACGGGGACCTGCTGCTGTTCAACTCCACCATCGACCGCACCGACGACTCGACCGGAGCCGGGATCTGGCAGCCGTACATCGCCGGCCGGATCGACTCGCACGACATCACCACCCGTCATGACCGGATGACCCAGCCCGGCTCGCTGGCCCAGATCGGACCGATCCTGGCCGCCAAGCTCGCCGAGGCCACCGCTGACACCTCGACCCCCAACCTGGAGGACTGACTCATGACCAACCCGTTCGACGACCAGAACGGCACCTTCCTCGTGCTCGTCAACGAGGAGAACCAGCACTCGCTCTGGCCCCAGTTCGCCGACGTCCCCGCGGGGTGGACCGTCGCCCACGGCCCCGACACCCACGCCGCCTGCCTGGAGTTCGTCGAGCAGAGCTGGACCGACATGCGACCCAAGAGCCTCGTCGACGCCATGAACGCCCGGCGGTAGAGCGGCCGACGTGACTTCTACCGACACCGCCCTCGGAACCGACACGCTCGGCACCGATGCCCCCGGTACCGGCACGATCGGCACCGGCACGATCGGCACCGGCACCCCTGACGAGGCCCGCACCACCGCGGGCCCGTCCGGGCCCGGCGACCTGGCCGCGGCGCTGCACACGCCCGCGGCCCGCCGGGACCCGTACCCGTTCTACGCCCGGATGCGCCGCGAACGCCCGGTGTACCGCAGCCCGCAGGGCATCTGGTACCTCACCCGGTACGCCGACGTCGAGACGGCGCTGGGCGACCTGAGGCTGTCCAACGACCGGGACCGGATGACCCGGGCCCTCGGTGCGCTGGACGGCAACCTCAAGGGCCTGAGCCGGCTCACCGACCGGCTCGGCCGGGTGATGACCAACACCGATCCGCCGGACCACGCCCGGCTGCGCAAGCTGGTGAACAAGGCGTTCACCGCCCGACGGGTCGAGGCCCTCAGGGACGGCATCCAGACGATCGTCGACGGCCTGATCGACCGAGCCGTGGCCCAGGGGTCGACCATGGACCTCATCGAGGCGGTCGCCTCCCCGCTGCCGCTCGCGGTCGTCTGCGAGCTGTTCGGCATCCCGCCCGAGGACCGTCCGAAGGTCAACGGCTGGTTCCGCCGGCTCGGCAATCTGACCGAGGACATCGAGCAGTCCGCCCTGGCCATCGACCAGCACGAGGAGTACCTCACCGAGCTCATCCGCCGACGCCGCGCCGACCCGGGAACCGACCTGATCAGCGCCCTGGTCACCGCCCAGGCGCGTGGCGACCGGCTCACCGACGGGGAACTGCTGTCGACCTGCTTCGTCCTCATCACCGCCGGCGACGAGACGACCACCCATCTGATCGGCAACGGCACCCTCGCCCTGCTGCGCCACCCCGAACAGCTGGCGCGCCTGCGCGAGGACCCGGGGTTGATCCGGAGCGCCGTCGAGGAACTGTCCCGGTACGACACACCGACCCAGGCGATCGTTCGGGTCGTCGCCGAGGACGTTCCGATCGGCGGGGAGACGCTGCGCGAGGGCGAGTTGGTGTACCTGTTCCTAGCCGCGACCAACCGTGACCCCGAGCGCTTCGAGGATCCCGACCGGCTCGACCTGGCACGCCCCGGCAACCGGCACCTGAGCTTCGGCAACGGCCCCCACTTCTGCCTGGGCGGACCGCTGGCCAAGCTCGAGGCCGAGGTGGCCATCGGCACGCTGGTCCGCCGGCTCCCACAGCTACGGCTGGCCGAAGAGGCGGCCCTCGAGTGGAAGCCCAACCCGTTGCAGCGCCGGCTGAGTGCCCTTCCGCTCTGCTACTGAACAAGTCATCGGCTATCGAAGGAGTTCTGATCATGGCCCAGGAGTTCCGGGTCCGCCGCGAGCAGGAGCTGGCCGCCGCGCCCGACCAGGTCTGGCACGCGGTCGCCACCGCCGCCGGCAACCTCGGCTGGCTCTACCCCATGGAGATCGAGCCGCACGTCGGCGGGAAGGTCTCCCGCGGCGACGGGACCGTCGTGGCGTGGGAGCCGCCGCACCACTTCGCCGTCCGGGTGACCAGGGACGACGGATTCTCCAACACGCTCAGCTACCAGATCGAGCCGGCCGACGGCGTAACCAGCCGACTTCGCATGGGAATTCACTGGGTCCACGAGGGCGTCGTCGACGACGGCTGGGACACCAGGGCGGACGCGGCCGAGAAGCACGTCGACTTCTACCAGCACAGCCTGGCCGAGTACCTGACGCACTTCGCCGGCCGTCCCGCCGTCTACGTCAAGGCCGACCGGCCCGAACCGACCGCCGATCCCGCCGAGTTCGCCGCCCTGCGCCGACGCCTCGGCCTGGCCAACGGCAAGACCGTCGGCGACCGGCTGTCGCTCACGCTGCCGGGCCGGGACGGCGGCCCGGAGGACGTGATCGTGGACTACCTCACCCGCGACTTCATCGGCCTGCGCGGTCCGGACGCGCTGTACCGGTTCTTCGACGGGAGCTCCTGGAACTGGCCGATCTGGCTGGGCCACCACCTGTTCGCCAAGGACACCGACGAGGAGCAGACCGTGCAGGCGTGGACCGCCTGGCTGAACGACGTGGCCTCCTAACCCGGGGCCGGGGAACGGGAGGCGGCGGAACCACGCCTTTCTGCCGCCGCCTCCCGCGACCCGGGATCCGCCTCCCGCGACCCGGGATCCGCCTCCCGCGACCCGGGATCCGCCTCCCGCGACCCGGGATCCGCCTCCCGCGACCCGGGATCCACCTCCCGCGACCCGGGATCCGCCTCCCGCGACCCGAGATCCGACCGACCGACCGGACGACGGAGAACCGAAGGACCTCTGATGGAAACACTGCTCTATACCGCCGAACTCATCCAGGAGGGCGGTACCTACAAGCTCGTGGTGCAGGACAAGCTGCGGGACACGGTGCAGACCACCCAAGTCCCCAGGGCCGCGGTGGACAAGCTGCCGACCTTCCTGTCCATGCTCAGCGCCAAGCTCAACTCGGGGCTACCGCACGGCCGGCGGTAGACAGTGGGCGGCGGAGCGTGCGATGGCCACGTGTCTCCCTACACGTTGGTGCGGCTTCCCGCCGTCCGCCGGCCCTGGCTGCGCAGGATCCACGACCGCGTGAAGGGCGGCCGGTGCGCTTGTGGGTTCTTGGCTTCGATTCCGGGTCCCGGGGTACAGCGTCCGATCGGCCGGGAGGCAGGTCAGGGCAGGAGCCGGCGGGTCTCGGTCCATTGCCGAAGGTGATCTCGTGTCGGGCCGGGCCGCAGGTGGTTGATGAGCCTTCCCAGGTGGGCTGTCAGGATGCCGAGGATGGCGGCGGGAAGCTACCGGCTCGCACCGGTGGTCTGGTGAGTCACGTGATCAGCCCACCGTACGTCCGGGGAAGATCACCGCCCTCGGGCTGCACGCCCGGCCGGCCAGACCTACCGTGAGGGACATGAGCGAGCTCCCTCAAACCGCCCGGCAAGCCGCCGACGCCTACGCCCATGCCGTCGTCCTCCTCGGCCGCTGCGGCGAGGCCACCCACCAGGCCGACTGGGCCGCGCTCGCCGAGCACGCCGGCGCCCTCAGTGTCGCCGCGGGCGAGCTGTCCGTCGCCGCCGGTGCCGTAACCCGCGAGGAGACACCTGTCAGCCCCGCCGAGTTCCACGCCGCAGCACAGCAGGCCATTCGCAGACGGCAGCCGGAGTGATGTACTGCACATGATCGACGTGATCTACAAGACGTCACGGGAGGACGTACGGCCCGGAACGCGCAGTTCTCGGTACCACTACGAGCGGACCTTCATGTCGGTCATGCAGGGCATACTGGTCTCGGTGGCGGAGATGATGGTCGCCGTCCAGGTCACACACCTTCCGCAGCCCGTCGTGGTCCATGCCGGCCCCACCTTCGAGTTCCACGAGCTGCCCGCGACCGGGAAGAAGCAGTACCTCGCGCAGCTGTGCGATGCCGCCATGGCCCACTTCCCGAAGCTCGGCGGCGACAACAGCGTGCGCTGGTTGATCGGCAAGCTGCGGGACACCGTGTGACGACGCCGTGGCCGGGCCCGCTCGTCCGCGCGGCGGGCCCGGCCAGGGCACGGGCGTACTGAACCCGTCCTTCGCTGGTCCTGGGGCCTGGGCCCTGAACTGCGGGAGCGGTGGACGGGACACGGTGACGGGTGCTGCCGAGGCGACTGCCAGGGCGTGGGGCGTCCGGTCAGCTCGGGATGACGGTGAGTTCGCGGGTGGTCCGGTTGAGCCGTTCGGCGCCGTCCGGAGTGCAGACCACGATGTCCTCGATCCTGGCGCCGTAGCGTCCGGCCAGGTAGATGCCCGGTTCGACCGAGAACGCCATCCCCGGCTCCAGCGGCCGTGACGAGCCAGCCACGATGTAGGGCTCCTCGTGGGTCTCCAGACCGATCCCGTGACCGGTGCGGTGCAGGAACTGCTCGCCGTACCCGGCGGCCGTGATGACGTCCCGTCCGACGGCGTCCAGTTCCTCAGCCGTGATGCCCGGCCGCGCGGCGTCGGTCTGTGCCCGCTGGGCGCGCAACAGCACCTCGTGCAGGCGGCGGTACTCGGCCGGAGGCTCGCCGAGCGCGTAGCAGCGGGTGGAGTCGGAGCAGTAGCCGGCCGCGGTGGTTCCGCCGATGTCGACGACCACCGGGTCCCCCGCGCGAAGTACCCGGTCCGACAGCTCGTGGTGGGGGCTCGCGCTGTTCGGCCCCGAACCGACGATCACGAAGTCGACCTGGACGTGCCCCTCGGCGGTGATGGCCTCCGCGATGTCCCGTCCGACCTCGCGCTCCGTGCGTCCCGTCCGCAGCCATTCGGCCATCCGGGCGTGTACCCGGTCGATGGCCGCCGCGGCCTGCCGGAGCGCCAGCACCTCCTGTGAGCTCTTGCGCATGCGCAGTTCGCCCAGTACGGGCCCGGCGAGGACCTGCCGGCTGCCGGGCAGGGCGGCCTGGAAGGCCATCGCCTTCTCGGCCCACATCCGGTTGTCGACGCCGATCGTCGCGCGTGCGGGCAGCCGAGCGGCGGCGATCGCGTACGGGTCCTGCGTCTCCTGCCAGCTGATGATCTCCAGGTCGAGACCTGCGGCGGGGGAGGCCTGCGCGGCGGGCTCCTCCAGGGCCGGTACGAGCAGGAAGGGATCGCCCTCGACGGGCAGCACCAGGCAGGTGAGCCGCTCGAGCGGCAAGGCGTGATAGCCCGTCAGATATCGCAGATCGGCACCTGGCGAGATCAGGAGGGCGTCGATGCCGGTGCGGCCGGCGGCTTCACGGGCCTGCCGCAGGCGGTCCGAGGTGACCGTGAGCGGGAGCAGGCGGTCCGGGGCGGGCATTCGGAATCTCCTTCGGGTCTGGCGGCAGGGCCGGATCGGCCCCCACGGGCAGGGCCGGATCGTGAGGACGCCGTCGAGTGCGCCATCGCGACCGGGGCGCCCGCAGCCTCGCCGTCGGGGCTCAGGCTGCTGACCGTCCCGAACGCCAAGGAGCGGGCGACCCCTGCCGGTCCGTCGTGCCGGATGGGTTCCGTGACGTTGTCGCTGACCACCCCACGACCGGCAATCTGCGGACACTCTACCTACCAAACGTTTGTTATGCATCTGTCTTGCGGACTTGCTGACGGAGCGGCAGATGGCGCTGCCGTCGGCGATCCGCTACGGCACGTCGAGGCGGGCGAGCAGGCGGTAGGCGTTGGCGAGGCGGGCGCGGCCCGCGACGGGGGCGAGCAGGCGGTCGAAGGCGGCCGCCGCCAGCAGGACCGGCGCGGCGGCCAGGAAGAGTGTGCCGCGCAGCAGTCGCCGCCATCGCCCGGGGGAGCCCGGCAGCCAGGGGGCGTCCTCGCGCGGGGCGACCGCATCGAGCAGCAGCCAGCAGGCGGCGAGCAGGTCCACCGGGTCGTGCGGCTCGCCGTGCTGTTCCAGTAGGACGGTGAAGCCCAGCTCGGACAGCCGTCGGCGCAGGTTGACCGCGGGCAGTAGGTGGAGGTGTTGCGGCTGGAGCCAGGGCAGCCACCACCGGCCCAGCAGACGGGCGTAGCGCGACCGCGGATCGGGGACCTCGATCAGCAGTAGCCCGCCGGGGCCCAGCGCCTGCCGTGCGGCGGCCAACTCCCGGTGCGGGTCGGTGCTGTGCTCCAGGTAGTGGAACATGCTCACCGCGTCGTACTGCCCGGCCAGGGTGGGTGCCAGCTCCGGGAACGGGCCGCGGAAGGCCCGGGCCACCCGGCCCTCCCGGCGGGCGAGTTCGACACCCTCGGTGAGGTCCAGGCCATCGAAGGCGGTATCCGGGAAGAGCTCACGGGCGCTTTCGCAGAAGTGCCCGTGGCCGGTGCCGACGTCGAGCCACCGGGCGAGTCTTCCGGCGGCGTGCGGAAGGACGGATTCGGCGCGCCGGCGGTAGACCCGGGACCGGGTGCCGAAGACTCCACCGAGCCGCTGCTCGCCCAGCCCGTCGTAGAAGTCGCGGTAGTAGAACTCCAGCCCGGCGGACGTCAGTTGCGGGTTCTGGAAGATGTGTTCGCAGCTGCGGCACTCGTCCAGGGCGAACCGTCCCGGCTTGTGCTGCAGCAGGTCCGAGGTGCGCAGTCGGGCTCGCAGGTCGGTGGCGCCGCACCACGGGCAGTCGGTGCGGCGGGCCGCGAAGAACCGGTCGGCGCCCTCCGCGAGGTCGGCCCGGTAGCCGGGGCGCAGGGCGGCGATCAGGGCGGTGCGGGTCGCGGCCTTGGTGGTGGTCGGCCTCGCAGTGGTGGTCACTGGCTGCTCCCGGGTGTCAACGGCCGGTCCACTGCCAGCCGTTCGAGGTGATCGGCGGCCGTGGTGGCGCCGCCGGCGGCTCGGAAGGAGGCGCCGACGCGCTGCGCGGCGGCGCGGTGCGCGGGGTCGTCGAGGACGGCGTCCAGTGCTTGGCCGAGCCGTTCCGCGGTGGTCCGGCCGAACCGCAGCCGCACGCCCGCACCGGCCGCCACCACCTGTGCGGCCACCACGGGCTGGTCGTCCCGGATCGGGGCGACCACCAGCGGCACTCCGTGCCACAGCGCCTCGCAGACCGTGTTGTGCCCGGCATGGCAGACGACGGCCACCGCGCGGGCCAGCAGGTCAAGCTGCGGGACGTGCGGGAGTACCAGGACGTCCGGGTCCGGCGCGGGTGCTCCCAGCAGGCCGCCTGGGTCGACGATCACGGCCTGGAGGCGTTTCGAGCGCGTGCGCAGGGACGTCTGGCTGTGTGACAGAAAAGCTGCTCCGGCGTCGGAGTTGGCGGTTCCCAGGGTTACCAGGACCAGTGCGCGGTCCGGGTCCAGCCACTCCCAGGGGAAGGCGGTTTCGCTCGGGCGTGCAGCCAGCGACGGGCCGACGAAGCGGATCGGTCCACCGGCTGACGTGGCGGATGAGGCCAGCTCCGGTGTGGTGAAGGCGAGTACCAGATACGGGGAGAAGCGCGGGTCCGTGTTGGTCGCCCGCTCGCCTCCGGGCGCTCCGACCCGGTGCCGACACTCTTCCCCAGCCTTGGCGGCCGGGAGGTGCCCCCTGCTCCCGCGCTCCCTCCTTCGTCGGTCGTTTCCTCGCTCCTCACTTTCGGCACCGGCGCGCCCTTTGGCTCGGGGCGGGTTGGTCGCCCGCTCGTTCAGCGGCGGGCTGTCCGGGCCGTTGAGTCGGGTGCGCAGTTCCGTGAGCCGGTCGCGGACCCAGTCCTCGACCAGTGGCATGCCGTGCAGAGCGCCGGTGAGCTCCGCCGAGGTGGTCGCCGAGGTGGCCCAGGGCAGGCCCGCGCGTTCGGCGACCAGCGCGCCGGCCACCGCCTGCTGGTCGACCACCAGCACGTCGGGGCGGAAGCGCTCGATGGCCTCGGCCACGCCGGGGGCCATCGCGTCGGCGAGCGGGACCAGGAAGTCCTCCCAGAGGAACTTCAGCGCCGCCGGGCCGCGCAGCTCCGGCGGGCGTTCGGGAGCGGCGTCCGGATCCAGGGCGACGGCGCAGCGGAACACCTCCGCCTCGGCGCCGGCGAGCCGGCCGATCAGCTCGGGTACCCCGGCCCAGGCCGTGGCGTGCCCGCGCGCCGCCAGCTCGGCCGCCACGCCCACCATCGGGTTGACGTGCCCGACCAGCGGCGGGACCACGAACAGGTAGCGGCTCATCGGGCGCTGTCCTCCAGTTCCCGTCCAGTGGGCAGCGGAGCGTCGGCCGGCTCGCGGAGGTGGACGCCGCACTCGTGCAGCCAGCTGAGAGTCAACTTCCGTACGGTGTGGGGGGCTTCGACCAGGACCGAGTGTTCCTGCCCGGGCACGAAGGTGGTGCGGCAGTCGGGCAGCAGGCCGTCCAGCCAGGCCGCCTGGTCGGCCAGATCCGAACCGGTCCCGTAGACGGCGAGCACCGGGCAGGAGATCGAGCGCAGTTCGGCCCCGCCGGGCAGCTGGCTGGCCGGGATCTCCCGGGCCAGCGAGGTCTGTGCGAGCAGCCGGCCGGCCGATCGGGCCAGCCGTGCGGTGTGTGCGCCGCGCTGCTCGGCGACCCAGGTCAGGGTGGTCTCCCGGACCAGCTCGTGCTCGGCGCGGCGCAGGATGCCGTCCAGCTTGGCCGCCCAGGAGCGGGAGGCCGGTTCGGACTCGATCGCCAGGATGCTCGCCACCTGCGCGGGACGGCGGGCGGCAAGGCCGAACGCCACGGTGCCGCCGAAGGAGTTGCCCACCAGATGCACCGGACCGGTCAGGGAGAGCCCGTCCAGCAGCGCCGCCAAGTCGTCGACGAAGTGCTCCAGGCGGTAGCCGGTGGCCGGCCGCGCGGTGCGACCGTGGCCGCGCTGGTCGTACATCAGCACGTCGAGTCCGGCAGCGGCCAGTGCCGGGCCCAGGGTGAAGTAGTAGCTGGCGAGGCTGTCGGTGAGCAGGCCGTGCACCAGCACGACGGTGGCCGCGGGCGGGCCGCCGTCCTGTGGAGCGAGCCGTTGTACGTGCCGGCGCAGCCCGTCGAGGTCGAGGAAGGCCATCGGTCAGCCTCGCGCGGCGTTCTGCAGCCGGTTCACCACATAGTCGACCAGCCGGCCGACGGTGAGGCCGATGATCTCGTCCAGCTCCATGCCGGCGATGAACTCGGCGAAGTTGATGTGGTCGCCCCAGCGTTCCTGGAGCCGGCCGCTGAGGGTCACCAGGTCGATGCTCTCCAGTTCGAGGTCCTCGGTGAACCGGGTCGCCATGGTGACCTCGGTGTCCGCGAGGCCGTACTCGTCGAGTACGGCGGCCAGCATGCCGGTGATCTCGCGCAGGACCTCCTGATCGGTGGGCGGGCGGTGGTTCACCGCGTGCTGACTGGTCGTCACGTCGGTAACTCCCCTGAGAGGTTGTCGGTGCCGGTGGTGGCCGCGGTCCAGGCGACCACGTACCGGCGCTCGGGCAGGCCGGGTGGGCTGCCGGTATCGGTGTAGTGGATGCGGTGGGAGCGCGGCCCCCTCCCAGCCTCCGGCCGGGGGCACCCTGCTGGCCCGGCGAGCCGGACCAGCAGGGTGCCCGGTTCGGCGGCGACGATCGCGAACTCCCGTGGCCGGCCGCGCAGTCCGGTGCCCTCCGCCTTGGCCGCCGCTTCCTTGGCGGCCCAGAACCGGGTGAGCCAGAGTGCCTCGGAGCCGCCGTCCGGGTCGGCGGCGCGGCAATCGGCGAGCAGGTCGAGTTCGGCCGGGCCGAAGGCGACGCGCAGGTCCTGCGGCGCGCTGTCGACGACCGTCTCCAGGTCGATGCCCACGCCGCCCGATCCGGCCGGCCGCACGAGTGCGACGGCCGCTTCGGCCCGGTGGGCCAGCGAGGCGTGGAGGGCCGGGAGCGTGCGGCCGTGCGCGCCGGCGACGTAGGGGCGACCGCTCGCGTCGTTCCACACCTGGATCTCGGCGGGGAACACCGGTCCTTCACCGCGGTCCCAGAGCCACCGCCGGACGGCGTCCTTGACGGCGATCCGGCCCAACAACCAGCCGCGTCGCCCGCGCGGCGGCTGATCGTGGTACCGGTCCCGCTCGGCGGAGCCCAGGTGGTTGCGCATGATCAGGTCGCGGGATGCCAGGTCCGGCCAGCGCTCGTGCAGCAGTGTCCAGCCGCCGGGCTGCACGGTGGAGAGGGTGTTGTGTTCGGGGCGGCGTTCCACCGGGCGGGTGACGGGGTCGCTGTCGAAGCGGCGGTCCTGCCAACCGTTCACCTCCGCCCGGACCTCGCCGCCGATGAGCAACTGGGCGTCGGCTTCGAGGGTGGTGTCGTCGAGGGTGGTGATCCGGATGTGACAGTCCACTTCGGTGCCGGGAGGCGGCAGTGGTCCGTACCACCGCAACCGGCGCATGCCGACGGGGAAGACCACGGTGCGCTCGGCGCGGGTGGCCATGATCCAGTAGCCGAGCAGCTGGCCGACGTTGTCCAGCAGCGCGCCGGGGGCGCCGGGTGCGGTGATCACTCCGCGGACGTGGGTGTCGCCGATCGCGGTCAGTTCGGTCAGGCCCTGGAAGGCCGGGCCGTGGAACATCCATCGCTCGTAGTAGAGCCCGGCGGCGGTCAGCTCCGGTGTCCGCTCGCCCACCGGGTCGATCGGCCATGGTTCCGGCGGCGTGATGTGACGATCAGTCAGTTCCACCGTGCCGCGGGCGTAGTCGCCGAAGGCCGCGGCGAGCCGGTCCGATCCCAGCTCCTGGAGGGTGATCTCCACGTCCAGTGGTTCCGCGGCCGGCACCCACTGCCCGAACCGCAGGTCGTGGACGGTGCCGGCGACCCGGCCCGGCAGCGCCCGCTCGGCCGCGTCCATCAGGTGCTGCACGATCGTGGTGGCCGGGACGACCGGCCAGCGGTCGGCCGGGTCGGGCCAGCCGGGGCGCTGGCGGAAGAAGCAGTGGTCGAGCAGGTACGGCATGGAGGTGGCGCAGATGCGCAGCCGGCTGGTGTGGCGACGGTCGGCGGGACGGGCGGGCGCGGCTGCGGACGCACGGGACGGTGGCGTCGGCGGTGGCGTCGGCGGCGCGGCCCGTCCGGCGTGCCGGCCGGCGGTGATCAGGTCGGCGGCGGTGCGGGCGGTGTCCCGCAGCAGGGCGTCGAGTTCGGCCGCGAGCGGTTGGCCTTCGGCGAGCGCCGCGAGGTCCGAGGCGGGGCCTGCGGGCACGGGGGCGGGTGTGGGCCCGGGCGTGCCGGCCGGCGCCGGGGCGGCCGTGTGGGACCGGGCGAGTTCGGACCGGAGCGAGGTCAGCGTGGCCTCGTCCAGCGAGACCAGGGCGCCGCTGAGGTCCAGCGGGACGGCGGGGTGCGGCCGGGCCGCCGCCGTCGAGGCGCCGGCCCGCGATTTCGCGGTCAGTGCCGCCAGGTCGGGCTCCGCGCCGATGCTCCACAACGCCGCTGCTGCGCAACGCAGTTGGGATATCCCCGGGCGGTGCGGCGCGTTGGCGGCGACCACCAGGTGGTCCCGGCCGTGCAGCGTGTCGCCGACCAGCGAGCCCAACTGCCCGGTGCCCACCTGGACGAAGGCCCGGAAGCCGTCCGCGTACAGCGCCTCCACCAGCGGCCGGAAACGCACCGGCTCCAGCAGATGGCGGACGAACAGTGCCCGGATCTCGTCCTGCCGCGTCGGGAACGGCGCGGCCGTGGTGCCGGACCAGACCGGCACGGTCGGCCGGTGCAGGGTGAAGCGCTCCGCGGACTGCCGGATCGGCTCCAGATAGGGGCTCAGCATCGGTGTGTGGAATCCGGACCGGAACGGCAGCACCTGGCCGAGCACACCGCGCGTCCGGAACCACCGGACCAGCCGCTCGACCGGTTCCTCGGGACCGCAGACGATCGACTGCTGCGGCGCGTTGTCGTGCGACAGCACGACCTCCGACAGGCCGTCCACGCTCTCCAGCGCCCCGAGCACCCGCTCCGCCGAGGCGCCGAGCGCGGCGAAGGCCAGCCCGGGAACGCGCAGCGCGTCGGGGTCGAAGGAGGACAGGAAGGAGTCCACCTCCGCGCCGGCGAAGAGGCCGCCCGCGATCATGGCGGTCCACTCGCCGACACTGTGCCCCGCGACGGCGTCCGGTGTGACGCCCAGGCGGCGCAGCGCGGTGTCGAGCAGTCGTCCGACGCCGACCACGCCCACGCCGTGCCGCCCGATGTCGCCCACCCGGTCCGTGCGGCCGGCGCCGCCGGCCGTCAGGTCGGGGCGGGGCAGCGCGAAGTGCTCGGCGACGTCGTCCACCCGCGGCGCGAACTCGCCCTCCAGGCCCGGGAAGAGGAACGCCACCCGGCCCCGTGCGGCCGCGCCCTCGCCGAGCAGCGGCTCGGGCGCGAACCACACGTCGTTGCGCCCGCGCCAGGCCCGTTCCCGGGCCACCGCGCGACGGGCCAGCGCCAGGCGCTTCGGTGTCGGGTCCACGATCGCCAGCCGGCAGCGCGGTGCGGGCACCGCGCGCTCCGGCAGGCCGGCCGCCAGTACGGCTGGGTCGTCCGCCGCCAGCATGGCGGCCAGTAGCCCGGGCCCGTCGGCGGCCAGTCTCAGCACCCGCTCGGGTTCGGTGACGGTGGCGGAAGGTCGCGGCGGGGCGGGGCTCGGGGCCGGTCCGCCGCCGGGCGCCTGTTCCAGCACCACATGGGCGTTGATCCCGCCGAAGCCGAAGGCGTTGACGGCTGCCCGGCGCGGCCGCCCCGCAGTCTCCCACGGCCGGGCGGTGGCCACGGTACGGAACCGGGTGGCCGCAAGCCGGGGATGCGGGTCCTCGCAGTGCAGGGTGGGCAGCAGCATCCCGTGGTGGACGGCCAGTGCGGCCTTGACCAGCCCGGCCACACCCGCCGCGGGCATGGTGTGCCCGATCATCGACTTGACCGAGCCGAGCACCGCCCGTTCGCCGCCCGCCGGGACCGGGCCGAACACCTCGGCCAGGGTGGCCAGTTCGGCCGCGTCACCGGCCGGGGTCGCGGTCCCGTGCGCCTCCAGCAGACCGATCGCGCCGGGTGCCGCGGGATCGAGGCCGGCCGCCTGCCAGGCGGCCCGGACCGCGCGGCTCTGGCCGCCGGGGTCGGGGTTGGCGAGGCCGGCCGTGCGGCCGTCGCTCGCCACGCCGGCGCCTCGGATCACCGCGTAGACCCGGTCACCGTCGCGCTCGGCGTCGGTGAGCCGCTTGAGCACCACCACGCCGGTGCCCTCGCCGATCAGGATGCCGTCGGCGCCCCGGTGGAAGGGCCGGATCCGCTGGCTCGGCGAGAGCGCCCGCAACTGAGCGAAGACGCTCCACAGCGTGACGTCGTGGCAGTGGTGCACGCCGCCGGCCAGCACCAGATCGCAGCGGCCGGAGGCCAGTTCACCGACCGCCTGGTCCACCGCGACCAGCGAGGAGGCGCAGGCGGCGTCCACGGTGTACGCGGGGCCGCGCAGGTCCAGCCGGTTGGCCAGCCGGGAGGCGGCGAGGTTGGGCACCAGACCGATCGCTGACTCAGGGCTTTCGGGCCCCAGCCGGTCGGTGAACGCGGTACGGACCCGATCGAGCTGACTGCGCGTCAACTCTGGTAGCAGCTCGCCGAGGGTGCGCACCAGCTGGTGTGCGCTGCGCACTCGTTGGTCGAGCCGGACCAGGCCCGGCGTGAGATAGCCGCCGCGGCCCAGCACCACGCCGACCCGGTCGCGGTCGGGCAGCCGGTCCGCACCGCCGGCGTCCTCGATCGCGGCGGCCGCGACCTGCAGCGCGATCAGCTGGTCGGGCTCGGTGCCCGGCACCGAGCTGGGCATCAGACCGAACCTGGTCGGCTGCACCTGCGCCAGTCCGTCCACGAAGCCGCCGCGCCTGCAGTAGAGCCGGTCCGCCGAGGCTCCTGCGCCGGACGCCGCGGGATCGTAGAAGTCCGCGTCCCAGCGTCCCTCGGGGACGTCCGTGATCGCGTCCACCCCCTCGACCAGGTTCCGCCAGTAGGCGGCCAGGTCCGGTGCGCCGGGCAGCAGCACCGCCATGCCCACCACGGCCGCCGGCGTCCGTCCGTCCGTCCGCACGGCGGCCCTCACCAGCCCGAGGCGGTGTAGACCACGGACCGTACCGATGGATCGCCCCAGGCGAGTTCCCGCAGCAGGGCCCGGGTGCCGGCGTCCGGGTCGATCAGCCTGACGCCGCGCCGGGCGTAGTCCGCGGCCAGTTCGGGCGAGACCATCCCGCCGTGCGGGCCGGACGGCGCCCAGGGCCCCCAGTGCACGGTCAGCGCCCGCAGGCCGGTACGGTCCCCCCAGCGGGCACCGAGCTCCTCCAGCGCGTCGTTGGCCGCCGCGTAGTCCGCCTGCCCGCGGTTGCCCAGAGCGGCGGCGATGCTGCCGAACAGGACGGTGAACCGCGGCCCGCCGGGCAGGTCGGCCAGCGCCTCCAGCAGCGCCCGCGCGCCGTCGGCCTTGGTGGCGAAGACCCGGCGGAAGGACTCGGGGTCCTTCTCGGCGAGGACCTTGTCCTCGATCACTCCGGCCGCGAACACCACACCGTCCAGCCGGCCGTACTCGGTGTAGGTCTCCTTGACCGCCTGGCGCAGTGCGGCCGGGTCGGCCGCGTCCACCGAGCGGTACCGGGCCTGGGCGCCGAGCGCGGACAACTCCGCTAGGGTGGCGGTGACTTCACGTGCGGCGAGCAGGCCGGCGGCGGTGCGGTCGATCTGCGCCAGCGGAACGCCCTGCCGGGCCAGCACGGCGCGCAGCGCCGTCCGGTCCGGGGCGGCGGCCGTCGCCGGGTCCTCCGGGCCCTCGGGCGCCGCGGTGCGGCCGATCAGCTCCAGGTGGCAGCGGGCGGCAGAGGCGAGCGTCGCCGCGAACCGCGCGGTGATGCCCCGCGCGCCGCCGACCAGCAGTACCACGGCGTCCCGGTCGAGCCCGAGCGCCGCCGCCTCCGCCGCGCCCTCCCCGGCCGGGCCAGCGCCGGTGCTGCCCAGCACGCCGAGGCCGGACTCGGTCAGGATCGGAGCCGCCCGGCCGGCCGTGCGCAGCACCACGGGCTCGTGGTCGTCCGCCCGCAGCTCGGCGAGCAGCAGGTCCGCGGCCTCCTCGGCGGACCGGTCCTCGCCGAGCTCCACCAGTCGGGTGACGCACCGCGGGTACTCGCGGGCCAGGGTGCGGAAGAGCCCGCGCAGCCCGGCGGCCCGGGAGGTGTCCGCCTCGGGCGAGGTCCGGGCGGCGAGCAGCCGGCCCGGGGCGGCGGCCAGCGCGGCCTGCAGCACGGGCACCAGCTCGGGCAGCACCGCCGCGCCGCGGTGGGAGAGCGGGTCGAGTAGCAGGACTCCGTCCAACGGCCCGTCCGCGTCGGAGAGTTCGTGTCCGGCATCGAAGGTCAGCGGCTCGGCCCCGACCGAGAGGAGCCGGGCCGCCAGGGCGTCGCGGACCCCGGTGCCGTCCTCGCCGAGAAGTGCGAAGCGGCGGCCGGCCAGCGTGCCGGGTGCCTCGTCGGGCTCGGGCAGCGGGCTGGCGGTGAAGAGCAGCCGGACCGGTTCGTGGCCCACGACGACGGCGGGCGGCAGGTTCTCGACCGGTGGATCCTCGGCCGGCAGTTCCTCCGTCGGCAGTTCCTCCGTCGGCAGTTCCTCGGCCGGCGCCGGCGCGGGGCCGGCGAGCCGGGCGGTGAGCCACTCGGTGATGGCGGCGGTGGTGCGGGCCCGGGAGAGCTCCTCCAGCTCGTCGTCGGTGAGGCCGGCGAGGTTGCCGTCCGCCCCGGCGAGATGGCGGGCCAGTCGGCCGATGATCTCGGTGCGCTTGATGGAGTCGATCGAGAGGTCGGCCTCCAGGTCGAGGTCGGGTTCGATCATGTCGGCCGGGTAGCCGGTGCGTTCGCTGATCACGGCCACCACGGCGGCCATCAGGTCCACCGGTTCCCGCCCGGCCGGCTCGGGGGCCGCCGGCGGCTGCGGGACGGTGCTCGCGGGCTCGGGCCGCGCGGGCGCGGCCAGAGCCGCCGGCGCCGCCGGCACCGCGTACGCCGGTGTGGCCGGGACCGGCTGCGCGCGTACGGACGGCTCGGCACCGGGCCCGCCGAAGTAGCTGAGCAGTACGTCCCGCTGGGCTGCGATCAGCTCGCGGCTGCTGCGCAGGAAGTCGGCGACGAGCGCGTCCGCGCCGTTGGGTTGCGGTACCTGCGTGGTCACCAGGGTCTCCGGTACGAGTCGGGCCGGTGCGAGCGCACCGGGCAGCAGTTCTCCGGCAGCGGTCCGCACCAGCTGCCCGTCCACCGTCCAGCCGGGCCGGCGCGGCTCCCGCGCCCGGCCCGCGTCCACCGCGTCCCGGCCGCGCAGCAGCCGGCCGGTCCGCACCGGCACGCCCGCGACGGCCAATTCGGCCAGGGCGTCCAGGAATCCGGACAGTCCACGGCGGCGGCCCTCGAGCGCGACCGCCCGGTGCGGCCGGTCCCCGAGGACGGCCGTCACCAGCCGGGTCAGCACCGACCCCGGCCCGGCCTCGACGAAGACCCGGGCGCCCGCCAGGTACATCGCCTCGACCTGCTCCGCGAACCGCACGGGCGCGCCGATCTGCGCGGCGAGTCCGGCCCGCACCGCGGCCGCGTCCGCCGGGTAGGCGCTCGCCGTGCGGTTCGACCAGACCGGGAACTCCGGGGCCCGTACGGCGCGGTGCGCCAGTGCCTCTGCGAACCGCTCGCCGGCACCCGCCACCAGCGGACTGTGGAAGGCGCAGGCCACCGGCAGGCGTTTGGCGCCGTACCCGGCCGCGCGCAACTCCTCGACGGCGGCGACCAGTTCCCCGGTTGGACCGGAGACGACCGTCTGTCGGGGCGCGTTGCGGTTGGCCGCCACCACCCGGCCGGCCAGCCCCGCCGCCCGCAGCACGTGCTCCACCTCCTCGGCGCTCGCCGTGACCGCGGCCATCGCCCCGGGATCGGCATCCACGCCGATGGCGTCCACGATCGCCCGCGCTCGCTCGGCGCTGAGCGCCGGCAGGTCCTCGGCCGCCAGCGCCCCTGCCGCGCACAGCGCGACCAGTTCGCCGTAGCTGTGGCCGCCGGCCAGCTGCGGGCGCACTCCGGCCAGCCCCAGCAGCTCGCAGGCGGCCAGCCCGGCCATGCCCAGCACCGGCTGCGCGACCGCGGTGTCGGTGACGGCCTCGCGTCGCCGATCGCGTGCCTCGGGAGTGAAAGCCGTCGGAGGGTAGAGGATCCGCGCGTAGTCCGGGTGCAAATGGTGCTGCACACCCGGGAAGGCCGTGAAGAGCTCCGCGAACATCCCCGGCCGCTGACTGCCCTGCCCGGGGAAGAGGAACGCCACCGCGCCCTGCTCCACCTCGTCCAGCCCGGCCAGGTGCAGCCCGACCGCCGGATCGTGCTCGCCGGCCAGCGCGCGGCGCAGCAGCCCGGCCAGCTCCGCCCGGTCCGCGGCGACCACCGCCACCTGCACCGGCCCGTGGGCCGACTCCGCCCGGCGGGCGGCGGCCAGCGCGAGGTCGCGCATCCGCCAGGGCGTCTCTGCCGCCTCGGCCAGGCGGAGCAGTTCGGCCACCCCGCGCAGTGCGCGCTCGCGGTCGGTGCCGCGGAAGGTGAACAGCTCGGCCGGCCACTCCTGCAGGCCGTGCACCGGCGGTGGTCCGGCGTAACCGCTCAGCACCGCATGGAAGTTGGTGCCGCCGAAGCCGAACGCGCTCACCCCGGCTACCCGTTCGGCCGGCGGTGCGGCCCACGGGCTGGCCTCGGTGTGGAAGCCGAACGGCGTCTTGTCCTCCTGCCAGGCGGAGTTGGGCTGCGAAAGGTGCAGGGTGGGCGGCTTGACCCCGGTGTGCAGGGCGAGCGCGGCCTTGATCATCCCGGCCAGACCGGCGGCGCACTTGGTGTGGCCGATCTGCGACTTCACCGACCCGAGCGCGCAGCTCTCCGGCGCCGCTCCCGCCTCGGTGAACACCTCGACCAGGGTGGTCAGTTCGGTGCGGTCGCCGACCACCGTGCCGGTGCCGTGCGCCTCCAGCAGCCCGACCTCGGCCGGGCTGATCCCGGCGCCGCGGTAGGCGCGTTCCAGTGCCGCCCGCTGGCCCTCCGGACGCGGTGCGGTGAGTCCCAGCGAACGGCCGTCGCTGGCGCTGCCGACGCCCTTGACCACGGCGTAGATCCGGTCGCCGTCCCGTTCAGCGTCCGCCAGCCGCTTCAGCACCAGCGCGGCCACGCCCTCACCGAGCGCGATGCCGTCCGCCGAGGCGTCGAAGGGCCGGGAACGGCCGGTCGGCGAGAGCGCGTGCACCGAGGAGAACAGCAGGAAGTCGTTGATGCCGTTGTGCAGGTCGGCGCCGCCGCACAGGACCAGGTCGGCGCTGCCCTGGACCAGTTCCTTGCAGGCCACGTCCAGCGCGGCCAACGAGGAGGCGCAGGCCGCGTCCACCGTGAAGTTGGCGCCGCCGAGGTCCAGGCGGTTGGCGATCCGGCCCGAGATGACGTTGGCCAGCATGCCGGGGAAGGAGTCCTCGGTGAGGGTGGGCAGCTGGCCGGCCAGCGCTTCGGGCACCGTGCCCAGGTAGGACGGCAGCACCGCCGCGAGCACCCCGGCGTTGGACAGGTCGCTGCCGGCCTCCGCACCGAACACCACGCCCGTCCGGGACCTGTCGAAGGGCCGGCCGCCCTCGCCCGCGTCGTACCCGGCGTCCGTCAGGGCCCGGCGCGCCGCCTCCAGCGCCAGCAACTGCACCGGCTCGATGCTGCCGAGCGCGGACGGCGGGATGCCGTAGCTCAGCGGGTCGAAGGGGATCGGCGGCAGGAACCCGCCCCACTTGGACGGTGTGGTGCCGGGCGCGCCGTCCGGTGAGTGGTACAACGCCGGGTCCCAGCGCTCGACGGGGACCTCGGTCACCGCGTCCACCCCGGCCAGGATGTTGGCCCAGAACGATGGCAGGTCGGGCGCCTGCGGGAACATCCCGGCCATCCCGATCACCGCGATGTCCAGCGGCTTCGGCTCCGTCGCCGGGCGGGGCCGCGGGTCGAGCCGTGCGCTCAACTCCTCGGCCCGTTCGGCGAGGAAGGCGGCGGCGCCGGTGCTCACCGCGGCGTGCAGCCCGGCCAGCGTCGTGGTGGCCGAACGCAGCACGGCCACCTGGCCGGCCATGAACATCCCCCGGGTCAGCTGCTCCTGCTCGTCCACCTCGACCAGCGCGCCCGCGACCCGGTCCACGCCCTTGCCGGCGATCCGCAGCCGCCCGACGTTCAGCCGCTCCAGCCGCTCCCAGACCTCCCGGTCCGGCACGCCCAGGGCCCGCAGCCGCTCCCGCTCCCGGGCGAACTCGGCGGTGAACGGGCTCGGCACGCACCGGGTGGCGTGTCCGGGCGCGGTCTGCAGCACCTCGGTCCCGCGCGCCGCCAGCACCTGCCGCTGGAACTGCGGCCGCACCGCCCCGCAGCCCACCGCCTCCTCGGTGAACAGGTAGGCCGTGCCCATCAGGACGCCGGTGGCCACCCCGCGTTCGGCCAGCGGCGCGGCCATCGCGGCCACCATGGCCGCCGAACGCTCGTCGTGCACCCCGCCGGCGAACAGGACCTCAAGTCCCGGCCGGGCATCGGGAGCCGCGCCGTCCAGGAACTCCGCCAGCACCGCCAGCTGCGCCTCCCACAGTGGAAAGCTGTGCCGCGGGCCGACGTGGCCGCCGCACTCGGCGCCCTCGAAGACGAACCGGCGTGCGCCGTCCTCCAGGAACTGGCGCAGCAGGCCGGGGGAGGGGACGTGCAGGAAGGTGCGGATACCCGCCTCCTCCAGCGCCCGGGCCTGGGAGGGGCGTCCGCCGGCGATCACCGCGTGACTGGGCCGCGCCGCCAGCACCTCGGCCAGCTGGGCGCCTCGTACCTCCTCCGGTACGAAACCCAACACCCCGACACCCCAAGGGCGTTCACCGACCGCCTCGGCGGTTCGGGCGAGCAGCTCGCGGGTCTGCTCCGGGCCGGACAGGGCGAGCGCGACGAACGGCAGCGCACCGGCTCCGGCCACCGCGGCCGCGAAGCCCGGCTGGTCGCTGACCCTGGTCATCGGGCCCTGGGTCACCGGCAGTTCGGTGCCGAGGGTGGCGCTCATCGGCGTGTCCGGTCCGAGCAGCGCCGTCGTGGCACCCGGTGTCGCCAGCGCCCGCAACCCGTCGAGTATCGCGTCCCGCACGGCGGGCACGGCGCGTCTCGCGGTGCCCCATCTCTCGGCGAAGTCAACGGCGAGGAAGCCGTCCTGACCAGCCGTCAGTTCGAGGGCCGGTTCGGATGGACCCGGCCGTCGGCGGCGCAGCACGCGGTGCCCGTCGGCCAGGATGGTCTCGGAACCGTCCATGCCGCGCACGGCCGCCGTGGTCTGCTCGCCGAGCGATGACTCGGCGAGCAGCGCGAGCTGGCTGTCCAGCACCACGCCGGCCGCACCGCCGGCCACCGCCGCCACCGCGGTGTGGACGCCGATGCCGCCACAGGCCCAGACCGGCAGCCCGACATCGGGCGCGGCCAGTAACTGCTGGAGCAGCACGAAGGTGCTCAACTCGCTGACCCGTCCGCCGCTCTCACCGCCACGCGCGATCAGCCCGGAGGCCCCTGCCCGGGTGGCCTCGCGAGCCTGCTCCAGGTCGGTCACCTCGACCAGAACCCGGTGGCCGCGGGCCGGCAGCACGGACAGCCACTGGGGAGGCGCGGCGGCCAGCACGACGGTGTGCGGTAGACCGTCGGCGAGGCCCAGTTCCTCGGGTGTGATCCTGCAGTCCCGGCCCACCCGGATGCCGAATGGGCCCGGCGCCCACTCGCGCAGGCGGGTGAGCTCCTCCCGGGACCGGCGGTCGCCGGCCCCGAGGTCCAGGACCCCCGACCCGCCCGCGCGGCACACCGCCGCGGCGAGCCGGGCGTCCGGTTCCTGGAAGGGGGTGATCCCGATGACGAGATCGGCAAGCTGCGAGGTGGGCCGCATGGACTCTCCGGTGGGGGTCGCGGAGCAACAGAGGACGTGCGAGGACGATCCGTACTCCGGACGGGGCGCTCCGGAGCTGCTGAGCTGCGGACTGCTGCGAAGTGCTGCGAAGTGCTTCGAAGTCTTGCGAAGTGTTGCGAAGTGCTGAGCTGCGGGACGGCTCCCGAGGATGCAGGGGCATGCCGATGCGTACTTGCGGCGTTCCTGCTCACTGGCGACGATAGCCGGTGTCACTGCGTGCCAGGTTAAGCTCACGTTTCGCGTTCATGCCAATGTAGCGCACACCAGGTTGCCTCCGTCACCCCTCCAACCGCACCGCAAGGAACATGACGCCGAGTCGGGTATTCCTGACCGCCGGGCAGCAACTCGGCGAACCCCTGATTCAGACCGACCGGCAATAGGGCCCGCGGCGTCGCGTGCCGATAGCTCTCGCCTGGGCGCACATCCCTCGTCGCGCGCAGCGCCGCTGCGCTCTCCTCACGATGCACGCCCAGACTCGGCTCTCGACCCGCTCCTTGATCCACGCTCCCTATTGCCGGTCGGTCTCAGCGACGGGATTTCCGCGATGGCGGCGACGGCGGCCGTACTCGACGGCCGCCCGGTCGCCATCGCGGGCGCAAGGACGCTGCGGGTCCGGGACCTGGCCACCAGGCAGGAGCTGGGCCACCCGCTCGTCGGCCACACCAAGTCGGTGTCGAAGCCGAGCACCCTGGAGCTGGCCGGCCGGCCGGCCGTGGTCAGCGGCAGCGAGGACATCACCGTGCGGGTGTCGGACCTGGCCACCGGCGAGGCGATCGGCGAACCGCTGGCCGCCTGCATGTCGGAGCTGCTGGCGGTGGCCGCGGTGGTGGTGGACGGACATCCGTCGCTCGTGCCGAAGCTCTGGGGCGGTTGGCCGCATATCGAGCAGGCGCCGGTCCAGGTGGCCGGGAGGGCCTGGAGTTCGCGGAGGACCGCGTAGCGGGTCAGACCCGTGTTTCTGCTGCTCAGAGGTCCACCTCCGGGCTTCTCCCGGCACCTGAGGGCGCTGTCCGGCGCGACCAGGTGCATACTTGCTCGTCAAACATCGGACCAGTGGAAGGCACTGACGTGGCTGTCACCGACGAGGCCATCGAGAAGATCAAAGCGATGATCCTCTCGGGTGCCCTCAAGCCGGGGGATCGGCTGCCCAAGGAGCCCGATCTGGCGGCGGAGCTGGGGCTCTCGCGGAACTCGCTGCGCGAGGCGGTGAAGGCGCTGTCACTGCTGAACGTGCTCGACGTGCGGCAGGGCGACGGTACCTACGTGAGCAGCCTGGAGCCCCCGCATCTGCTGGAAGCACTCACCTTCATCCTGGACCTGCACCGGGACGAGTCCGTGCTGGAGCTGTTCCAGGTGCGGGCCATCCTGGAGCCGGCCGCCGCCGCGCTGGCGGCCCAGCGGATGACCGACGAGCAGCTCGTCGAGCTGCGCGAGATCCTCGACCGGCTCGGCGAGAACCCGACGGTGGAGGCCCTGGTCGCCAACGACCTGGAGTTCCACGGCCGGATCGCTGCGGCGGTGGGCAACAGCGTCCTGTGCTCGCTCCTCGACTCCCTCTCCAGCCGGACGGCCCGCGCCAGGATGTGGCGCGGGCTGACCCAGGAGGACGCCGTCCAGCGGACCATCGCCGAGCACCGGGCGATCGTCGAGGCACTGGCCACCCGTGACGTGGAGACCACCCGTGCCCTGGCGACGGTGCACATCACCGGTGTCGCGGAGTGGCTCCGCCGGGCGCTCTGACGGGCGAGCCCTGACGGGTGCCGCGACGGGCGAGCTCGGACCTCCGACCGGCGCTGTGACCGGCGGTCACGGCGCCAGGCGGTACACGCGAGAAGCGTTCCCCCGGAACACGGCCTCCTTCTCCGCCGGGCCCAGCATGTCGGTGAGCCGGTCGGCCACCTCGACGGTCGTGCCGTAGGCGGCCTCAAGCGTCGAGACCGGCCAGTCGGAGCCGAACAGCACGCGCTGCGGGCCGAAGGCGTCCAGGACCGTGTCGGCGTAGGGCCGGAGGTCAGCGACCTCCCAGGCACCGGGCGTCGCCTCGGTGACCAGACCGGACAGCTTGCACACGGTGTTGGGCAGCGCGGCGAGCCGACGGACCTCGGCCGCCCACGGGTCGAGCGCCCCGGAGGCGATCGGCGGCTTGCCGAGATGGTCGAGTACGAAAGTCAGCCCGGTGAGCCGGGCGGCCACGGCGACGGCCGCGGGCAACTGGTGCGGCCTGACCACCAGGTCGTAGGCCAGGCCGGCGTCGGCGACGGCGGCCAGACCCCGCCGTACGTCCTGGCGCAGCAGCCAGTCGGGGTCCGGCTCGTCCTGGACCTGGTGCCGGATGCCCACCAGCCGGTCGCCACCCGGTCCCTCGCGCAGCGCGGCGAGGGCGTCGGCCGCGCCGGGGGCGGTCAGGTCGGTCCAGCCGACCACTCCGGCGACCAGCCGGCTCCCGGCCGCGAGGGCCAGCAGCTCCGGGGTCTCCTCGGGGACGCAGACGGTCTGCACCACCACGGTGGCGGTGACCTCGGCCGCGCGGGCCTGGGGCGCCAGATCCTCGACGGAGAAGGAGCGGTTGAGCGGTGCGAGCGCCTCGCCGGCGATCCAGCTCTGCGGCCGGACGGTCAGGTCCCAGACGTGGTGGTGGGCGTCGATGATCCGGCGGTCGGTCACAGCTCCCACACCTTGGGAAGGCCCGCGGAGGCGCCGTCGGCGGAGTAGTCGTGGACGACCTCCAGCAGCTCCGCCATCCGGGCCTGCCAGGCGATGTTGACCGGGAGCTGCTCCAGTTCGGCGAGCAGCCGGGCGTAGTCCTCGCACTCCAGCAGGTGGAAGAGCTCGGCGCCGCTGCGCCAGATGGTCCAGGAGGACACGCCGGCCGACCGGATGGCGTCGGTCAGCTCGGTGGGGACCTCGCGGTGGGCGGCCTCGTACTCGGCGATCCGGTCGGCGCGGACGCGGGTGTGCAGGGCGACTCTCACGGCTCCTCCGTGGTGACGATGATGATGTCCAGGGTGCGCGGGCCGTGCACGCCCTCGACGCGGTCGAGTTCGATGTCGCTGGTGGCGGACGGTCCGGAGACGAAGGTCAGCGGTCGCGCCGGATCCAGCCGGGAGAGCGCCTCTGGGACGTCGTCGCAGATCTGCTCCGCGCGGATGACGCACAGGTGGTAGTCGGGGACGAGGGTGAGGGCGCGCCTGCCCTGACCGGGCCCGGCGTCCAGGACGACGGTGCCGGTGACGGCGATGCCGACCGCGGCGAGGGTGAGCGTGCCGTCCAGGGCGTCGAGCTCGGCGAGGTCCAGTGCGGGGGTGTCGTGCCGCCACTGCCAGGGGCCGGCGGGGAGCTGCTCGGCCGGGAAGGCGGCCGGGAGCCCGATGGTCCGGGCACCCCGCGCGGTCAGGGCGCGGGCGATGGCGGCGGGCAGGCCGTCCGGGGTCGTGCGGGTGACGCTCGCCCGGTAGTCGGTGACGCGCTCGGCGAAGAGCGCCGTGAGGTCCTCGCCGGGCGTGGCGTGGCTGCGGCGGTAGTCGCGGGGTACCGGGACGTCGGCGGGTTCCTCGGCCGCGGGGACGTCGGCTAGGGCGGCGCGGATGCGGCTCAGGACGGTGTCGCGGGTGCTCATTCGGCGTTCTCCCGGTTCTTGCGCCACCAGCTCCGGAAGGACTCGGGCGGGGGAGCCGGGGTGTCACGGGAGTCCGACCAGCCGCTCAGCGGGCCGGGCAGACGGCGGATCCGGCCGTGCCGGGCGAGCGGCCTGGCACCGAGCGCGGCGGTCTTCTGGGCCGCGGCGAGCATCGCGGGTGAGTCGAGGACTTTCGCGGCCGCCTCCATCGCCAGGGCCTCGGGTGTGGGGATCCGGCTCCTGCGCCGCCTGGCCTGGACGACCTCGGCCCGCAGGTGGACCAGCAGCGCGGGGATGTCGATCTTCACGGGGCAGGCGTCGTAGCAGGCGCCGCACAGGGTGGAGGCGAACGGCAGGGAGGCGGCGTGCTCGACACCGACGAGCTGCGGGGTAAGTACGGCGCCGATCGGACCGGGGTAGACCGAGCCGTAGGCGTGGCCGCCGGTGCGCTCGTACACCGGGCACACGTTGAGGCAGGCCGAGCAGCGGATGCAGGCCAGTGCCTGGCGGCCGACGGTGTCGGCGAGGGTGTCGGTGCGGCCGTTGTCGAGCAGCACGAGGTGGAACTCCTGCGGCCCGTCACCGGGGGTGGTACCGGTCCAGGTGGAGGTGTAGGGGTTCATCCGCTCACCGGTGGAGGAGCGGGGCAGCAGCTGGAGGAACACCTCCAGGTCGGACCAGGTGGGCAGGACCTTCTCGATGCCCATGACGGTGATCAGGGTCTGTGGGAGGGTCAGGCACATCCGGCCGTTGCCCTCGGACTCGACCACGCCGACGGTGCCGGTGTCGGCGACGGCGAAGTTCGCTCCGGAGACGGCGACCTTGGCGGTCAGGAACTTGTCCCGCAGGTGCAGCCGGGCGGCTTCGGCGAGGTCGCGCGGCTCGTCGGTCAGGTCCTCGGGCGCGGGGCGGCCCCAATCGGCCATGGCGGCGGCGAAGACCTCGCGGATCTCGGAGCGGTTCAGGTGGATCGCGGGCACCAGGATGTGGGAGGGGCGGTCGTCGCCGAGCTGGACGATGAGCTCGGCCAGGTCGGTCTCGTAGGCGGTGATCCCGGCGTCGGCGAGGTGCTCGTTCAGGCCGATCTCCTGGGTGGCCATCGACTTGACCTTGACGACCTCGCGCTCGCCGGTGGCCCGCACCAGCTCGGTGACGATGCGGTTGGCCTCGGCGGCGTCCGCCGCCCAGTGCACGGTTCCACCCGCGGCGGTGACGGAGCGTTCCAGTTCCAGGAGGTAGCGGTCCAGGTGGCGGGCGGTACGGCGCTTGACGGCGGCGGCGGCCTCGCGCAGCTCCTCCCAGTCGTCCAGCTCGCCGGCCGCCCGGATCCGCTTGTCCCGGATCGTCGTGGTGGCCCGCTTCAGGTTGCCGCGCAGCCGGGTGTCCTTCAGGGCGCTACGGGCCGCGTCGGGGAAGGACGGAGAGCCGAGCCACACCACGCCGCGGCCATCGGAGGTGCTCATCGGGAATCTCCTCGGGAATCTCCTCGGGCGGCGCCTTCCGTGGCGGCGAGGATCTCTGCCAGGTGCATGACCCGCACCCCGCTGTCCTGGCGGGACAGGCCGCCGCCGATGTGCAACAGGCAGGAGTTGTCGGCGGCGCACAGCACCTCGGCGCCGGTGGCGAGCACGCCGGCCGCCTTGTCGGCGAGCATCGCGCCGGAGGTCTCGGCGTTCTTCAGCGCGAAGGTGCCGCCGAAGCCGCAGCAGGAGTCGGCGGCGGGCAGGTCGACCAACTCGATGCCCCGTACGGCGCGCAGCAGCCGCAGCGGCCGGTCGCCGAGCCGAAGGCCCCGCAGCGAGTGGCAGGTCGGGTGGTAGGTGACGCGGTGCGGGAAGTACGCGCCCACGTCGGTGACGTCCAGCACGTCGGTCAGGAACTCGGTGAACTCGTGCACCCGCGGGGCCAGTTCGGCGACTTCGCGGCGGAGCCAGTCGTGCCCGTACCGCTCCGCCAGCAGCGAGTGGTTCTCCCGCACCATGCCGGCGCACGAGGCTGACGGCGTGACGACGGCGTCGTACTCCCGGAAGGTCCGGGCGAAGCGGACGACCAGCGGTACGGCGTCCGGACGGTAGCCGGTGTTGAAGTGCATCTGGCCGCAGCAGGTCTGCTCCGGTGGGAACTCCACGGTGTGGCCGAGCCGTTCCAGCAGGCTGACGACGGCTCGGCCGGTGCCGGGGAAGAAGGTGTCGTTGAAGCAGGTGATGAAGAGCGCTACACGCATGGGGGCCGGCTTCTCCTCGGGAGGGGCAGGTGGTCGGGCAGCAGGCCGGTGGCCACCAGGTGCTGCCAGAGCGCATCCGGGATGTCCAGATCCAGCAGCCGGGCGGCGTCGATGATCTCCTCGGCCGAGCGGGCTCCGATCAGCGCGCTCGCGACGGCCTGCGGGGCCAGCGCGAAACGGACCGCGGCGGCCCGCAGCGGCACGCCGTACCGCTCGCAGACGGCCTGCATCCGCAGCGCCCGCTGGAGCAGTTCCGGAGGGGCGGCGGCGTAGTCGAAGGTGGCTCCGGACTTAGGGTCAGCCAGTACACCGGAGTTGAAGACGCCGCCGACGATGACACAGACGCCGCGCCGGGCGGCTTCCGGCAGCAGCTCGGCCGTCGCACCCTGGTCGAGCAGGGTGTACCGCCCGGCCAGCAGCACGGCGTCGACGTCCGTGTCGCGCACGAAGCGGGTCAGCATCCCGGCCTGGTTCATCCCGACGCCGATCGCACCCACCACGCCTTCGGCGCGCAGCCGTTCCAGGGCCGGGTAGGCCTGGCCGATGGCCTCGGCGAAGTGGTCGTCGGGGTCGTGCAGATGGACGATGTCCACCCGGTCCAGTCCCAGCCGCTCCAGGCTGGCCTCCAGGCTGCGCCGGACGCCGTCGGCGGTGAAGTCCCACACCCGGCGGTGGGTCGCGGGTACGGCGAAGCCGTTGGCGAGGTCGTCGCCCACCGGGTCGCGGAGGGGTTCGAGCAGCCTGCCGACCTTGGTGGCGACGGTGTACTCCGCGCGCGGGCGGCCGCGCAGGGCGGCGCCCAGACGGCGCTCGGAGAGGCCGAGACCGTAGTGGGGAGCGGTGTCGAAGGAGCGGATGCCGGCCGCCCAGGCGGCGTTCACCGCCCGGGCGGCAGCCTCGTCCGTCACCGGGGTGAAGAGGTTGCCGATCCCGGCCGCGCCGAAGGACAGCCGGGTGACGGCCGCGGTGCTGCGGCCGAGCCTGACTCGGTGCACGGCGGCGCTCCTCACCGGGCGGCCGGCCGCAGCCGCAGGCCGGCCATGCCGCCGTCCACCGCGAGTGCGGTGCCGGTGACCGAGGACGCGGCGGGCGAGGCCAGGTAGGCGATGGCGGCGGCCACCTCCTCGGCGGTGACCAGGCGGCCGTGCGGCTGCCGGGCTTCGAGTGCGGCGCGTTCGGCCCGCGGGTCGTCCGCGGCGTCGAGCAGGCGGCCGACCCAGGGGGTGTCCACCGTACCGGGGTTGACGCAGTTGACCCGGATGCCCTCGCGGATGTGGTCGGCCGCCATGGCGAGGGTCAGGGACAGCACGGCGCCCTTGCTCGCCGAGTACAGTGCGCGCTGCGGCAGGCCGGCGGTGGCGGCGATCGAGCAGGTGTTGACCACCGAGGCGTGGGCCGATCGCCGTAGGTGCGGCAGGGCGGCGCGGGTGGTCCGGACGATGCCGAGCACATTGACGTCCAGGACGCGGTGCCACTGGTCGTCGGGGTTGTCCTCGACCGTTCCGGCGGCGCCGACACCGGCGTTGTTGACCAGGATGTCGATGCCGCCCAGGTCCGCTGCCGCCCGCTCGACGGCCGTGCGGACCGAGGTGTCGTCGCTGACGTCGGCGAAGTAGCCGGCCAGCGGCTCGTTCACGGCCTTCGGGTCGAGGTCGAGCACGGCGACCCGGGCACCGCGCCCGGCGAGCAGTCGCGCGGTGGCCAGTCCGATGCCGGAGGCACCGCCGGTGACCAGTGCGGCAAGCCCGTCGAGTTCGTCTCTCATGCCGGAACCTCCGAGTTCTGATGCTGTGCCAGGTCGGCTACCCAGAAGTCTCCCTGCGGATAGCGGTAGGTGTCGATCGAGGCGCGGTGCATGGCCGCGGAGAACCCCGGTGCGGCGGGGGCCCGGTAGTGGCCGTCGTCGATCACCACCGGGTCCAGGAAGTGCTGGTGGAGGTGGTCGACGAACTCGATGACACGGTCCTCGGTGGTGCCGGAGAGCGCCACGTAATCGAACATCGAGAGGTGCTGGACGAGTTCGCAGAGTCCCACGCCGCCCGCGTGGGGGCAGACCGGGACGCCGTACTTGGCCGCGAGCAGCAGGATGGCGAGGTTCTCGTTCACACCGCCGACCCGCGCCGCGTCCAACTGCAGCACGTCGATGGCGCCGGCCTGCAGCAACTGCTTGAAGATGATGCGGTTCTGCACGTGCTCGCCGGTGGCCACCCGGATCGGGGCGACCCGCTCGCGGACGGTCGCATGGCCCAGCACGTCGTCCGGGCTGGTGGGTTCCTCGATCCAGTAGGGGTCGAACTCCGCCAGGGCGTTGGTCCAGCTGATCGCCTCGGCCACGTTCCAGCGCTGGTTGGCGTCGATCGCCATCCGGATGTCAGGACCGATGGCGGCACGGGCGACCCGGCAGCGGCGGATGTCGTCCGCCAGGTCGGCGCCGACCTTCAGCTTGATCTGCCGGAAGCCGTCCGCGACCGCTTCGCGGGCGAGCCGGGTGAGCTTCTCGTCGGAGTAGCCGAGCCAGCCCGGCGACGTGGTGTAGGCCGGGTATCCGCGCCGCAGCAGCTCGGCCGCCCGGTCGGCGGAACCCTCCTTGCCGCGCCGCAGCAGGTGGAGGGCCTCGTCCGGGCTGAGCGCGTCGACGATGTAGCGGAAGTCGACCTGGGAGAGCAGCCATTCGGGTGCGGCGTCGGCGAGCAGTTGCCACAGCGGCTTGCCCTCGCGCTTGGCCGCGAGGTCCCACACCGCGTTGACCACGGCGCCGATCGCCATGTGCATCACGCCCTTCTCCGGGCCGAGCCAGCGCAGTTGGCTGTCACCGACCAGATCGCGGTGCAGCGAGGCCGGATCCGCGCAGACCTCGGCGACCGAGCGCCCGACGACGTGCTCGCGCAGTGCCTCGGCGGCGGCCACCTGGACGTCGTTGCCGCGGCCGATGGTGAAGGTGAAGCCGTGGCCCTCCGGGCCGTCGGCCGACGTACGCAGTACAAGGTAGGCGGCGGAGTAGTCGGGATCGGGGTTCATCGCGTCGGAGCCGTCCAGCTCACGCGAGGTGGGGAAGCGGATGTCGTAGGTGTCCATTGCGACGATCCGCGCGGTGTCTGCGGACAACTCGGTTCCTCTCACGCGTTGCTGAGGGTCTGTCGCTGCGTGCCGAGGCGGTCGATCGACAACTCGACGGTGTCGCCCGCGCGCAGGTAGGGGGTGTCCGGAAGTCCCAGGGCCACCCCGGCCGGAGTGCCCGTGTTGATGACGTCGCCCGGGTTCAGCACCATGTACCGGCTCAGGTACTGGATCAGAAAAGCCACCTCGAAGACCATGTCCTTGGTGTTGCCGTCCTGGCGCCGCACTCCGTTGACGTCCAGCCGCAGGCCGAGCGCCTGGGGATCACCGACCTCATCCGGCGTCACCAGCCACGGGCCGAGCGGGTTGAAGGTCTCGCAGGACTTGCCGAGGTCCCACTGGCTCGAGTACTCCAGCTGGAACTCGCGCTCCGAGACGTCGTTGCTGATCGCGTAGCCCGCGATGCACTCCGCCGCCCGGGCCGGATCCGTCAGGTAGCGGGCGGTGCGGCCGATGACGACGGCCAGTTCGACCTCCCAGTCGGTCTTCACCGAGCCGCGGGGGATCAGCACGCCGTCGTCGGGGCCGACCACCGTGGACGGGTCCTTCATGAAGACCACCGGACGCTCGGGGACGGGCGCGCCCGTCTCCTCGGCGTGGTCGCGGTAGTTCAGGCCGATGCAGACCACCTTGCCGGGACGGGCGATCGGGGCCCCGATCCGTCGGCCCCCGGGCTCGATCGCCGGCAGCCCGCCCTCGGCGAGGGCCCGGCGTACCCGTGTGACGCCGCCGCCGGCGAGAAAGGCCCCGTCGATGTCGTCGGTGACGGTCGAGAGGGCGAAGGTCCGGCCGTCCCCGTCCTGGACGGCTGGCACCTCCTCGCCCGGGGCACCGATGCGCAGCAGCTTCATGGTCAGGCCTCTCGGTCAGGAGGGAGTGGAACCCCACGTCATACATCGGATGACTTGAAGGTGGCTTGAACCATATGAGTGGGTAGGTCCGAGTGCAACAAGTCCTCCGACGATTCCTGGACGCACGTCGAAGTCGGAACGGGAAGGTGCACTTCAGTGCTGAACGCCTGGAGACTAGCGAAGAGTTGGATAGCCGCGAAATCCAAATGTCACGGTTTGGAATCACCCGAGGTCTGTACTTGTCGAGCGATCATCAGGACTCGTAGTCTCCTCGTGCCCGCACCCATCCGACGATTCTCGAAGAGTCGGAGAGGCTGGGACTCGCGGTCCGGGCTCCCCTGACCCGGACCGCCGAGCAGGTGCCGGCCTCCCCGGGATGAGGGCCCCTCGGAGGCGGCCGGCACCTGCGTGCCCTCCGGCGGGTGGGGCCGAGCGCCCCTTTTCACCGTGCCGAACGCTTCGATCTCGCCCCCGCCGGCGTCTCGGCCACACCCAAGGAGACCTCACGATGAAGCTTCGCACCTCCCAGACCGTGGCAGCGGCCGTCTCGGTGCTCCTGCTGGCGGCATCCGCCACCGCCTGCAACCGCGGGTCGTCGTCCGACGCCGCCTCAGGTGGCAAGCCGGCCATCGGCATCGACCTCCCGCGCGCGGACTCCGACTTCTGGAACTCCTACGCCCAGTACGTGAAGCAGGGCACCGCCGCACAGGGCCTCAACACCCTTCCGGTCAGCAACTCGCAGAACGACGTGACCAAGCTGGTCGCCAACGTCCAGGTCTTCGAGAACACCGGTGCCAAGGCCGTGGTCATGGCCCCCCAGGACACCGGCGCCATCGCCTCCACCCTGGACACCCTCGCGGCGAAGAAGATCCCGGTGATCAGCGTCGACACCCGCCCCGACACCGGCAAGGTCTACATGGTGGTCCGCGCGGACAACAAGGCGTACGGCACCAAGGCGTGCGAGTTCCTGGGCAAGCAGCTCGGCGGCAAGGGGAAGGTCGCCGAACTCCAGGGCGCGCTCGACTCGATCAATGGCCGCGACCGCTCCGAGGCCTTCGCCGCCTGCATGAAGAGCGAGTTCCCCGACATCCAGGTGATCGAGCTCGCCACCGACTGGAAGGGCGACGTGGCCTCGGCCAAGCTGCAGAGCACGCTCGCCGCCAACCCGGACCTGAACGGCGTCTACATGCAGGCCGGCGGTGTCTTCCTGCAGCCCACGCTCGCCCTCCTCCAGCAGAAGGGCCTGCTCAAGCCGGCCGGAGAGAGCGGCCACATCGCCATCGTCTCCAACGACGGCATCCCGCAGGAGTACGACGCGATCCGCAAGGGCGACATCGACGCCACCGTCTCCCAGCCCGCCGACCTGTACGCCAAGTACGCCCTCTCCTACGCCCAGGCCGCCACCGAGGGCAAGACGTTCCAGGCCGGTCCCACAGACCACGGCTCGACCATCATCTCGCTGCCCAACGGCCTGGAGGACCAGCTCCCGGCGCCCCTGGTCACCAAGGACAACGTCGACGACAAGGCCCTGTGGGGCAACAACGTCGGCAAGTGACCCAGGACCACCGGTGAACGGCGGACCCGTCCGGCCGACGCCCACCCGGCCCGTACCGCCGCCCGCCGAACCACCCAGCGGAAAGGACCCCGCCATGGCGGACTCAAGTCCTCCCAAGAGCCCTGTCGTCGAGGCCGATGGAATCAGCAAGCGCTTCGGCGCCACCGTCGCGCTGAGCGACGCCCGCATCGCGGTCACCCCCGGCGAGTCGCACGCCCTGGTCGGCCGCAACGGTGCGGGCAAGTCCACCCTCGTCTCCATCCTCACCGGCCTGCAGACCGCCGACAGCGGCACCCTGCGCTTCGACGGCGAACCGGCCCCCGCCCACGGCGACACCGATGCCTGGCGTGCCAAAGTCGCCTGCGTCTACCAGCGCTCCACCATCATCCCCGCGCTGACCGTCGCCGAGAACCTCTTCCTCGACCGCCAGAGCAGCGGCAGCCTCCGCCCCATCAGCTGGCGGCGGCTGCGCCGCAGCGCCACCGAA
The DNA here is from genome assembly GCF_055579945.1 of Kitasatospora sp. NPDC032150. NCBI lineage: Bacteria > Bacillati > Actinomycetota > Actinomycetes > Kitasatosporales > Streptomycetaceae > Kitasatospora > Kitasatospora sp. NPDC032150. Next base: position 229,086 of record NZ_JBVIMH010000005.1, on the reverse strand, counting down.
CTGCTCACCGAGTACGGTGTCGAGGTCGACCCGACGGCGCGCGCCGAGGATCTGACGGTCGAACAGCGGCAGTTCGTCGAGATCGCCCGGGCGCTGTCCTTCGGCGCCCGGTTCATCATCCTGGACGAGCCCACCGCGAAACTCGACGCCCGGGGCATCGAGCGGCTGTTCACCAAGCTCAGGGAGCTCCAGGACCAAGGCGTCGCCTTCCTGTTCATCTCGCACCACCTCAAGGAGATCTACGATCTCTGCGGCACGATCACCGTCTACCGCGACGCCCGGCACATCGTCACCGCGCCGGTCTCCGAACTCGACCAGCACGCCCTGGTCGAGGCGATGACGGGCGAGCGGACCCGCACGTCCGCGGCTGACCGGGACGTCACCGAATCGGTGTCCACCGACGCACCGGTGCTGCTGGAGATCGAGAACCTGACCCTGCCCGGCTTCTACCGGGACGTCGAGCTGACCGCCCGGGCCGGTGAGGTCGTCGGCCTCGCCGGGGCCACGGCCAGCGGCAGCGTCCAGCTCGGTGAGACCGTCGCCGGCCTGCACCGCCCGCGCGGCGGCCGGATCACCGTGGCCGGCCGGCCCGTCCGCACCGGCAAGGTCCCCGCCGCGCTCGCCGCCGGCGTCGGCTTCGTGCCCGAGGACAGGCACGTCCAGGGCCTGGTCCCGCAGCGCAGCGTCGCCGAGAACGCCACGCTCACTGTCACCGACCAGCTCGGCCCGTGCGGCACGGTGCTGCCCTCACGCACCCTGGCCTTCGCCCAGCGCATGATCGCCGACCTCGACATCAAGACCCCCGGACCGGCCACCCCGGTGTCGGCGCTGTCCGGCGGCAACCAGCAGAAGGTGGTCATCGCCCGCGCCCTGGCGACCCGACCGCACGTCCTGGTCGCCATCCGACCGACCAACGGCGTCGACATCAAGTCCAAGGAATCCCTGCTCGGCACCGTCCGTCAGGTCGCCGACGAGGGGAAGACGGCCCTGATCGTCTCCGACGAGCTCGACGACCTGCGGGTCTGTGACCGCGTCGTGGCCATGTTCCACGGCCGGGTCGTCGCGGAGTTCGACCGCGGCTGGAGTGACGAACAGTTGGTCGCCGCGATGGAAGGCGTGGCCGACCTACCCGACACGAAGGAAGGCCATGGCCACCACTGACCTCACCGAGCACAGCGCGGCCACCGCGGGGCCGGACGGCCGCCGGTTCGACCTCGCCCGCTATCGCGACCTGTCCCTGCTGCCGGTCCTCGTGGTGCTCGGCATCATCGGCTTCGCCGTCTCCCCGGCCTTCCTCACCGCCGACAACCTCCTGGGTGTCGGCCAGCAGGCCACCGAGCTCAGCCTGCTGGTCCTCGCCGAGGCGATGATCCTGATCACCGGTCGGATGGACCTCTCCCTGGAGTCCACCATCGGTGTGGCGCCGGTCATCGCGGTCTGGCTCGTGCTGCCGGATCACGGTGCCCGGTTCAACGGACTCGGGCTCTTCCCCGGATGGGCCGCCATCCCGCTCTGTCTGCTCGTCGGGGCCCTGATCGGCGCCGTCAACGGCTTCCTGATCCTCAAACTGCGGCTCAACGGCTTCATCGTCACCCTCGGCGGGCTCACCCTGCTGCGAGGTCTTCAGGTCGCCGTCTCCCAGGGGCAGTCGATCGTCAACGTCCCCGGCTCGTTCCGGTACCTGGGCAGCGCCTCCTGGCTGGGCGTTCCCGCGGCCATCTGGATCTGCGCCGTGCTCTTCCTGCTGGCAGGCTCCGCGCTGGCCTGGCTGCGGCCCGGCCGGGCACTGTACGCGATCGGCGGCAACGCCGAGGCGGCGCGCGCCGCCGGGATCCAGGTGGACAAGATCACCTGGGCCGTCCTCATCCTCGGCAGTCTGCTCGCGGCGTTCGCCGGCATCCTCTACACCGGGCACTACGGTTCCATCTCCGCCGACCAGGGCAACGGCTGGATCTTCCAGGTCTTCGCCGCCACGGTCATCGGCGGCGTCAGCCTCAACGGGGGGCGCGGCACTCTCTTCGGTGCGCTCACCGGCGTGCTGACCCTCCAGCTGGTGGTCAACGTCATGACCCTGGCCGGTGTGCCGCCGCTGTGGAACCAGTTCCTCAACGGCGTGATCATCATCCTCGCGCTGATCGTCTCCCGGTTCGCCTCCGGTGAGAAGCAGGAGTAGCGCTCTCAGCCGAGGTCCGGTGTCCGGATTCCCAGGCCGCGCGGCGCGGCCGCCCGAGGCCCTCACAGGGGGCGGCGCGCCGCCGGGCTGTCCGTGCCCGTACGTCGTCCGACCCCCGCCGACCAGGAGTTCCAGCCATGAGCGGATATCCAAGCCCCGGTGCCCGGAGAACGGTCCCGACCGCGGTGACCGATCTGGCGATCGAAAAGATCAAGAAGATGATCGTCTCCGGCACGCTCGCCCCCGGCTCCCGGCTGCCGAACGAGGCCGACTTCGCCGAGCAGCTGGGCCTGTCACGCAACTCCCTCCGCGAGGCGGTCCGAGCGCTGACCGCCATGCGCATCCTGGTCCCGAAGCAGGGTGCCGGCACCTACGTCTCCAGTCTGGAGCCACATCTGCTGATGGAAGCGATGGCCTTCGCCGCCGACGTCTCGAACGGCGACAGTGCCCGGCAACTCCTCCAGGTGAGACGGCTGTTGGAACCACAGGCGGTGGCCCGGGCGGCAGGCTGCCTGACGCCGGAGCAACTGGCCTGCCTCGAGGGGATCCTCGAACGCTCGGCGGGGGAGATCAGTGTCGAGCGGTTCGTCGAGCTGGACATCGAGTTCCACCGCATCATCGTGGACTCCGTCGGCAACCCGGTGCTGTCCACGCTGCTGGGGATCCTGTCCACCCACACCCAGCGGTTGCGCATCGCGCGGGGAACCCACGACGCCCCCGCCCGCGCCCGGGCGCACCGGGAGCACCAGGCCATCCTGGGTGCGCTCGCCGCCCGCGACGCCCAACTGGCCGCCTGCGTGGCGGCCGTGCACGTCGCAGCTGTGGAGGAGTGGCTGGACCGCAGCACTGCCACCGCTCCTCCCACGACACCACCTCATTCGTAACGAAGGGTCAGAACAATGCACTACCGCAAGCCCCGGGCCACGGTCGCAGGTGCGGCAGCCGGAGCTGTCCTGGTCGCCGGGACGCTGACCGGCTGCTCGGACGACTCCTCCCACGCCGGAGCCCGGGACACGGGAGCGGCCATCGGTATCGACCTCCCCCGGGACGACTCCGACTTCTGGAAGTCGTACGCCCAGTACCTGAAGGCGGGTATCGCCGAACAGGGGATGAACAGCGTCCAGATCGCCGAGTCCCACAACGACGACGAACAACTGAGGTCCAACCTCAAGAAGTTCGAGAAGGACCAGGTGAAGTCCGTGGTGATCGCGCCGCAGTCGACGCAGAACACCGAGGCGATCTTCTTCGACCTGTTCTCCCACCGGATCAACGCGGTCAGCGTCGACACCGAACCCGAGCACGGCGAGGTGTACATGGTGGTCCGGGCGGACAACGTCGCGTACGGCACCAAGGCCTGTGAGTTCCTGGGCAAGCAGCTCGGCGGCAAGGGGAAGGTCGCCGAACTCCAGGGGGCGCTCAGTTCGATCAACGGGTATGAACGGAGCCGAGGCTTCGCCACCTGCATGAAGAAGCAGTTCCCCGGCATACAGGTGATCGAGCTCGCCACCGACTGGAAGGGCGACGTGGCCTCGGCCAAGCTGCAGAGCACGCTCGCCGCCAACCCGGACCTGAAGGGCATCTACATGCAGGCCGGCGGCGTCTTCCTGCAGCCGACCCTCGCCCTCCTCCAGCAGAAGGGCCTGCTCAAGCCGGCCGGGCAGAGCGGCCACATCGCCATCGTCTCCAACGACGGCATCTCGCAGGAGCTCGACGCGATCCGCAAGGGCGACATCGACGCCACCGTCTCCCAGCCCGCCGACCTGTACGCCAAGTACGCCCTGTACTACGCGCAGGCGGCCGCCGAGAACAAGCCCTTCCACACCGGGCCCACCGACCACGACTCCACCATCATCTCCCTGCCCAACGGCATGGAGGACCGCCTTCCGGCACCCCTGGTCACCAAGGACAACGTCGACGACAAGACGCTGTGGGGCAACCACATCGTCAAGTGATCCGGCAGGTGCGAGGCCGGCTCCGGCGATGACGCGTAACCTCTGCGGAGGTGCGGCGGTTGTCCCATAGTCCGACCGACTTATGGTCTGAGGGGAAGCCGTCATGGCCCGTGTGCCGTACCAGAGTTCCGCCGACACCACGGAGAAGCTGATCGCCGAGGCGATGCGCCAGGGCACCAGCCATCTGACGACCGGGCTCGACGCGCCACCGGGCAGGTACCTGCGGATCGGGGGCAGGGATCTGGTCAACTTCGGTACCTGCGGCTACCTCTCCCTGGAGCAGGACGAGCGGATCCGGCGCGGCGCCGTCGAGGCGGTCGAGCGCTTCGGTGTTCAGTTCTCGATCTCCCGGTCGTACGTTGCCTCCGGGCTGAACCTCGAACTCGAGGCGCTGCTCCGGGAGATCTACGCGGATCACCCCGTGCTGGTGTACTCCTCGACGTCGCTGTGCCACATCTCCGTGCTGCCTGCGCTGCTCGAGGCCGGCGACCGCGCCGTGCTGGACCAGCAGGTCCACTTCAGTGTCCAGACGGCCGCCCAACTCGTCCGGCAGCAGGGGGTCGGGCTCGCGATGGTGCGGCACGGCGACCTGGACGCGCTCGAGCGGCGACTGCGGCGGGAGCAGGCCGCCGGTGAGCGGGTCTGGTACCTGATCGACGGCGTGTACTCGATGTTCGGCGACGTCGCACCGATCGAGGACCTCGCCCGGCTGATGGAGGTGTACCCCTCGCTCCACCTCTACATCGACGATGCGCACGGCATGAGCTGGTACGGTCGGCACGGTGCGGGCTACGTCTTCGAGAAGCTCGGCCGGCGGCTGAGCGAGCGCGTGGTGCTGATCACGACGCTCGCCAAGGGGTTCGGGACGATCGGCGGCGTTGCGGTGTTCCCCACCGAGCAACTGTCCGGCAGGATCCGGATCAACGGGGGACCGCTGATGTACTCGCACCCGCTGCCGCCCCCGATGCTGGGCGCGGCGATCGCCTCGGCGCGGATCCATCTCTCCGATCGCATCGAGGACTTGCAGGCGGAACTGGCTGAGCGCCGGGACTACTGCAACGAACTCCTCGCCGCCGCCGGCCTGCCCGTCGTCTCCGACCCCCGGACCCCGGTCTACTTCATCGGACTCGGTGAGCCCGAGGTGAGTTACGGCATGGTGCGGCGCATGCTCGACGCGGGTTTCTACGTGAACCAGTCGTCCTTCCCCGTCGTTCCCCTCAAGAAGTCGGGCCTGCGCTTCACCCTCACCCGGCATGTCGACCGTGATCACATCCGGGGACTGGTCGAGGCCGTGGCAGACCACTTCCCGCAGGCACTCCGGGAGGCCGGCCGCACGATGACCGACGTCCGGGCCGCCTTCGGGTGCATGTTGCCGGAGGCCGGTGCGGCACCGGCCCGGACGGGTTGACCTGCGGTCAGGGAACCGGGACCGGTCGAGCCCGCCTTCGTACCGGACCGCAGGTACCCGCGCAGGCGCCACGGCCTGCGCGGGTGGGGGCACGCGGCAGGACCTCGGACTACCCGGCGGCAGCAGGATCACCGGTGGGGTGAGCGTCTGCTCAACTCGCCGTCCTGGCAACGGACCGCCGAGGGCGTCGTCGGAACTCCGTTCGCGGGGGTCAGGGGGTCAGCGTCTGCTCCAGGATCCGCCGCCCGGCTTGCTGGTCTCCTTCCCAGACGAAGGTCTCGCCGTCGACCGGCATCCGGTTCCACAGCAGGAGCAGGAGGTGTTCCGCCGGCGCGGCGAGCGTGGCCACCGGCGCTCCGGGCCCGTAGGTCCACGAGGCACCGCTGTCCGTAGCCTCGAGCCGCAGGGCACTCTCGGGTGCGAGCGCACGGCCCCGGGACACCAGCAGGGGCGCCATCGTGTCGAAGACCTCGGCGACACCGTCGCCCGCCAGCTCGACGTCCATCGGCCGCGGAGTGCCCACCGCGTGCTCGGCGTCCCAGCGGTGGACGAGCGTCTCCTGGCAGCGGCGCCGCTGCCAGAAACCGACCGTGTGCGGCGGATAGAACGTCCAGGCGGCGGTGTCGGGGTCGGTGTCCAGCGCCTTCAGCAAGGTCGCGGACGAGGCCTCGAACCATTCCACCAGCGCGGACCGCTCCCGCGGCGCCGCCGGCGGCTTGAAGTCCCCGCGCCCCTCGGTGGCAGCGGTGGCCGCCCACAGGTTCGACCCGCCCATGTGCTCGGCCAGGTCGTGCAACGTCCAGTCGCCGCAGTGCTCGACCGGCGCCGACAGCTCGCCGTCGACGAGGGTGTTCTGAAAGTCAGTCAGTTCCCGACGCAGGTGCAGAAGAAGAGATTTGGGTTCCATGCCACGAATCTACTCGGGGCCACTGACAGCCGGGAGGGTGCGGTGCCCGGGGCGGCCACGCGCACGGACCGGGCCGCCGGAACGACCAAGCGCCCTGCGCCCGGTGGTGCGAGCCGGGCCCGGGGCGCTCCGCTCCCAGGTACGGGAACCGGTGTGTGGTGAACGCCCGTCAGTCATCCGCCGTCACGTACTTGCCGTGCGGTTGCCAGGTGTTGACGTCCGTGCCCGGCGTGATGGCCTGGTCGGGCCTGATGTTGAAGGCCGCCGTGTAGAGCTCGCCCTGGTGGGTGACCATGGTGCCGGTCTCGTACGCGAGGCCCTCCTGCCAGGGCTGCGCGCCGTTGGTGTGGAGCCCGACCGGCAGGTTGCAGGAGTGGAGTTCGCGCCACGGGGATCCGCCACCGCCGTCCTCGCTGCCCGGCGGGGTTCCCTTGGTCCAGTACCGCCCCTGCCACATCCTGCCGGCGTAGCTGACCACGCTGGGCTTGCCGTAGACGTAGTCGGCTCTCCACTCGGGAACGGAGCAGGTGTCCTTCAGCGGCGGCGGGGTCGGCGGCTGCAGTCCGTCGAGCGCGGCGCGGATGTGCTCGGAGAGGATGCCGGTGCTCCTGTCGTCCCCGTCCAGCGAGTAGGACGTCGCGCCGGCGAGACCCAGCTCCTTGGCGAACTCGGCCTTCCGGTAGACGGCCATCGGGTCGTCGAAGGTCCAGAGGATCCTCTTGTCCGCGTTGAACAGCCACGCCACGCCGTTGGCGTCGTCCCGGTGGACCTGGTACCCCTGCTGCGCCAGCGGGGCGAGGGCGCGGTAGTCGTTGACGCCCGCCTCGTACTCCGCCCCGTGGGCCTTGGACACCGCTCCGCTCGCCTGCTGGAACAGGCCGTTCTTCGCGGTGCTCCGCACGCCCTCCCAGCCGCGGCCGTAGAACGGCACGCCCACGAGGAGCTTCTTCTTCGGCGCGCCCGCGTCGGTCCAGGCCCTGACGGCCGCCTCCACGGAGAGCCTCCGCGGGCTCGGGTCCTCGGGGATGGTGTGCAGGGCCGACTGGTGGTTGGTCACGCAGACGCCGGGGCAGTCGAAGGGGCCGTGCAGGTCGTATCCCTGCAGGTTGCCGTGGTCGAGGTGCTTCATGATCTCCGGCACGTCCCAGCCGGCCTTGAGGATCTCCGGATCGGCCGGGAGGAACGCGGTCAGCAGGTACCTGCCCCCGCGCGGCTTGTCCGGCAGGTCGAGCCGGTCGAGCTGGTCGCGGAACTCCTTGAGGAGCAGCGGCAGGTTCTTCCGGTCCTCCGGGCTGTGGATGTTGCCCTGCAGGCCGGCGGCACTGCCCGGCCACTCCCAGTCGATGTCGAAGCCGTCGAAGATTCCCGCGGCCAGCCCGTCGCCGCCGTGGACGTCGCGCCACTGCTCGGGGAAGTCCGCGGTGTCGTTCCAGACCCTCTTCGGCAGGTTGCCCCGGATGTAGAAGTCGATGAAGGACTTCACGAAGTCCCTGCGCAGCTCGGGGCTGCCGGCGGCCCGGGAGAAGTTCCTGGAGTACGTCCAGCCGCCGATGGAGACCAGGACCTTCAGGTCCGGGTACTTCGCCCTGAGCTTCCTCAGCTGGTTGAAGTTGCCCTTGAGGTGCTTCTCGTCGTTCCACCCGGGATCGGCCACCCCGTCCACGGACTCGGCGGCGCTGAACGGCCTGATCCAGTCGGCGTCGGCGTCCCCGACGTCGATGGCGCCGTCGGCGTGGCCGGGGTCGGTGTTCGGCACGGCCGCCGCGAAGCATCGGTAGCCGGGATACCGTTCGGTGTCCGACGAGATGTTCGCGAAGGCGTAGTTGAGGATCGTCAACTTCTTCGCCGTGCCGTTGACGTCCAGGTCCTTGAGGAAGAACCTCCGGTCGTGGATCGACCACTGCGGGAAGTAACCGACGTATTCGAGTCCGGCCAACGTGCAACCTCCAGCTTCCGGGCGCCCCGCACTCGGACGGGCACGTAGGAAGTCGAGCACGGAGGGTGCGGGGATCGCAACTTGTCATCACTGTGCGTGACGTGAGAGCCGGTCTGTGGCGCTGCGTGAGCCGCTTCGGGCTTCCGTCGGGGACGAATGACGATCGGCAGGTGGGCCGCAGTGCGCCGCGATCGGGTCCCGGGAGCACCGGCAGGTGTCAGACGGTCGCGGCAGTCGTCAGGGCCGCGCGAGCGGTACGTGTGCCGGCACGGTCCGCCGAGCGAAGGGGCGGCGGAGCTGCGTCCGGGCCTCGACGGCCGTCGGCCGGTGGAGCGTGGTCGGGATCAGGCGGGGACGATGACCCGGAGTGTGCGCGGGGCGATGCTCACCTCGACGGGCAGGCGGGCGATGAACTCCCCGTCGGCGTACGCACTGATCCCGGGGCACTCGATCCGCAGCGTGGCACTCCGCGCGGTGTGCACCTCCCCGTGCTCGACGTGGGTGCCCTTGAACACGGTCGGGAAGAACCGCACCAGTTTCAGCCGCGGCATCGCGCCCACCATGGTGACGTCGAACAGGCCGTCGGTGTGGTCCGCGCCCGGGCAGATCAGCATGCCGCCGCCGTAGCTGCGGGTGTTGCCGACGGCGGCGAGGGTGAGCGGGCGCTCGATCACCGTGCCGTCGTCCAGGGTGATCCGGAACGGCAGTGGCCGCAGGTTCGCCAACTCGGCCGCCATGGCCAGGTTGTAGCGGCTCCGGCCACGCGGCCACGCCATCCGGTTGGCCCGGTCGGTGACCAGCGAGTCGAAGCCGGCGGCGAGCACCGAGCCGAAGTAGCGGCTGGTGCCGTCCTCGGCGTCGATCCGGCCGAGGTCGACGGTGGCGACGCGCCCGGCGGCTATCACGTCGGCCGCCGACTCCGGGTCGCCGATCGGCACGCCGTACTCGCGGGCCTGGTCGTTGCCCGTGCCGGCCGGGAGCATGCCGAGCGGTACGCCACTGCCGGCCAGCGCCTGCAGCGCCAGGTGGATCATGCCGTCGCCACCGACCGCCACCAGCGCGTCCACGCCACGGGCGACCGTCTCGCGGGCGAGGCGGAGCGCGTCCGCCGGGTCGGCACCGGTGATGTTCAGCACCTCGATGCCGTGGTCCCGGAGCCGGGCGGCGGCCCGTGCCGCCGCCCGCTCGGCATGGCCGCCGCCGGCGGCCGGGTTGGACAGCAGTACCACCTGGCGGCTCATGCCCCCGCCTCTCGCTTCGCTCGGCGGGGGTTTCGCCGTGTGCCCCCGTTTCCGCTTCGCTCGCTCATGTGCACCCCCAAGTCGCGGGCCGACAGCCCGGGTTCAAGGAATCAGCTTGCCGGGGTTGAGGATCCCGGCCGGGTCGACGGCGTCCTTGACGGCCCGCAGGATGCGCACGCCCACCTCGCCGATCTCCTGGTCCAGCCACGGGCGGTGATCGGCGCCGACCGCGTGGTGGTGGGTGATGGTGCCGCCGTTCGCGATGATCGCGTCGCAGGCGGCCCGCTTGACACCGGTCCACTGGTCGATCGCGTCGCCCCGCTGGGCGGCGACGACGGTGAAGTACAGCGAGGCGCCGGTCGGGTAGACGTGCGAGATGTGGCACATCACCATCGACTCGGTGCCGCTCGCCCGCAGCGCGCTCTGCAGGGACTCGGTCACCGCGGACTTGAGCCGGCCGAGGTCGGCCCAGCTGGTCGCCGTCTCCAGCGTCTCGCACAGCGCACCGGCGGCGAGCAGCGAGTCGCGCAGGTACGGTGCGTCGAACCGGCCGTGCTCCCATGCCTCGGCGGGCTCGGCGCCGAGCGAGGTGCCGCCGGCGGCGAGCAGCGCGGTACGGGTCGCCTCGTGCCGGGCGGCGACCTGCTCGGCGGTGCCCTCGAAGACAGTGACGGCCAGGCAGCCGCCGGTTACCTGGTTGCCGCCGATCTTGTCCGTCATGGCCAGGTTGACGAAGGTCTCGGACTCGTCGGAGAGTCGGATCACGGTCGGTCCGGTGCCCTGCTGCTCGACGGCGCGCAGCGCGGCCGCGCCGGTGGCGAAGTCCGGGAAGCTCCATGCTTCGTGGGCCTTGGCGGTGGGCAGCGGGTGGACCCGCAGACGGACGGCGGTGATCACGCCGAAGGCGCCCTCGGAGCCGAGGAACAGCTCGCGCAGGTCCGGCCCGGCCGCGGACGCGGGCGCGCGGCCGAGGTCCACGGTGCCGGCCGGGGTGACCGCGCGCAGGCCGCTGACCATCTCGTCGAACCGACCGTAGCCGGCGGAGTCCTGGCCGGAGGAGCGGGTGGCGGCGAAGCCTCCGATGGTCGCGTAGCGGAAGCTCTGCGGGTAGTGGCCGAGCTCGAAGCCGCGGGCGGCGAGCAGCTCCTCGGCCTGCGGGCCGGTCAGGCCGGCGCCGAGCACGGCCTCGCCGGAGACCTCGTCCAGCTCGTGCAGCCGGTCGAAGCGGCGCAGGTCGAGCGAGATCACGGCGGTGAAGCCGCCGCGCTCCGGGTCGACGCCGCCGACCACGCTGGTGCCGCCGCCGAACGGGACGACCGCGATCCGGCGCTCGGTGCACAGCGCCAGGACGGCTGCGATCTCCTCCTCGCTGCCGGGCAGGACCACGGCGTCCGGCGCGTCCTGCGGCTCACGGCTCTTGCGGCGCAGCAGGTCCAGGGTGGACTTGCCGCCGGAGCGCGGCAGCCGGTCGGCATCCGCCGTGCTCAGCCACGACTCCCCGACGATCGCGGCCAGTTCCCTCTGGTCGTCCTCAGTCAACTCCGATGGCCGGAGCACAGTCTGATCCAGCGTCAGCTCGGCGGTGCGCTCGGCGGAGACGCCGAGCGCGGCGGCCAACAGCCCCTTGATGTCGTCCGGCAGCGGCTTGGCGCGGGCCGGGTCACCCCAGGCATCCCACTTCATCGGGGGGAGCGGCAGGGCCGCGGGATTCGGCTGCGTTTCAGGTGCCATGCGTTACAGTATTACGTATAATGTCAAGTCGTAACGATGAGCCCCGCAGCACCGACGACGCGATCCTGGACGCCGCCGCCGACCTGATCGTCCAACTCGGCGTCCAGCGCGCCCAGCTCGCCGAGATCGCCCGCCGCGCCGGAGTCAGCCGTCCCACCGTGTACCGGCGCTGGGCCGACGTGCGCGCGGTGATCGGTGCACTGCTGACCCGCGAGATCGCCGCCACCTACCGCCAGGTCGTGCCCGCCGGGGACGACCGGGAGTCCTTCGTGGCCGGGGTGGTCGAGGTCGCCGTCCGGCTGCGCGACCACCCGGTGCTCGGCGCGCTGCTGCACTCCGACTCGGACACGCTGTTCGAGTACGTCTTCGACCGCCTCGGCACCAGCCAGTACCGGCTGCTCGACGCCCTGTGCACCGGGATCGAGGCCGGCCAGCGGCACGGCTCGATCCGGGCCGGCGAGCCGACCGAGCTGGCCGCGATGGTGCTGCTCATCGCCCAGTCCACCGTCCAGTCCCACCGCATGGTCGCCCAGCTGCTCCCCGAGCACGCCTGGCGCCGTGAACTGGCCACCGCCCTGAACGGATACCTCGTGCCTTGACCACACCCAGCACCATCCTCGACCCGCGGCGCCGTGCCGCGGACCTGGCCGCGCTCGCCGACGGCGCCCACGTCGACGTACTCGTCATCGGCGGCGGCGTCACCGGCGCGGGCGTCGCGCTCGACGCCGCCTCCCGGGGCCTGAAGACCGTCCTGGTCGAGGCACACGACCTCGCCTTCGGCACCAGCCGCTGGAGCTCCAAGCTGGTGCACGGCGGCCTGCGCTACCTGGCCTCCGGCCGGGTCGGGGTGGCCCGGGAGAGTGCCGTCGAGCGCGGCATCCTGATGACCCGGACGGCACCCCACCTGATCCGGGCGCTGCCCCAACTGGTGCCGCTGCTGCCCTCGGTGAGCCGGGCCCAGGCCGCACTGGTGCACGTCGGGTTCCTGGCCGGCGACGCGCTGCGCCTCAGCGCCGGCACGCCCTCCCGGCTGCTGCCGCGGGTGCGCCGGATCGGCGCGGCCGAGACCGCCCGGCTGGTGCCATCGGTCCGCACCGAGGGCCTCGGCGGCGCGCTGGTCGCACACGACGGACAGCTGATCGACGACGCCCGCCTGGTGCTCGCCATCGCCCGTACCGCCGCCCAGTACGGCGCCCGGGTGCTCACCCGGGTACGCGCCGAGGACGTCACCGGGACGTCGGCCCGGCTCACCGAGACGCTCGGCGGCGAGTCCTTCACCGTCTCCGCCCGCGCGGTGGTCAACGCCACCGGCGTCTGGGCCGGCGAGGTGGACTCCTCGATCCGGCTGCGGCCCAGCCGCGGCACCCACCTGGTCTTCGACGCCGCGGCGTTCGGCCACCCGACCGCCGCGCTGACCGTCCCGGTGCCCGGCTCCACCAGCCGGTTCGTCTTCGCGCTGCCGCAGCAGCTGGGCCGGGTGGTGCTCGGACTGACCGACGAGGACGCGCCCGGCCCGATCCCGGACGAGCCCCGCCCGACCGAGGACGAGATCGACTTCCTGCTGCGGACCGTCAACGCGGCCCTGGACGCCGAGCTGACCCGGGCCGACGTCCGCGGCGCCTTCGCCGGGCTGCGACCGCTGATCGACACCGGTGGCGGCAACACCGCCGACATCTCCCGCCGGCACGCCGTCCTGGAGGCGCCGTCCGGGGTGATCACCGTCGTCGGCGGCAAGCTCACCACCTATCGGCGGATGGCCCAGGACACCATGGACAAGGCGGTGCGCGTCCGCGGCCTGGTCGCCGGTCCGTGCCGCACCGACCGGCTGCCGCTGGTCGGTGCCCCCGCGCACCGGGAGAGCCAGTCGACCACCGGTCTGCCCGCCTCCCTGGTGGCCCGGCACGGTGGCGCGGCCCGGGTCGTCGTCGACTCCGCGAGCGTCGACCGCCCGATGGAGCCGATCGCCGAGGGCATCGACGTCACCCGCGCGGAGATCGAGTACGCCATCACCCACGAGGGAGCGCTCGACCTGGCGGACGTCCTCGACCGCCGCACCCGCATCGGCCTCGTCCCGGCGGACGCGGGCCGCGCACGTGAGGCCGTCGAGGAGATCCTCATGGCGCACGAGCTCTGAGCGGGGTGTTCGACAGGGGACCCCCCAACTGTCCGGCTTTGATTGATGCGGCACGGACTCGGTTCCGTGATCTCGTAGCGATCGGGTCCGTGTCCGCGGTATTGAGCAACCGTGACGGAACGACGCCGGTACCCCTCGGACCTGAAGGACGATCAGTGGCAGCTCATCGAGCCGATGCTGCAGCGATGGCGGGCAGCCAGCCCCGAGGGCCGGGGGCCGATCACCGAACTGCGTGAGGTGGTCAACGCGATCCTGTACGTCGCGCGAACCGGGACCGCCTGGCGCTATCTGCCGCACGACTTCCCACCCCACACCACGGTCTACTCGGCGGACCTATGCGGTCACGGCACTATTCCATATAGGACGTGCACGGTGCGCCCCGGCAGCTGAGAGCGAAACGGGCAACCTGGTGCCAGGCGCGAGGAATGGTCGCAGCTTCCCGCTTTTGCAGTGACTCCGACTGCCGCGAAGCGTTGTTAGTATCATAAACCGGCATTGCTCGGAGCGGGGTCCAGTGCGGCTGTTTGCGCAGGTGAATGACATTGAAGGGGTGGGCGGAAACTCCGAGCGCTCCGCCGAATGAATGAATCGGTTTGCCGTTCCCTTGTGGCGCGGCCGCTCGAATGGGTTACTGATTGTGCAGGAACCGATTGAGTGTGTTGGCCTTTGCGGTCGAGAGCTGTCGGCGGTTTCCACCCGCTGCTGATCTTCAGTTATGGACCAGCTGTCAGGTGTGATCTGGTGAACAGTTGACGTCCATCGGGTGAGGAATTCTTCGATGGCTTCGCGGCGGCTGTATTCATCACCTGCACGTCGACGTTCACGCCGCCACACCGGCTTGGGGCGAGCCGGCGAGGCTGTTGGACGTCACGGACTGCGGTCACCGAATCGGACCGGACGTCATCCGGGTCGTGTGCACCCGTAGCTGCTGGACCTTCAAGTCGATGGCGCAAGAGGCTCTTCCCTTTCCCATCCCGCGGGCAGGTTTTCGGTCCCGCACGACCCGCGTGCCCTGCACCTACCCGAGACACACGCCACTCGGGCGGTGTGGTGCACGATCCGCAACGGCCCCACCCTGACGCGCAGAAACCTCGCTCGTTCTCGCCGCAGCCGGACGCTCATCGCCTCCGCCTGTCCGGAGGCAGCCCGAGCGGCGACCAGAGCGTGGTGCCACACTGCGCCGCCCCGGACAGGCTGTGCCGTCTCCTCCTCAACCTCCAGGCCCCGTCAACCCACGCGTTCTCCGGGCACATACCCGGACATCAGTGAAAGGCGACACGTCATGGCGAGCATCACCTCGTTCACCACCGGCAACCCCGGCTCGGCCGGGCAGACCCTGACGATCAACGGCAGCGGCCTGTCGAGCGCCAGCAAGGTGAACTTCGGGAACAAGTCGGTCACCGCGACCGTCGTCTCCAGCAGCCAGATCACCTGCCTCATCCCGTCGCTGTGCGCCGGGCAGTACAACGTCAACGTGACGGTCGGCACGGCGACCACCAACTCCCTGCCCTTCTTCTACGCCGCCAGCCCGGCCGTCGCGTTGGTGAACCCGGACACCGGACCGGCCGCCCCCGGCGCCATCACCCTCAACGGCAGCGGCTTCCTCAACGCCACCGCCGTCACCTTCGGCACCATCGGCACGGGCACCGCCCTGACCGTCGTCAACGACACCCAGATCACCATCACCCCTCCCGCGCACGGCACCTTCACGGGCAGCCTGGACACCGTCGACGTCACCGTCACCGGCCCCGGCGGCACCAGCGCCGTGACCGTCAACGACCAGTTCACCTACTACGCCGCCCCCACCGTCACCGGCATCAGCCCTGTCACCGGGCCGGCCGGCACCAGCGTCACCGTCACGGGCACCAACCTCGCCAGCGTCAGCGACGTGACCTTCACCCTGACCACCGGAGGCACCCCGGTCTCGGCCAGCAGCATCACCCCCGTCAGCGACACCCAGGTGCTCGCCGTCGTCCCCTCCGGCCTGACCGCGGGTCTGACCTACGACACCCAGGCCGTGACGCCCGGCGGCACCAGCGCGACCAGCGCGGCCGACGTGTTCACCGCTGCCTGACCCTCCACCACCCGGGGGCTGCGTACCGGCTCTTCATCGGTACGCAGCCCCCGAGTACGCACGGACCGCACTGTGTCCTGGCGCCGCGCAGCGCCAGGACACAGCACGCTCGCCCCGTCACGTGGAAAGGATCACGTCATGGCGCCGGTCATCACCAGCATCAGCCCCAACCAGGGCCCGGCCGCCGGGGGTACGGCCTGCACGCTCACCGGCATCGGCTTTACGGGCGCAACGTCGGTGAGGTTCGGAACCACGCCGGCTCAGTTCACCACGGTCAGCGACACCAAGATCAGCTGCACCGCCCCCGCGGGCTCGGGCCCGGTCGGCGCCACCGTCACCACGTCCGGTGGCACCAGCAACAGCGCCACCTACACCTATCTCCCAGCCCCCGCCATCAGCTCGATCACGTCGAGTCAGGGCCCCACCGCCGGCGGCAACACCGTCACCCTCACCGGCACCAACCTCTCCGGCGCCACCGCCGTGACGTTCGGCAGCCGCAACGCCACCATCACCGGCAACACCACCACTCAGATCACCGTCACGGCCCCCGCCGGGGCGGCCGCACCGGTCACCGTCTCGGTCACCACCTCCGGAGGCACCACCACCGGGCCGTCGTACTACTACATCCCCCTGCCGGCCGTCACCAGCGTCTACCCCACACTGGGCCCCACCGCCGGCGGCAACACCGTCACCCTCATCGGCACCAACCTCACCCTCACCAGCGCCGTGTCCTTCGGATCCGGCGCCGCCACCGGCATCACCGTCGTCTCCGACGGCCAGGTCACCGCCCAGGCCCCCGCAGGTTCCGCAACCGTCACCGTCACCGCCACCACCCCGGGCGGCACTAGCCTCCCCGGGGTCGGCAACCCCTTCTACACCTATGTGGCACCCCCGGTCATCACCACCCTCAGCCCCAACCAGGGACCGGCCGCAGGCGGGAACAGCGTCACGATCAACGGCAGCAACCTGACCTTCACCGACAGCGTCACCATCGGCGGAACCCCGGCCCTCTTCATCATCGTCTCCGACACCAGGATCGTGGCCACCGCCCCGGCAGGCGCCCTCGGCACCGCCACCGTCCTCGTCCACACCCCCGGCGGCACCAGCAACACCAGCAGCTACCAGTACACACCGTGACCTCGCACCGGCGCCGTCGGCCGCGATAGGGGACACAGCCGGGCACGCCCCACGCCCGGTCACCCCGCAGGCGCGGACGTAACCGGACGCGCCCGGCGGCCCTGATCCGAACAGGTCCCGCCCGAACCGCGCCTCCTGCACCGTGGAGGGCACGTGGTCCTGCTCGAGCGGCGCGGCTGGGCGCAGCGGCGGCCCGCGGGGCCCGGCATGTTTTCGAGGACGAAGCCGGGCAGTCGATGAGGCCGCCGCGTGCCAGGACCTGGGGCCGAGTGGGCTGCACGCCCGGTGGCGCGGGTACACGGCTGAGGGGCCCGCCGGGTCTCCTCCTGCAGGACCGCAGGGTCCGTTCGCCGGCCGCCAATTGCCTTGCGTGACTCGACGGTCTCGGCAAGTACTGGTGGCATCCGCCTTGCTGCCTATCGGTAGTGCGGCCCTCGGTACCGCGCGGCGCCATGTCTCCGCGCGAGCTGACCATCGATTTCAGGAGATGTGATGGCGCGTCATCTCGGCGTGTCCGTTGACGGGCCGGGTGCTCCTGGCATCAGGTGAAGTGATCACTCAATGGCCGGCGAGGTCGCCGTGGGCGAGTCCCGTTCTTTGGAACGTGATCAGCGTGACTGAACTGGCCTGACTTTGAGGAGGGTTTCATGCC
Organism: Kitasatospora sp. NPDC032150; assembly: GCF_055579945.1. NCBI lineage: Bacteria > Bacillati > Actinomycetota > Actinomycetes > Kitasatosporales > Streptomycetaceae > Kitasatospora > Kitasatospora sp. NPDC032150. The sequence continues at coordinate 211,741 of NZ_JBVIMH010000005.1, read as the reverse complement.
AGGTGGGCGTATGTCGGTCCGAAGGTCGTGGGCGCGGTGGCGCCCAAGGAGAGTCCCCGTGGCCGGCGTGTGGTGGAGACAAACCCGGCTCCGGATGGCACTGGCAGTGTCCCTGGCCGTCCTGGGCGTGCCGTTTGCCACGGCGGGGCCCGCAGCCGCGGCGAGCGGAACGTTCGCCTACGTCACCAACGAGGCCTCGAACACCGTGTCGGTGATCAATGCGTCCACCAACACCGTCGCCGCCACCGTCCCCGTCGACAGCAACCCTGTTGGGGTGGCGGTCAGCCCGGACGGTACCCGTGTCTACGTCACCAATGACGGCTCGAACACGGTGTCGGTGATCGACACGTCCAGCAACACGGTCACCGCCACCGTCCCCGTCGG
>NZ_JBVIMH010000005.1:73171-211260 GCF_055579945.1 Kitasatospora sp. NPDC032150 | reverse complement strand
CCGGACGGTACCCGTGTCTACGTCACCAATGACGGCTCGAACACGGTGTCGGTGATCGACACGTCCAGCAACACGGTCACCGCCACCGTCCCCGTCGGCACCAACCCTTTCGGGGTGGCGGTCAGCCCGGACGGTACCCGTGTCTACGTCACCAATGACGGCTCGAACACGGTGTCGGTGATCGACACGTCCAGCGACACGGTCACCGCCACCGTCCCCGTCGGCACTAGCCCCAACGGGGCGGCGACGGCCAGGGTTCCGGTGGTGGGGACGGTCAGCTGCCCGAGTGGCAGCGTCATCACCGGTGGCGGATACCAGCAGAGCGGCGGCGCCGTTCCGCCCTCGGAAGTCACCAGTCGGCCGGCCGGCAACACCTGGCAAGTTCTCGTCGACAACCAGAGCACCAACTACACCACCGTCACCCCCTACGCGGTGTGCGCACGGTGAAGCGGGCACGGCTTTGCCGGGCAGGCCGTCAGCTGCCGCCCCCATCCGCGTGTACAGCCAGATCTCTTCCGTTCACCTGTTCACAACCCAGGACGTCAATGGCCTTGAGCCCGGGCCACTTTCCGTGAGCGAACGGCACCCGCCGGGGTCAGCCGACCCCGGCGGGCTGGTCCAGCGCCGCGCCGACGGCTGGGGGACCTCAACGCACGGTCTGTACGGTCTTCGGCTCTGGCCCGTAATCGGTGGTAACGGCGTGTCACGAACCCATCGGCGGTGACAGTCCAGGGCAGGCAGCGTCCTGGCCTGGATCTTCACCAGTCAGTGTTCTGCTCCCCGGGCGTGCGGATGCCCGGTCCGGCGTGTCGGGCGTCCAGGCCGACGTATCGCCCCGGCCGGTATGCAAAGCCGTCGAGTTGCAGAATCCTCAGCCGCGAACACTGAGCGGACGTCCGCCGATCGCGCCGTCGTTCCATCGGACGCGGTCGGTGGGACGCGCGGGGTGCCCCGGGGTTGCCGTCGACCTCGGGGCGGTTCTTTTTTGCGGCGTCCCGGTGGTGTCCGAGGCCGCCGGCCGGATAGGGGATGTAGCCGGCGATTGATCGGCTGACTGCGCAGCCCTCCGGGCATCGGGCGGGAGCGTAGGCCCGACTTCCAACACTAATCAACAGCTTGGCATCAAAACCAACGTCATCGGCCACTGGCGTTTCGGCATCGGTGCCAAGCCGGATGTCGTACCGGGTGTCGAGCGCAGGGGCGTGGTGTGGCCGTCGGCGCCGCCCGTACGGGTCGTTGACGTTGCCAGCTCTGCCCGAAGCTGTCCGCACCGAGCCGGAGGGCCCGCCGCCCGCGGCGAAGCCGCTGATGTAAGGCGTGAAAGCGAGGAGCGACGGGCGACCGAGGCACGAGGTGGCACCGGAGGGAGGAACGACGGGAACCGGGTGCGAGGGCCCGCAGGCAAGTGGGCGAGTGACTGCGGGCCACTGGCCAGTGAGGCGCTGTTCCGCGCTTCGCCCGGGCTGCCGTGAACAGGTTGACGCCGGGGCCGCCGCTGGGCGTGGCGCCAACTCGCCGCGTCCCCGGGGGCGCCTCCCAGTGCCGCCCCAGGGCTCCAGGGGGTTCCGCGCCGGCTCCGCATGAGCGTGAGGACACCAGTTCTGTCAACTCTCGTGCCGGTGGCGGATGCTGATTGGGCGTAACGAGACGGTTTCGAAACCGCCCAGTTGGGTTCGAAGGCTTGACTCGGGTCTGAACTGGGCGTTTCCTTTTGCTTCATCGCGTTTGATCGCGATGCTTTCTGATCGGTTGTGTTGCTTCTAGCCGATCGGTCCAACACCCTCAGGAGCCCCCAGCATGCACCCCTCCCTCCGTAGCCGCCTCGCCCCGACTGCCGCCTTGAGCCTGGCCACCGTCCTCGGCTTGACCGCGTGTTCCACCGGACAGACGTCGTCCGGCGCCGACGCGTCGGTGGGGCCGGTGTCCGGCAAGATCTCGATCACCTATCTGCAGAAGCAGGGGGACCAGCAGTACTTCGTGGACGAGGCCGCAGGGGCGAAGGCCAAGGCCGCCGAGCTGGGTGCCGAACTGAAGGTCGTGAACCTCGGTAATGACGCGAACAAGACGGTCAGCGAGGTGCAGTCGGCGATCGCGCAGAAGAGCAACGGTCTGATCATCGTGGTGCCGGACCCGGCGGTCGGCCCGCAGGTGGTCCAGACGGCACGGGACGCGAAGGCCGCGCTGCTCACCTCCGACGACCAGGTCTGCGCGAGCGGGCCGTCCCCGGCGCAGTGCACCGCGTCCGACCTGGTGCCCCGGATCGGCTTCTCCGGCCAGCAGATGGGCCAGCAGGTCGGCCAGCGCGCCGCGGAGGAGTTCAAGAAGGCCGGCTGGACCCCGGCGGACACCCGGATCATCTCCGCCTGGAAGCAGGACGTCACCGTGTGCGGTGACCGGGTGAAGGCCGCGAAGGACGCCTTCGACCAGGCCGTGCCGGGCGTGCAGAACATCGACGTCGCGACCGACAACACCCCGACCGGCGCGCAGGACAAGGTCGCCGCCACCATCACCGCCAACCCGGGCGTCAAGCACTGGGTGACATGGGGCTGCAACGACGAGAACGTCCAGGGTGCCGTGACCGCCCTGCAGAACGCCGGGGTGAGCCCGAACGACATCGACGGCGTCGGCCTGGGCGCCTACCTGGCGTGCAAGGACTGGGCGTCCGGAAAGCCGTCGGGCATGAAGGCCGCCCTGTTCATCAACGGCAAGGACGTCGGCGCCCTGGCGGTGCAGACCATGTACGACAAGCTCAAGAACGGCAAGGACTTCCCCAAGGAGGCCTTCGCCCCGACCAAGATGGTCGACGCCACCACCTGGCAGTCCGCGGGCGTGTCCTGCAGCTGACGCCGCGTCGAGCCGTCGGTGCGGCGGGCGGGCACCGGCCTGCCGTACCGGCTCGGCTCCCGAAGACCGTACGTGCCGCACCGCCAAAGAGGCCCCGATGACCGCACCCGAACCCTCGCCCGCCCCGCCGCCCGGCCTGAGCGCCGAGGGCGTGTCCAAGCGCTTCGGCGCCGTCCAGGCGCTGAAGGACGTCACCCTCACCTTCCCGCCCGGTCAGGTCACCGCCCTGATGGGCGAGAACGGCGCAGGCAAGTCCACCCTGCTGCGCATCCTCACCGGTGACCACCGCCCCACCGAGGGCCGGGTCCTGCTGGACGGCCTGGTCCTCGACCTGAACTCCCCGCAGGACGCCCGTCGCGCCGGGATCCGGATCATCCCGCAGGAACCCGAGATCATCCCCCATGTCTCGGTCGCCGAGAACGTCTACACCGGCTCGCTGCCCCGCACCGGGCTGCGCCGCCTCGACCGCGCCGAACTGCGCCGCCGCATCACCGCCGACCTGAAGCACCTCGGGTTCGACAAGGTCCTCGACCCCGACCTGCTCGGCTCCGAACTCACCGCCGCCCAGCGCCAGCTGGTCGAGATCCTGCGGGCGACGACCGGCCAGGTCCCGCCGCGCGCGATCGCCTTCGACGAGCCGACCTCCTCGCTCTCCGAGCACGAGGTCGAGGCCCTGTTCGCGCTGATCGGGCGACTGCGCGACGAGGGCATCGCCGTCATCTACGTCTCCCACCGGATGAAGGAGATCTTCCAACTCGCCGACGGCATCGCAGTTCTGCGGGACGGCCAGGTCGCGGGGGTCGTCCGGGCCGCGGCCACGGACGAGAGCGCACTCGTGCGGCTCATGGTCGGCCGGGACCTCTCCTCCCTCTTCGTCCGCCAGCAGGTCGCCACCGACCGCGTCGTCCTGGACGTGAAGAACCTCACCACGGACGACCTGAGCGACATCAGCCTGCGGGTCAACGCCGGCGAGGTCGTCGCCCTCGCCGGCCTGATCGGCGCCGGACGCTCCGAACTCGCGCTCGCCCTGGCAGGCGACGCCCCCATCCGCTCCGGCACTGTGGAACTGGGCGGCAAGGCCCTGCGCCTGAAGGACCCCCGCGCCGCCATCACCGCCGGCATCGGCCTGGCCCCCGAGGAACGCAAGGCCCAGGCGCTGTTCCTGCAGCGCACGATCCGCGACAACACCTCCCTCGTCAGCCTGGGCCGGCTACGCCGCTGGCGGTTCGTCAGACACCGTCAGGAGAAGGTCCTCGCCCAGGAGTTCGCCGACCGGCTGCGGGTGCGCGCCCCCTCCATCGAAGCAGAGGTCCGCACCCTGTCCGGCGGCAACCAGCAGAAGGTCGTCCTCGCCCGCTGGCTCGCCCGCAAACCAGACCTGCTGATCCTCGACGAACCGACCCGCGGCGTGGACATCGGCGCCAAGGCCGAGATCTACCAGATCATCGCCGACCTCGCCCGCGAGGGCACCGCCATCCTGGTCATCTCCTCCGAACTGCCCGAAGTCCTCGGCCTCGCCGACCGGATCGTGGTGATGCAGAACGGCCGCACCACCGGCGAACTCACCCGCGACCAGGCGACGGAAGAGGCGATCCTCGCGCTGGCCATGGCCGACGACCTCGCCACCGGCACCACCGCCCACGCCCCGACCGGAGACACCCGATGACCACCACCTCCCCGAGTGCCCAACTGCCGAAGGACCAGCCCCGGCCCGGCCGGCCCAGCGGCCCACGCGGCCTGCTCGCCGCGATCGGCGGGCAGAACCTCAGCCTCATCGGCGCCCTCATCGCCGTAGTCGCCCTCTTCGGCACGCTCAACCCCAACTTCGTCAGCTGGGACAACATCCAGGTCATCGCCGAAGCCGCCACCATCTCCGGCCTGCTGGCCGTCGTCCAGACCGTCGTCATCATCTGCGGCGGCCTCGACATCTCCGTCGGCTCCCAGGCCGGACTCGCCTCCGTCACCAGCGCCATGGTCTTCACCTCCACCGGCGCCGACCCCTACCTCGGCATCGGGGCCGCCCTCGCCATCGGTGCCGCCATCGGCCTGTTCAACGGGATCGTCATCATCTACGGCCGGGTCAACCCGACCATCGCCACCCTCGCCGGACTGGCCGCCTACAAAGGCGTCGCCCAACTCGTCTCCGACGGCCGGGCCCAGGGCTACGTACTGGGCGACCCCGTCTTCGTGTTCCTCAGCCGGGGCAAGATCGCCGGCCTGCCCACCATGGTCTGGCTGCTCGTCCTCACCGCCGCCGCCGTCCACGCCCTGCTCACCTACACCGACATCGGCCGCAACATCTACGCCATCGGCGGCAACGACACCGCCGCCCGCCTCGCCGGTATCAACCTGAACAAGTACCTCATCTCCGCCTACGCCCTCTCCGGCACCGTCGCCGCCCTCGCCGGAATCCTCCTCACCGCCCGCACCGGCAGTGGCCAGCCCGTCTCCGGCAGCGAAGGCCTGGAACTCCAGTCGATCACCGCCGCGGCCCTCGGCGGCTGCGCCCTCAAGGGCGGCAAGGGAAGCATCGGCGGCACGCTGCTCGCCGTCGCGCTGCTCGGCGCCCTGCAGAACGGCCTCACCGTCCAGGGCATCAACGCGTTCTGGCAGAACGTCGCACAGGGCGCTCTGCTGGTCGCCGCCGTCATCATCCAGCAGCGCCGCAACCGCGAACGCGCGGTCGGCCTCCCGGCCTGACCGCGGGCCGCGAGGTCGAGCACACCATCCTCCGGCCTCGCGGGATCCGTTCCTTGCGGCGCATGCTGCGGGAGGCCGGCCTTCGTGCCCCACCTGCGGAACCGCCGACCGCCCCGAACAGGGAGTTCCGGTGGTGCAACACCTCGTCGACGTCCACCTGGTCGAGGCGTGACCGAACCGCCGCGACCTGCGGTGGCGGCTCGGGACCCGGCCGAAGGCGGAACGGGCGGGCGGCCGCCGAGGGTCGGCCGGACCGCCACCGGACTGCCGGTGCCGCCACACCCCGTGGCACCGGCGGTTCCGTTCTCTTTTTCGACGGAACTCCAACTCCACTTCCAGTCAGGACAGTTGAACGTTCTCGTCGCTGGCCGACACCCGTTCGATCGAGAGGTTCTCTGTGGCTGATCAGATGTTGCTCGCTCCACAACGCCAGGCGCTGATCCTGGAGGCGATTCGCCGGGCCGGCGCGGTTCGCGTCGCCGAACTGGTCGAACAGTTCGGTGTGTCGGACATGACCATCCGCCGTGACCTGGACGCGCTGGTGCGCCAGGGCGCCGTGCAGAAGGTGCACGGTGGAGCGATGGCGGCGGGGGCCGCGAGCACGTACGAGCCCGGGTTCGACGCCAAGTCCGGTCTGGAGGAGGCCACCAAGGCCGCACTGGCCGACGCGGCCGCGAAACTGGTGGAACCGGCCAGCGTGGTGGCCCTCTCCGCCGGTACCACGACCTACGCGGTCGCCTCCCGGCTGCTGGAGATCCCGGAACTGACGGTCGTGACCAACTCCCTGCCGATCGCGGACCTGCTGTGGGCGGCAGGCCGCGACGGGGGAGAGGCCGTCCCGTCGCTGCTTCTGACCGGAGGGGCGCCCACCAGGTCCGCGGCTCTGGTGGGCGCTCTGGCCGATCAGACGATCCGCTCGCTCCACGTGGACCTGCTGATCCTGGGCGTGCACGGCGTATGCGAGCAGGCCGGCCTCACCACGCCCAATCTGGCCGAGGCGCAGACCAATCGGGCGCTGATCGCCTCCGCCCGCCGCACGGTCGTGGTCGCGGACCACACCAAGTGGGGGGTCATCGGGCTGAGCAGCTTCGCGGCCCTGGTGGAGATCGACTGCTTCGTCACCGACGACGCTCTGCCGGCGACGGCCCGCAATGTGCTCGCCGACGCGGTCGGCGAGCTCGTCGTCGTCCCGGCTGCCGGCTGAGCGTGCGGTTACGGGTCAGGCCATCCGCCGTGCTCCCGCCGAGGGCACGGCGGTGAACATGACCGGGGACGCGAAGCCCGCCGACCGGAAGGCCGCCCGTACCGCGTCCGAGACCCCTGCGAGGACCGCGGCCTGGGCCAGCGCGATGACGGACCCGCCGAAGCCGCCGCCGGTCATTCGGGCACCCAGCGCCCCGGCGGCCACGGCGGTCTCGACCGCGAGGTCCGTTTCGGGGCAGGAGACCCGGTAGTCGTCGCGCAGCGAGGCGTGTCCGGCCGTCAGGACCGGGCCCAGTGCGGCGATCTCGCCGCGGACCAGGTGGTCGACGGTCTCGGTGACGCGCCGGTTCTCGGTCACCACGTGCCGTACCAGCGGCCTGAGTTCACCGGGCAGCCGGTCCAGGGCCGCGGCGAGGCCGTCGGGCGCGATATCGCGCAGCGCGGGCAGGCCGAGGAGGCGGGCGGCGCGCTCGCAGCCGGCCCGCAGGGCGGCGTAGGCGCCGTCGCCGAGGTCGTGCTTGACCCGGGTGTCGATCACCAGCAGCCGGAGCCCCGCCGCCTCCAGGTCGAGTGGCACGTGCCGCTGCTCGAGGGTCCGGGGGTCGAGGAACAGGGCGGTACCGCTCGTGCAGCAGGCGGAGGCCATCTGGTCCATCACACCGCACGGCACACCGACGAAGGCGTTCTCGGCCCGTTGGGCGATCAGCGCGAGTTCCGGCGCGGAAAGGCCAAGTCCGTAGAGGTCGTTCAGGGCGGCGGCCGTCGCGCACTCCAGGGCGGCGGAGGACGAGAGTCCGGCGCCGGCCGGCACGTCACTGTCGATGTACAGGTCGGCCCCGCCGACCGGGTGACCCGCCTCGGCGAGTGCCCAGAAGACGCCGGCCGGGTAGCCGGCCCAGCTCGCGACGACGCCGGGTGCCAGACCGTCCAGCGGTAGGTCGGTGATCGTGCCGTCGCCCTGGGCGCTGTACAGGCGCAGCCGTCCGTCCTCCCTGCGGCGGGCGCTCACCCGGCTCGTGTGCGGGAGGGCGATGGGCAGGACGAAGCCGTCGTTGTAGTCGGTGTGTTCGCCGATCAGGTTCACGCGCCCGGGCGCGGCCCACACGCCGGTCGGCCGTCCGCCGTGGACGGCCTCGAAGTCGGTGGCGGCCTCGTCGAACATCTGCTCAGCTCCAGTGCGTCGGGGAAGAGACGGCACACTCTCTCGGACGGCGTCCGCATCACGCTGCTGCGGGCCGTTCCCTGGGGCGGCCCGTCGTGCGGCATCGGCGTGCTGCCTCCCGCCGATGGGATCGCCCAACAGTAGATGAGTGTCAATTCCGACATAATCAAACACGATTGGGCCTTGTGGTCAACACCTGTGAGGAGCTGGATTTGTCAGGCTAGGTGAAGTGTCGTTAGGAATTCACTGACGACCGACATGCCCGTGACGAGCGGGAGTATCTGTTTGATTCTGTTGGAGCTCGGTACCTGCTGGGATGTTGAGGAGCCGTCAGCACAGCCGGTGGGCAAGCAGACGCGTCGCAGACCCGGACAGTCGGCCCTCACTGAACGTCCTGCGCCGGCTTGGCGACCTCGAAGGCTGATGCAAACCACCGGAGAAGTGCTTGCCGTGGCGCTGCTCGGTGGTCCGGCAGCAGGTCGGATGCTTGGGTTAGCAAGGGGTTCCGAGATCGAGTGTTGGGAGGACCGGCGTGGAGTGCAGGTTCTGCGAGATCGTCGCCGAGCCGGCGCAGGCCCATCTGGTGCTGGCCGACGACGTTGCAGTGGCGTTCCTGGACCGGCGGCCGCTCTTCCCCGGTCACGTCCTGGTGGTGCCCCGACGGCACGTCGAGACGCTGACCGACCTGCCGCGATCGGCCGTGGGACCTTTCTTCACCAGGGTGCAACGGGTGACGGCGGCCGTGGAGAAGGGCACGGGATCGGTCGGCAGCTTCGTGGCGGCCAACAACCGGATCAGTCAGTCCGTGCCGCACCTGCACGTCCACGTGGTGCCGCGCAACCCGCGTGACGGCTTGCGCGGATTCTTCTGGCCGCGTACCCGCTACGCGGACGAGACGCAGGCCGAGGAGACGGCCGCCCGGCTGCGCGCCGCACTCTCCGACGGCGAACCGTCCCGGTGACGGTGGCGAGTCCCCGGCCGGTCGACGCCGTCGGACAGGAGCCGGTCGGGGTGCTCCACCGGACGCGCCTTGAGTCCCTTCCGCCGGACCACCGGTGGGGCCGCAGGCGGATGGATTCGACGGTGGCCATCCGGGGAAGGCATCGACCTCTGCCTGCGGCTCCGCGGTCGAGGGAGGTTCGGGGCTCGGGGGTCACCGGCGCAGGCGCTGGGTGGCGGCGATGCAGGCGATCACCGCTAGGGCCGTCACCGGCGCGGCCGGCGGCAGCCGCTCGCCGAGCACCAGGACGGACCAGCCGAGGGTGAGCAGCGGCTGGGCGAGTTGGAGCTGGCTGGCCCGGGGGATGCCGATCGCGGCCATTCCCCGGTACCAGGCCACGAGTCCGCCGAACTGGGAGACGACGGCGAGGTATGCGAGCCCCGCCAGGCCGTGCACGGTCGGGTGGACCGGTTCGAAGGGCAGGGCGAGGACGCAGGTGAGCGCGGTGGCGGGGAGCGCCGCGACCACGCCCCATGCGATCACCTGCCAGCCGGGCATCCTTCGCGCCAGCCGGCCGCCCTCGGCGTAGCCCGCGGCGCAGAGCAGCAGCGCGCCCAGCAGGTAGCCGTCGGCGAGCCCCGGCCGGCCGGCGCTCTGCTGGAGGGCGAAGACCAGCACTGCCGCCGCGCCGACCGTCGCCGCCCACCAGAACATCCGGGGCGGCCGGGCGCCGGTGCGCAGTGCGGAGAGCGTGGCGGTGGCGAGCGGCAGCATGCCGATCACCACGGCGGAGTGGGCGGTGGAGGAGGTCTGCAGGGCGAGGGTGGTGAGCAGTGGGAAGCCCACCACGCAGCCGCCGGCCACCACCAGCAGACCGGGCCAGTCCGAGCGCCGGGGCAGCGGGATGCGCAGGGCGGCCAGACACGCGCCGGCCACGGCCGCGGCGAGCACGCCGCGCAGGCCGGTGACCGTCCAGGGGCCGAAGCCGTCGAGCGCCCAGACGGTGGCGGGGAAGGTGAACGAGAAGCAGAGTACGCCCAGGGCGGCGAGGGCGGTGCCGTCGACCGCTATCGATCGGGCCGGGATAGCGCTATCGTGTGCTGTCATGCATGAGCGTAGCAGTGGGAGAAAGGTTGCACCATGGACCGCACCAGCGTTGCAGAGCTTGCTGCGATTCTCCGTCGCGATCTCTCCCGCTACTCTCCAGGAGAGAAGCTGCCGTCCAGTCGAGAGCTGATGCAGCGGCACCAGGTGAGCCCGGTGACGGTCTCCCGGGCGATTGCCGCGCTCGCCGCTGAGGGGCTGGTGGTCTCGCGGCCGGGTGCCGGAGTGTTCCGCGCCGAGGAGCGTCGCCCGGCGAACGCGCTCGGGGACACCTCGTGGCAGGAGGTGGCGCTCAGCGCCGAGGCGGGCATCCCGCCGACCCGCAGCGCGGACGCCACCGGCGTCCTCGCGGCCCTCGCCCTGGCGCCGCCCGAGGTGGTCGACCTCAACAGCGGCTACCTGCACCCCTCCCTCCAGCCCGAACGTGCCCTCGCCGCCGCCCTCGCGCGGGCCGGCCGACGGCCGGGGGTGTGGAGCCGGCCGCCGCTGGAGGGACTGCCCGAGCTGCGGGCCTGGTTCGCCCGCGACATCGCCGACAGCGTCACCGCCTCCGACGTGCTGATCGCCGCCGGCGGCCAGAGCGCGCTCACCACCGCCCTGCGTTCGCTTGCCGCCCCGGGCGCGCCCGTGCTGGTCGAGTCGCCCACCTACCCCGGGATGCTCGCGGTCGCCAGGGCCGCCGGGCTGCGGCCGGTCCCCGTCCCGGTGGACGCGGACGGGGTACGGACCGACCTGCTCGCCGAGGCCTTCGCTGCCAGCGGCGCCCGCCTGTTCCTCTGCCAGCCGCTGTTCCAGAACCCGACCGGCGCCGTGCTCGACCCGGGGCGGCGGCGTGAAGTGCTGCAGATCGCCCGGGCTGCCGGGGCGTTCGTGGTGGAGGACGACTTCGCGCGGCAGCTGGTCCACGCGGACGCGCCGCTCCTGCCGCCGCCGCTGGCCGCCGCCGACCCCGACGGTGTGGTGGTCCACATCCGCTCACTGACCAAAGCGACCTCGCCCAGCCTGCGAGTCGCGGCACTCGCCGCGCGCGGTCCGGCGCTGGCCCGGCTGCGCGCGGTGCAGGCGGTGGACAGCTTCTTCGTCCCGCGGCCACTGCAGGAGGCCGCACTGGAGCTGGTCGCCGCACCCGCGTGGGCGCAGCACCTGCGGGCCCTGGCCGGCGCACTGCGGGAGCGGCGGAACGCGCTGGCCGGCGCGCTGGCACGGCTGCGGCCCGAACTGCTGCCCAAGCGCCTTCCGTGCGGCGGCTACCACCTGTGGCTGCGCCTCCCGGAAGGGCGTGACCCGGAGACGCTCGCCGCCGCAGCGCTGCGCGCGGGGGTGGCGGTGACACCCGGTGGGCCGTACTTCACTGCGGAGCCGCCGGCCCCGTACCTGCGGCTGAGCTATGCGTACGCGGACAGCGTGGATCAGCTGGTGGAAGGAGCCCGCCGGTTGGACCGGGCCCTTGGCGAGCCGTAGCCAGTAGAAGGGCACCCGTTCCGGGCGGCCCTCCGAAGCCGAACTTCCCTTACTGAAGGCCAGTTGGCGGATCGCCGGACGGCCGTCGACATACCGCCCCAGCGGACGCAGCCGATCAGGGAGCGCTCTGAACCGCGGGTCGGCACCAGATGGAGATCGAGAGCGGTGCCCCTTGTTCACGCCGCTCAGGTACCCTCACCCCGGCCCCGGCGGGGGCTGGTGGGCACGGGAAAGGAACTCTCAGGTGGACGGCGAGCAGGAGCCGCGGCGAGTCGGACTGGGCACGATCGCGCGAGAGTGGGGGCGGATCGGCTGCACCGGCTTCGGCGGGCCGCCCGCCCACATCGCGCTGCTGCGCCGGCTGTGCGTGGAACGCCGGGGCTGGATCGCCGCGCAGGAGTTCGAGGACGGCATCGCGGCGACCAACCTGCTGCCCGGACCGGCGTCCACCCAGCTGGCGATCTTCACGGCCTGGCGGCTGCGGGGCATACCGGGAGCCCTGGTCGGCGGCCTGTGCTTCATCGTCCCCGGCCTGCTGCTCATACTGGCGCTGTCGAACCTCTTCCTCGCCGACAGCCCGCCCCTTTGGGTACGAGGCGCTGCCGCCGGAGCCGGATCGGGCGTCGCCGCGGTCGCTCTCCAATCCGCCTTCGCGCTGGTTCCGGCAAGCCGGCAGCGCGCCGGCCGGGCGAGCGCCCGCTGGCTCGCCCACGCCCTCGCCGGCGGCCTGGCCGCAGTCCTGACCGGGCCGTGGCTGGTCCTGGTGCTCATCGCCGCCGGCCTCGTCGAGACGGCCGTGCGCACCCGACCCGCCGCCGAACCGGGACGCGCCCGCGCGCGTACGTGGCCGCTGCCGCTCGCCATCGCCGCCCCCGCCGCGACCGGCGGACTGGCGGCTCTGGCCTGGGTGGCGTTCAAGGTCGGTGCCCTCTCCTACGGTGGCGGGTTCGTCATCATCCCGCTCATGCAGGCGGACGCCGTCGACCACTACCACTGGATGACCGGCGGCCAGTTCCTCAACGCCGTCGCCCTCGGCCAGATCACCCCCGGCCCGGTCGTCCAGACCGTCGCCGTCGTCGGCTACGCCGCGGCCGGCACCGTCGGCGGATTGCTGGCGGCCGCGGTCGCCTTCGCCCCTTCGTTCCTGTTCGTCCTCCTCGGCGGCCCCCGCTTCGACCGGCTCAGGGCCGACGCCCGGGTACAGGCGTTCTTCACCGGTGCGGGCCCCGCGGTCATCGGCGCCATCGCCGGATCCGCCATCCCGCTGGCCCTCGCCCTCCAGCACCTCTGGCAGTACGCCGTGCTCGCCGCCGCGGTCGTCTGGCTCCTTGTCGTGCGACGCGGCGTCGTCAGCGCCCTGCTCGGCGCCGGTGCTCTCGGCGTCATCGCCGCCCTGGCGGGCTTGCCGGCTTGAGCGCGAGTCAACTGGCCGTCACCGGGACCGGTTTCACCCGGTGTCGGCCGTCGGCCTTAGGCCCGCCACCCCAACCGTGCGACGGTCCGGCCGGGTTGTGCCGCCGTCCGTCGGCATCGAGCCGGCCGACCCGCCGGTGGTCCGGCTGCCGGGTCGGTGCAGCAGAGGTCGTATCAAGGATTCATCAGGGCGAGTGAACCGGCCTTGCTCGGACGATCCCCGGGTACTTGAATGAACCGCATGAACCGTCCGGCACGCCACCACGACCGCCCGCCGCATCCGCGGGCGCAGGCTGCCGTCCCGGTCATCCGCGCCGTCAGCTAGCGCCACCGCCTCACGCAGGCGAGCGCAGATCGCGCCGATCACGCATCACCGGAAGGCAACAGCAGCGGTCCGTCCGCGCCTTCCGCCGCCCGGCCCTGTGAGCAGAGGCCTTTCGGGCGTACCGATTCCACTTCCCGCACCCCCGGCACCCGGAAGCGCGCCTGCGCGTTCTCCGGTACCCCGGGCGTGCCCGCACACCCATGGATGAACCATGTCCGCATTCCTGTCCGACCGCATCGCCCTCGTCACCGGTGCCTCCTCCGGCATCGGCTGGGAGACCGCCCGGCTGCTCGCCGAACGGGGCGCCACCGTCCTGGTGCACGCCCGGACTCCCGACGAGGGCGTGAGCGCCGTCGAGCGTCTGGTCGAGCACGGCGTCTCACGGGACCGACTCCACGTCTTCACAGCGGACTTCACCCGGCTCGCCGATGTCGCGAACCTGGCGGAGACCGTGGCCCGTACCTTCCCGGCGGTGCACCTGCTGATCAACAACGCCGCGATCATGGCCCCTGAGCGCTGCACCCTCTCCGAGGACGGCGTCGAAGTCTCCTTCCAGGTCAACTTCCTCGCCGCGAACCTGCTCGCCAAGATGTTGCGTGCCCCGCTGTCGGCGGCCGGCGACGCCCGGATCATCAACGTCTCGTCCTCCCTGCACCGCACCGCCTCGATGAACTGGACCGACCCGAACCGGGCCAAGCGGTACTCCCGGGTCGCCGCCTACGCCCAGTCCCAGCTGGCGCTGAGCATGGCCACCCGCCACATGGCCCCCGCGGGTTCCGGCATCACCGCCGTCAGCGTCAACCCCGGCCTGTGCGACACCGCCCTGCTCCCGCTGTACGGGCGGGTCGGCGCGCCGCCGGCCGAGGGAGCGGCCGCGGTGGTCCGTCTCTGCCTTCCCGCCGTCCGCCTCGTCAACGGCGAGTACTACGACGGCGGCGACGTCGCGCCCACCGCGGTCGCGGTTCACGAGGAGCGCTCCCAGCGCCGACTGGCCAAGCTCGCCGACCAGTTGGTCACCACCGGGGCCTGACCCCACCCGGATCCGCACGACGAACGGCACGACAGGAGCACGATGTCCAAGCGCGCACGCAAGAAGAAGGCCCGCCGCAAGAAGAAGGCCAACCACGGCGGCAAGCCCGGCCAGTAGCAGCCCGGCCCACCCGGCGCCGCATGACGCCGGCCAGGTCCGGCCGCACGGTCGCGACTGGACCACCGGTGTCCGCGGGCGAGCCGGGTGACTCGCCCGCGGACACGGGGTCCGGACGTCGCCGGGAGGTGTGGGTCACGGCCGCGCTACGAGGCGGTCCACTGCTGGTTGGCCTTGCCCGCCCCGCAGGTCCACTGGTCGGCCTGGTCGCGGTCGGCCATTACGGCAGGGTCCACCGCTGGTTGGTGCCGCCGTTGCAGTCCCAGATCTCCAGCCGGGTGCCGTTGGTGGTGGCGTAGGCCGGGTCGTCGAGGCAGCGGCCGGACTGGGTGCTCTTCAGGGTACCGTCCGGCTGGGACGTCCACTGCTGGTTGGTGCCGCCGTTGCAGTCCCACAGCTCGACCAGGGTGCCGTCGGCGGTGCCGCCACCGGTGACGTCGAGGCACTTGCCGCCGTGGGTGAGGGTGCCGTTGGTCCAGGTCCACGTCTGTGCGGCGCCGCCGTTGCAGTCCCAGAGCTGCACCGCGGTGCCGTTGGCGGTGGAGTCGCCGTCGTCGTCGACGCACTTGCCGGGCAGGGCGGAGGTGATCGGACCGGTGTGGGTGGAGGGCGTGCCGGGGGTGAGGGTGAAGTCGTCGAACTGGTCGGTCCGGTAGCCGGTCACGCCGAGGCCGGCCTGGCCGTTGGTGAAGCTGCCGTCGGTGGCGCTGCCGACGACGGTGCCGTCGATGGTGGCCGTGAGGGTGGTGTCCTGGAGGGAGAGGGCGACGGTGTGCCAGCTGTCGGTGCCGAGGGCGGTGGTGGAGCCGCCGGCGAGGGTGGTGAAGTTCCAGTCGGTGTCGCTCTTGTCGATGGACCAGGCGCCGGTGTCGCTGACGCGCAGGTGGTAGGCGTTGAGGCCGTTGTTGTTGCGGCCCTGCTGGTTGACCCGGCCGAGGAGCTCGATGGTGCTCGACTGCTCGAAGAGGGTGTCGGCGGTGACGGTGTAGTTGGACCAGCTGCCGTCGCCCATCATCGTGTAGGGCGCGTTGTAGGGCTCGTCGGTCCAGCGGATCGGCGTCGTCGGGGCCATCTGGCGCAGGCAGGTGCCGGTGCGGCCGCCGCCGCAGGGGACGGTCTGGAAGGCGCCGTTCATGTCCGTGAAGTACTTCGGGGACGTCGTGGTGGCCGGCGTCTCGAAGTCGTCCGCGTAGGGCAGCTCGAGCGGGGCGGCGGCGGGCGGGGTGGCGCTGCCCTTGCCCTGACCGGTGGTGGTGGTGACGGTGTAGACGTGGCCGGGCTGGAGGGTGAGCGTGTAGCTGCCGTGGGCCGGAGCGATGTCCTGGGTACGGACGAACCAGTCAGCCGGGTCGGCGGAGTTGAGGTTGGTGGCCCAGACGTGGACCTTTCCGGTGGACAGGCCCCCGGTGATGGTGAACTTCGCGCTCCGGGCGGTGGTGGCGTCCATGGTCTCGATGACGGTGCTGTAGTCCCTGTTGTTCGGGGACTCCAGGGTCACGTAGCTGCCGTTGGTGCGATCTCCGCCGAGGTAGCCGCCGGCGGAGTCGATGTAGTGCCAGCCGGGCTTGGCGAACTGGGTGGTGTGCGCGGTGACCCAGGTGGTCTTGCCGATGTTGTAGCTGCCGGACCAGGGCTGGTCGGCGATCGACATGCCGTCGGTGGAGAAGTGGAGGTTGGGGTAGAGCGCGGCGATGACGGGCCAGTTGACGAACGAGGTCATCTTCCCGTCGAGGTAGTCCCGGTTGATCGCGCGAGCCACCGAGGTGGCGCCCTCGTTGGCGTCCTCGGAGCCGTTCTCGCTCGCCCACAGCGGCTTGCCCAGCGCCTTGGCGTTCGCGGTGCTGGGGCAGGAGTTGAAGGAGCCGAGGTAGCCGCAGGGGTAGTGGACGCCGACGATGTCGACCGCGTTCCTGAATGCCGGGTCCTTGGCCATATCGTCGGCCACGGCCCAGGTGTCGTCGGCGGCGACCACCTTGGTGGCGTAACCGCGAGAGGTCAGCGCGGCCTTGAGGTCCTCGTACCAGGTCTTGTCGTAGCCGCGCTCGTTCCACCCGCCGAGGTAGTCGACGGTCAGGTGGTGCTTGGCGGCGCACCCCATCCAGGACATCAGGTAGTCGATGGTGTCCCGGGACCAGAAGTTGCCGCCGCCGATCCAGCCGGGGGCGCCCCAGGACAGGCCGTAGAACTTGATGCCGGGGTTGCGGGCCTTGGCCTGTTCGGCCAGCCACCACTCGTAGCCCTGGTCGCAGTCGACGGTGCCGGCGGTGTGCTCGATGCTGGGCTCGGCGCCGTCGGTGGAGTTGGTGTCGCCCCCGATCTCCAGCTTCAGCACCTGCAGCGAGGCGCCGTAACCGGGCTTGAACAGGTAGTCGAGCAATTGGCTGCGCTGCGGCTCCGGATAGTCGACCAACAGGCGTGAGTTGCCGCCGCCGCCGGAGATCGCACCGACGCCGTCGAAGGTGAGGCCCGGCTCGGTGCCGTCGACAGTGATGGCGGTGGAGGTGGCGGCCGTCGTGGAGGCAGGGGCGGCCCGGGCGACCGGTGACGTGGCCAGGCCGCTGAGTGCGCCCAGAAGCGCCAGGACTGCGCTGAGGGCGGTGCGGCATGTCGAAGGCAGGCTGCTGCGACCCATGGGTGGTCTCCAGGACGGGGGCGAGGGTGGGGAGTTGAGGTCGAGCGGTGCTCAATATGAAGGCTAAATGAGCAATAGTCAACAAGTTCTAACAGAAACACACGTCTGGCGGTGCACCGACACCATTTCCGGGCGCGGGCGCGTTCGAGGGTTCGACGCCAGCCCGCTCATACGGCCGAGCGGCACTGGCTCGGAATACTCGGCGATCCGTCGACTTCGCCCTGTGGTGGAGCAACGGGCGTGAGTGCGGCCTTCGTACACCGCTGGCACCTCAGAGGCAGGTCCACCTGCCCTGGCTGGCTGGAGCGGCCGAACTCCCATGCTATGCCGATCACTTGTGTTTACGTCACGCAACACTGTCTGCGGATCAGGTCCCATCGCGAGGTGACTCCCACGGACTGATCACGACCTGATGCGCGCCCTGACCCGGGCGCACCCCGGTTGATCAACATGTCGCGTTGATGCGTTGAGTATTGACGGTTTCTGTTGACTTTGGTTCTCTTGGCCACGCCCTGCGCAAGGCAACAGCTCCGCCGTATACCGTCCGCCACCCTTCCGGACCCAGGAGAACCGATGCGCAAGACGTGGGCTGCGCTGGTCGCGGCCACGCTGGCGGCCGCACCCCTCGCGGCCGTCCCCCTCACCGCCACACCCGCCGCCGCGATCGACAACGGCCTGGCGCTCACCCCGCCGATGGGCTGGAACGACTGGAACGCTTTCGGCTGCGACGTCAGCGCGAAGCTGGTCGAGCAGACCGCCGACCGGCTCGTCTCCAGCGGGCTCAAGGCCGCCGGATACCAGTACGTCAACATCGACGACTGCTGGCTCACCAAGTCCCGGGACGCGAGCGGCAATCTGGTGCCGGACCCTGTCAAGTTCCCCGACGGCATCAAGGGCGTCGCGGACTACGTGCACGCCAAAGGCCTCAAACTCGGCATCTACCAGAGCGCCGGCACGATGACCTGCGCCGGATACCCCGGCAGCCTCGGGCACGAACAGCAGGACGCGAACTCCTTCGCCTCCTGGGGAGTCGACTATCTGAAGTACGACAACTGCTACAACATGGGCCTGCCCGCCAAGCAGCGCTACCAGGCCATGGGCGACGCGCTGGCCAGGACCGGCCGGCAGATCGTCTACAGCCTCTGCAACTGGGGCGAGGAGTCCGTCGCGTCCTGGGGCGGCTCGGTCGGCAACCTCTGGCGCACCACCGGCGACATCGACGCCTCCTACGGCCGGATGCTGTCCATCGTCCACCAGAACATGCCGCTCGCCGCCTCGGCGAAGCCGGGCGCCTGGAACGACCCGGACATGCTGGAGGTCGGCAACGGCATGACGCCGACCGAGGACCGCACCGAGTTCTCGCTCTGGGCCGAGATGGCCGCGCCGCTGATCGCGGGCACCGATCTGCGCACCGCCGGCCCGGCCACCCTGGCGATATACGGCAACCGCGAGGTCATCGCCGTCGACCAGGACCGGCTCGGCAGGCAGGGCGTGCCGGTGAGCACCACCGGTGGGCTCGACGTCCTGGCCAAGCCGCTCGCCGACGGCAGCGTCGCGGTGACCCTGTTCAACGAGAACACCGCGCCCGCCGTCATCTCCACCACCGCCGCCGCCGTCGGGCTACCGAGCGCCAAGGGCTACACGCTGCGCGACCTGTGGGCGCACCGCACCACCGAGACGGCCGGCACGATCAGCGCCACCGTGCCGGGACACGGCACGGTGATGTACCGGGTCGCGCCCACCAGGACGCCCGAGCGGTACGCCCCGGACCTGGTGCTGCGGACCAGCACGCCGGAGTGGTCCGCGGGCAGCACGGCCACCGTGACCGCGACCCTCGTCAACAACGGCGTCGGCGCCGCGCGCCACGTGGCCGTCGGGCTCGACGCGCCGAACGGATGGACCGTCAAACCGACCACCCGTACCGGGTTCCCGCGGTTCACCGGCGGCGAGCAGGCCACCGTCCGGTTCCAGGTCACCGCGCCCGCCGTACTGCCCGCGCCGATCACCCACGCCACCGTGACCGGAACGGTGACCGCCGACACCCCCGCCGGGGTCGAGAAGAGCGGCTCGCCGCAACAGGTGGAGCTAGCCGCACCCGTCCAGGCGCCGCTGCGGACCTTCACCGACAACACGGCCGTCTTCGGCGCCCAGAACGGCAGCTTCGCGATCGACGGCGCCGGCGCCGACCTGTACTACGGCGTCGACCAGTACAGCGCCATCTACCGGCCCGGCGCCGAACACGACGGCTCCACCACGGTGGTCAAGCTCACCGCCCAGGCATACACCAGCGACTGGGCGAAGGCCGGGATCATGGTCCGCGACGACATCACCAAGCCGAACAGTTCCCCGGGCTACGTGATCCTCGCCGAGGCGCCCGGCAAGGGTTACGTCCTGCAGTGGGACAGCACCGGCAGCGGCCAGCTCGACTCCAACAGCGCCCCCGCCAACCAGGGCAGCGGCAAGGCCGCGTACCCGAGCTGGCTCAAGCTGGTCCGCTCCGGGTCCACGTACACCGGCTACTACTCCACCGACGGAACCAGCTGGACCCAGGTCGGCAGCGCGACCCTGCCCGGGGTGACCGCGACCCAGGACGTCGGCCTGTTCACCAGCTCGCACAGCGAAGGCACCAGCGGCGAGGCCGACTTCACCGGTTTCAGCCAGACCTGACACCCCTGGGCGGAGCGGCCCCCAACCGCTCCGCCCTCCCTCCGACCCTCCTGGAGCCCCCATGCGCGTGCTCTCGCGCCTCCTGCTCTCCGTCTGCCTCTCGCTGCCCGCGCTCGCACTCCCGCTGCTCGCCGCGGAGCCGGCCCACGCCCTGGACAACGGCCTCGCCCGCACCCCGCCGATGGGTTGGAACAGCTGGGACACCTTCGGCTGCAACGCGACCGAACAGATCGTCAAGGACACCGCCGACTTCATGGCCGCGAGCGGTCTGCGCGACGCCGGCTACCAGTACCTCACCATCGACGACTGCTGGATGAGCCGCACCCGGGACAGCAGCGGCAACCTGGTGCCCGACCCGCAGAAGTACCCCGACGGCCTGGCAGCGCTCGCCGCGTACGTGCACGGCAAGGGGCTGAAGTTCGGCGTCTACGAGAGCCCGACCTACCACACCTGCCAGGGCTTCCCCGGCAGCCTGGACCACGAGCAGCAGGACGCCCGGACCATCGCCGGCTGGGGCGTCGACTTCCTCAAGTACGACAACTGCCTCGCCAGCGACCCGAACCAGCGGGTCGGTGACGAGAAGCTGCCGCTGCAGACCCGGGACGGCTGGATGCGCGACGCACTCGCCGCGACCGGGCGGCCGGTCGTGCTCAGCCTCTCGCTCCAGCCCGCCGCGCAGGGCGAGACGCCGTGGGTCTGGGGGAAGGGCGTCGCCAACATGTGGCGGATCGACGGTGACCGGGACGCCTCCTTCGCCGGCCTCACCAGGCTGATCCACACCGACCTGGACAAGGCGCAGTACGCCGGGCCCGGCGGCTGGAACGACATCGACATGCTGGAGACCGGCAACTACTCCTCCATCGCCAACAACCCCGACCAGCGCCTCAGTTACGACCAGGAGAAGACCGAACTCTCCGCCGCCGCCGTGCTTGCCGCCCCGCTGATCTCCGGAGCTGACCTGCGCACGGCCGCGGCCGCCGGCAGCTCGGGCTACCCGATCAGCCAGCAGGACCTGAGCGTCTACCTGAACCGGGACGTGATCGCCGTCGACCAGGACAGCCTCGGACAGCAGGGCACGGCGCTCTCCACCGCGGGCGGCCTGGACGTGCTGCGCCGCCCGCTGGCGGGCGGCGACGTGGCGGTAGCCCTGATCAACGAGACCTCCGCACCGGCCGTGGTCTCCACCACCGCGAGCGCGGTCGGACTGCCCACCAGCAGCTCGGGGTACGCGCTCAACGACCTCTGGGCGCACAGCACTTCGGTCAGCGCCGACGGCACGATCAGCGCCACCGTGCCGGCCGGCGGCACGGTGCTGTACCGGGTCGCCGCCCGCCCGGTCACCTCCGGCACGGCGACCAAGCTGGTCTCCGCCTCCTCCGGCCGCTGCCTGGACGCCTGGAACAACCAGACCGCGCCCGGCACCAAGATCGAGATCTGGGACTGCAACGGCGGTGCCAACCAGGCATGGTCCTTCACCTCCAACGGTGACCTGCGCACCTACAACGGCACCCAGTGCCTCGGCGGCGCGGGCGGCAGCCTGGCCTGGGGCACGTCGGTGGTGATCCAGCCCTGCGACGGCAGCGCCGCCCAGAAGTGGCGGCTCAACGCCGACGGCTCCATCACCACCCCCAGCCAGTACGGCCTCTGCCTGGACGTCACCGGCGGCAACCTCCCGCCCGGCAACGTCAACGGCACCACGGTCGAGGTCTACGGCTGCAACGGCGGCGCCAACCAGCGCTGGACGGCGCAGTAGCCGTTCCCCCGGTCGCCTCGGGGCAGGCGAGGTCGCATCGGCGGCGGTCCGGAATGCCGGGCCGCCGCATACGGCTGCCAGGAGACGGGTGGCCGTCGAACGCGGTGCGGGTGGGGCCGTCCGATCGGCCGTGGGCCGTGGCGACGGCCGGCGGACGTCAGTCGGTGGAACGGCGCAGTAGGTAGGTGTCCATGATCCAGCCCTTGCGCGCGCGGGCCTGCCTGCGGAGCTCGGCGATGCGAGGGGCGGTTTCGTCCAGGGGGCCGGCGACCAGGATCTCATCGGGGGTGCCGAGGTAGGCGCCGTAGTGGATGTCCAGGCCGCTCGGGTCGATGCCGGTGAAGGCGGCCCGGCCGTCCAGCATGACCACCACGTCGTCCACGCCGTCGGGGATGCCTTCGGCGGTCAGGCGGCGGCCCGTGGTGATCTGGAGCGGCCGGCCCACGCTGGTGAGGGTGGTGCGGTGCCGGGCGGCCAGCGCGGACACGCTGCTGATGCCCGGCACCACCTCGTACTCGAACGTGACCCGGCCCCGGGCCAGGACCTCCGCGACGACGGCGATGACGCTGTCGTACAGGCTCGGGTCGCCCCAGACCAGCAGAGCTCCCGTCTCGTCCGGGCCGATGTGCTCGGTGATCAGCCGCTCCACCAGGTCTGCGCGCCGGTGCCGCCAGTCGTCCACGGCCTCCCGGTAGCCGGGTGCGGTGCGGTCGCGTTCGGCGTCGGGGGCGGCGACGAGCCGGTGGCCGGGGCGGGCGTGCTCGTCGAGCAGCTGCCGGCGGAGCCGGATCAGATCCTGGCGCTCCGCGCTCTTGTCGAGGATGAGGAAGACGTCGGTGCGGGCGATGGCCTTGACCGCCTGCAGGGTGAGGTGGTCGGGGTCGCCCGCCCCGATGCCGATGACGATGATCTGCCGCATGCGGTGATTCTGCCCGAAGGCGGCACAGGTGGGCACGGGCGGGCACGGGCGGGCACGGGCGGGCACGGGCGGGCGGGGGCGCGGCCTTCGCCGCCCTGGTTCGGGCCCCGGGCGGGCTGCCGTAGGCATGGATCACTTGCTGACGCCTGCCTGTCTGTTCTATAAGTACTAGAGCAGATAGTCAGCCGGAGGCAGTGTGATCCTGAGCATCGATCTGAGCAGCGACGTCCCGATCTACCAGCAGATCAGGGATCGGGTCGTCGAGGCGATCGCCGCGGGGGATCTGGCCGAGGGGAGCGCGCTGCCGTCGACCCGGCAGTTGGCGAGCGACCTCGGCATCAACTTCCACACCGTCAACAAGGCCTACGACCTGCTGCGTCAGGAGGGCCTGCTGAGGTTGAACCGCAAGAGCGGTGCGGTCGTTCAGCGCGACCCGGGCTCCGGGCCGCCGCCGCCCGGGTTCACCGAAGAATGGCCGGGCCGGCTGCGGACGCTGCTCGCCGAAGCGGTCGCGCAGGGGATGGACGGGACGGCCGTGCTGGAGGCCTGCGGGCGGGTGGTCGGCTCGTTCGGCGTGGAGTGAGGCGTGGCACCGGGCACGGGGCCGGGTGCGGGACACGACGTGGGACCGGACGTGAAGTCCGGTACGGGGCGAGGAAGTCGAGGAGAGCCGGCATGACGACCGGAACAGCTGTGATTCAAGAGGTCATACCTTCCGTGGTCCTGCTGACGGCGTGGCTGATGCCCTCCCTCACCGGGCCGACCCTGCCCTTCGGTGTGCGGACACCGCCCGCCCGTGCGGACGCCCCGGTGATCGCCGCGCAGCGTCGCGCGTACCGCTGGCTGGTGGGCGGAGTGGGCGGGGTGCTGGTCGCGGCCGGGCTGGTGCTCGCCTTCGCCGACCCGCGCACGCCGCTGGCCGGCTTCCCGTCCGTCGCCGTCCTCGCGGTGTCCGGGATCGGGTACCTCCGTGCCCGGCGCGCGATCCTGGCCGTCAAGCGGCGCGAGGACTGGTATGCCGGACTGCGCCAGGCCGTGGTCGCGGACACCTCGCTGCGGACCCGTCCCGAGCGGTTCCCCTGGCCGTGGGCCGTGCCGGCACTGGCCGTTCTCGCGGTCACCGCGGTGGCGGCGGTCGTCCGCTACCCGTCGATGCCGGACCAGTTGCCGATGCACTACGGCGACAGCGGGACGGTCGACCGGTACGCCGCGAAGTCGGTCGGCAGCGCGTTCTCTCCGGTCTTCGTACAGCTCGCGGTCACCACTCTGCTGCTGGTGGTGACCTGGTACGCCTTCCGCTCCCGGGCGGAGCTGGACCCGGCCCGGCCGGGCGCGAGCGCGTTCCAGCACCGCCGGTACATCGTGCGGATGTCGGCAGCGCTGCTGGTGCTGACCGCCTGCGTCGACGTTACGGTCCTGTGCGCGGGCTGGCAGGTCTGGGACGGTGATCGAAGCCTCGCGCTGCTGCCCGTGCTGGCACCGGCCGGGGCCGGCATGGTCGCCGTCGTCGCCGTCGCGATCCGCACCGGCCGCACCGGCAGTCGGCTGCCGGTACCGGAAGGTGAGGACGGCACGGAGCCCGCCCGGACCGATGCGGTGCACCGGGACGACGACCGGTACTGGCGGTTCGGCGGCGTGGTCTACGTCAACCGCCAGGACCCGGCGATCTTCGTCGGCAAGCGGTTCGGCATCGGCTGGAGCCTCAACTTCGGCAACCCGCGCGCCCTGCTGCCGATCGGCGTGTTCCTCGGATTCATCCTCGTGATGCAGCTGATCGGCCGCTGACTTCCGGCTCCTGATCCGGAGCCGGACCTGAAAGTCAGACCCCAACTCGAAGGAGACAGAGATGCGTTGGCGTACCCGGGTGACCGCTGTGCTGGTGGCCTCAGCCGCCGTGGCGGGGTTAGCCGCCCCGGCAGCGAGCGCGGTCGAGCACGACGCGGCGGTCGTCCCCGCGGCCGATCGTGAGGTGCGGTTCACCGTGGACGGCACCACCGCGTACGGCACCCTGCACGTGCCCGCCCACCGTGCCGGCCAACGGCTGGCGGCGGCCCTGCTGCTGCCGGGTAGCGGCAGCACGGACCGTGACGGCAACCAGCCGCCGGAGCTCATGCCGGGGACGCTCGCGCTGGTCGCGGGAACCCTCGGCGGAGACGGCGTCATGACACTGCGCTTCGACAAGTACTTCACCGGCCGGACGGGGTCCGGCGCCTACCAGGGTGATCCCGGCCGGATCGATCTGGCGGCCTTCACCCGCCAGGCCGCGGCCGCCTACGCCACCCTGCGCGCGCAGCCGGAGGCGGACCCGCACGCCCTGCTGGTCGTCGGCCACAGCGAGGGCGGCATGCAGGCGCTACTGCTCGCCCGGACCGTACGGCCCGCGCCCGCAGGGCTGGCCCTGCTCGCGCCGCAGGACGAGCACTTCCTCGACATGTTCGGCTTCCAGCTCGACGCCCAACTCGACCAGGGCGTGGCGGCCGGACAGTTCAGCGCAGCGGTGGCCCAGGCCAACGAGGCGGGCGTCGCCGCCGCCATCGCGGACTTCCGGGCCGGCCGCCCCGCCGACACCAGCACCCTGTTGCCGCCGCTCGCCGCACTGCTGAACGCGCTGTTCGGCCCGGACAACGCCCGCTTCGTGCGCAGCGACGACGCCGTCTACCCGCCGGACGTCGCCCGTGGTCTGCACCCCGGCACCCGGGTCACCGTCACCTGCGGCGCCGCCGACGCCAACGTGCCCTGCACGACCACGCCGCCGCTGCTCGCCGCGCTGACCCAGGCACACACCACCGGTCCCGGCCTGCGCGCCCTCGACGGTGTGGACCACTTCCTCCACCCGGCCGGTACCTCCGTCAACGACCGGATGCTCGCTCCGGCCGCCCTGGCGGCGCTGCACGAGTTCGCCCGGCCCTGGAAGCGGTAGCCAGGGTGGCCCGGTCGCCTGCCGGGTGGCACGCCCAAGCCGATCGGGCGAGCCGCCCGGCAGCGCGTCCTCCGGCTGCCCGCAGGACAACGGGCCGGCGTGCGGTACGAGTCGGCGAATCCGCCGGCGGACCGACCTGTGGATCCGGGTCAGCCGGAGCCGGTTCGCGCAGCGGTGACCACAACGGCGGCGTAGCGCATCGTGAAGCTGCCTCCCACCGAGTCGACAGCGGCCCCGATGCCCGCCAGCACCTCCTCGGACTTGGCCGGCGGGAGCAGGGTGTGGCCGCCGGTGGTGGGCAGCTGGTCCAGCCATTCGTCGCGGGTGTAGGACCGTTCCCAGTCGAACCGCCACTGCTCCGGCTCGCCGAACGCGACCGTCTCCCGGATCCCGTCGGCCGCCCTGGTGGACAGCGTCGCGAATCCGTCGGAGCCGGTCGTGGTCCATCGGCGGGAGGCGAGCGAGTCGGGCAGCACCCGGCGGTAGACGGCGGCGAAGGCTTCCGCGAGTTCGGGCGGCGGTTGGTCCACGTTCCAGAACACGGCCAGCCGACCGCCGGGGCGCAGTGCCTCGGCCGCCTTCGCCGCGCCCGCGACCGGGTCCACCCAGTGCCAGGTCTGCCCGGAGACGACGGCATCGAACGTCCGGCCGGCCGGGTCCCAGGCTTCAAAAGTCGCCACGTCGACCTCGAGTCCGCGCTGCCGCGCCCACGCGGCCATCCGCGGGTCGACCTCGACCCCGAGGACCGTGCAGCCGGCCGCCTGGAACTGCCGGGCCGCGATGCCGGTGCCGGTACCGACGTCCACCACGTCGGGCCCGGGGGAGGCGGCGACGATCGCCTCCACCATCGCGTTCGGGTAGCGGGGCCTGGCCCGGTCATAGCGTTCCGGGTCCGTGCCGAACGACTCGGCCAGCGCCCGGACTTGGTGAGGCTCGTAGCTGGAGGGCGGAGTCCGCTCCGGAGGTAAAGTGGGCATGCGCCCACTATGAGTGGGCATCTGCCCACCCGTCAACCGGGTGGGATCGATCGAGGCAAGAAGGGGTACACCGTGCCGACAGGGGTGGCCATCCACGACGTACGGCGGCAACTGTTCGACGCCGCCGAGCGCATCCTGCTCCGGGACGGGCCGAACGCGCTGACCAGTCGGGCGGTCACCACGGAGGCGTGCTGCGCCAAGGGCGTGCTGCACCGGCACTTCGCCGATTTCGACGCCTTCCTGGCAGAGCTCGTGCAGGACCGCGTCGGCCGGATCGACGGCCAGGCCGCCGTCCTGCGCGACCTGGCCGGGACCGGCACCGTCGCCACCCACCTCGTCCGCGTGCTGACGGAGCTCTTCGAGTCGGTCGCCGTGGCCATCATCGCCCTGGTCACCTTCCGGGACGACCTGCGCGCCCGGCTGCGCCGGACCAGGCCGGCCGGAGTCCCGGTCCTGACGGAGGCCGCGGCCGCGATCGCCTCCTACCTCGCGGCCGAGCGCGAACTGGGCCGCATCGCGGCCGAAGCCGATGTCGACACGCTCGCTCCCACGCTGATCGGCGCCGCGCACCTGCTGTTCGCCGACCGGAAGGGCGCCCCGCCGGAGGCCGAAGCAGTCCACCGGGTCGTGACCGCCGTGATTGCCGGTGTCGTGCAGGACCCGCCCGGGCGCCCGGTGTGAACCCGCGGCCGCTCCGGGGTTTCCTGCCGCAAGGAGGCCGCGGCTCGGTCTCCGACTCGCCTTCGCGGTAAATGAGTTGACCTGCGCCGCGCTGGAACGGTCCCATTGCCGTCGGCCCGACAACGGGGGTGGAGCGGGCCATCGCCGGCCGCCGGCCCGGCTGATCACTCCAGGAGGCTCACGATGACCGCCGTACCGGATCCGCATCTCGCCCTCGTCCGCGAGGTGGTGCCGCACACCCCGCGGGGCTGCGAGGAGTGCCTGCGCCTGGGGCGGCTCCGGCGCGGCCGGCTCAGTCCAGTGCGCGGACGGCGTCCAGGACGTCCAGGCCGAGTGCCGGGTCGGCGCCGTCCGGCAGGCTGACGGAGAGCCGGGTGACCAGGCCGGCGTAGCGGCGGTGGATCTCCCGGGCGACGTCCTCGACCGGGCCGGCGACCGCGAAGGTGTCGAACACCTCGTCGTCGATCAGCTCGGCCATCTCCTGCCAGCGTCCGCGTACCGAGAGCCGGTGCAGCTCTTCCTGGAGGTCCTCCCAGCCGTGCTGGGCGAGCACCGGGCGGTAGGCGGGTGTGGAGGCGTAGAAGGCCAGCCGCTCGCGTACGCCGGCCAGGTTGGCGCGCAGTTGCTCCTCGGTCCGGCCGGTGGCGGTGAGCACGCTGCCGGCGATCTCGAAGGGCCGGGCGGTCCAGGCGGCGCCGTCGGCCTCGGCCCGGGCACGGGCCTCGGTCAGGCCGGGCAACACCTGCCCGGTCAGGTAGGCGACCGAGGTGAAGGGGTGGCTGAGGAAGCCGTCGGCGACCGCGCCGGCGGTGCGGGTCATCAGCGGGCCGACACCGGCCAGCAGGATCCGGGGCACGCCGGTGGGGACCGGGTCGGGGGAGAAGACCGGGGTCATCAGCGTGTGGGCGTAGAAGTCACCGCGGAACCGCAGCCGTTCGCCGGTCTGCCAGCTGTGCCAGATCGCCCGCACCGCGTGGACGTACTCGCGCATCCGCGCGGCCGGCCGGTCCCAGGGCATCCCGAAACGCTTCTCGATGTGCGGCTTGACCTGCGAGCCGAGGCCGATGACGGCCCGTCCGCCGGAGGCGGCGTGCAGCCCCCAGGCCTGGTAGGCGAGGGTCATCGGGGTGCGGGCGAAGGCGACGGCGACGCCGGTGGCCAGTTCGATCGTGCTGGTCCGGTCGGCCGCGCGGGCCAGCTGGACGAACGGGTCGTACGCGGTCTCGGAGACCATCAGCCGGTCCATGCCCCGGCGTTCGGCCTGCTCGGCGGCGTCGAGGATGCCCGTCGGGTGCCCGGAGGCGAGCGCGTCGAGTCGGAAGGTGGCGCGCGGGCGGTGCATGGAGCGGCTCCTGGGTGCGGTGAGCGGAAGCGGTGCCCCCGTAGCCTCCCACGCCGGTCGGTACGGGTGGGCGCCTTGCCCGGTGCCGCGGGATCCGCTTCGTACCAAGCCTCGGTGTCCCAGCGGTCCTGCGGAGTCTCGTCGACCGCGTCCACACCGTGGAGCAGTCGGCGCCGGGCGGCGAGGCCGCGGAACCGGACTGCGGCGCTGACCTGCGTCCGCACGCCGCACGGCGGAGGCGGCGCACCCTTCGGGAACACCGGGAGCACGAACGTCCGAGCCGGACACCACCCCGCGGGGAAGCTCCGCCCGAGGGTCAGGCACGGCGGACGAGGGTGACGGCCAGCAGGATCAGTGCGGCGGACTGGATCGCGGCGACCGTGGTGATCAGTACGGGGATCGAGACCGTGTAGAGCACTCCGGTCAGCGTGCCGCCCGCGAAGGTCGCTGCGCCGACCACGCCGGCGAAGACGCCGTAGGCGGTGGCCCGTCGGGGACCGGCCACCAGATCCGCCACCGTGGCCCTCAGCGTGGACTCCTGAACACCCGTCGCGGCACCCCACAGCAGCGAGCCCGCCACCACCGCCGGGAGACTGTCGGTGAACGCCGTTGCCGGGACGGCGGCCGCCAGTAGTGGCAGCACCGTCAGGCCTCGGGTGCCGATGTGGTCGTACAGCCAGCCCGTGGCCAGCGCGCCCAGCGCGGCGGCCAGCATCGCCCCGGCGTACAGCACCGGGACCAGGGAGGCGGCCAGCAGGTGGCGCTCGACCAGGTGGAAGGAGAGCACGCCGAACGTGGCGAACCCGCTCATCGTCGCAGCCGTGAACGTCGCGTACAGCCAGAACGCCCTCGGCAGGCGCTCGCTGTCCCGGTCAGCGGTGTCGGTGCGGACCGGCTCGGCCGCGGTCTCGTAGCGGGTCGGGTCGGGCACCCGGAGCCGCAGCCAGCACAGCAGCGTCAGGACCAGCACCCCGGGGACGGCGAGGACGCCGAGCGCCGGGCCGTAGCTGCCGGTCCAGGCGAGCATCCCGGCGACCGTGAGCGGGCCGATCACCGCGCCGACCTGGTCCATCGCCTCGTGCACCGCGAAACCGCGCCCGCGCCCGGTGGCGGCGGTCGCGTGGGAGAGCAGGGTGTCCTTCGCCGGGGAGCGCACGGCCTTGCCGACCCGCTCGGCGATCACCAGCACGCACGCCGGCCACAGCGCCCCGGCGATCCCCAGCAGCGGCACCGACACCACCGTGAGCGTGTAGCCGGTGATCGCGATCGTCCAGTAGCGGCGGGTCCGGTCCGCCAGCGGTCCGGACACCAGCCGCAGCCCGAGTGCCGCGGCTTCGCCCGCACCGGTCACCGCACCGACCACGGCGGCGGAGGCACCGAGGGACGCCAGCAGCGGGCCGGTGATCGACCGGGCCCCCTCGTAGACGAAGTCCGCCAGCATGCTGATCGTGCCGAACCACACCACGAACCGCCATGGCCGCATCACCGCACCGTCCTCCCTCTCCCGCTCCGCTGCCTGTTTCCGCTCCGCTGCCTGCTCCCGCTCCGCTGCCCGTGCGGCGGCGGCCCCGTCACGTCCGCGCGGCCTGACCGGCGCGCAGCCGGCCCGATCTGCATGCTCCCGGCGATCTCCGTGGCCGTTAAGGTCCGGTCGCCGGGCCCGGCCACCCGCAGTGTCTCGTACGAGAGCCTGGAAACCGTGGTCAGCGCCCCGGGGAAGCCTCGTGATCCACGGACGGTTCAGGGTTTCAGGTGCGTTCCGGTCCCGTGCCGGGGGCAAGGGGCCGGGCGCGGGCGATGAGCAGTGCCACGTCGTCGGGCTCGTCGGGGTTGTGCAGGCTGTCCAGGAGCAAGTCGCAGGTCTCCTCCGGCGAGCCGGGCCGGTCTTCGAGCAGGTTGAGGAGCACCTGGAGCCGGGCGTCGATGTCCTGGTCCCGGGTCTCGACCAACCCATCGGTGTAGAGGGCGAGTTGGTGGCCGACGGAGAAGTCGACGGTGACGGCCCGGAAGTCGCCCCCGCTGACGCCGAGAGGGGATCCGGTGGGCAGGTCGACCAGCTCCGGTGCCCGGTCGACGGGGATGAGCACGGGCGGCAGGTGCCCCGCACCGGCGATGCGGTACCGGGCGAGATGGGGGTCGTGGACGGCGTAGACGCAGGTGGCAATGGTGTCGTCCAGGCCGGCGGTGATGCGGTCGAGGTGGTACAGCACCTCGTCGGGGGCGAGGTCGAGATCGGCCAACGTGCGGGTGGCGGTACGCAGTTGGCCCATGGTGGCGGCGGCGTTGAGGCCCCGGCCCATGACGTCGCCGATCACGAGGGCGGTCTTGTCACCGGCCAGCGGGATGACGTCGAACCAGTCGCCGCCGATGTCCACCGCCGCTCCGGCGGGCCGGTAGCGGGAGGCGATCTCCAGGCCCGGCCGCAGGGACGGGTGGTGCGGCAGCAGGTGGCGCTGGAGGGCGCGGGCCGCGTGGCGCTGGCTCTGGTACCAGCGGGCGTTGTCGATGGAGACCGCCGCGCGGGCGGCGAGTTCGCTGGCGAGGATGACGTCGTCGTGGTCGAAGGGGCGCGGGGTGTCGGTGCGCTTGAGGTCGAGGACGCCGATGACCTCACTGCGGGCGATCAGCGGCACCGCGAGATAGGAGCGCAGTCCGGCCTCCGCCAGCAGCCGGGCGGCCTCGCCGTCCCGGGCGATGCGGGGCAGGTCCTCCGGCCGCACCCGGGCCACCAGGACGGGTCTGCCGGTGGCCACGCACCGGGTGACCAGGCGGTCCGCACCGTAGGCCGCCGGCTCGCCGACCGGGTCGGCCGCGCGGGCGGCCGGTGTGGGCCGGGCGGCCTTGACCGCGAGGGCCCGGAACGACAGTCCGCCGGGCGGTGCGTCGGTGCCGCGCCCGACGTCCAGGATGTCCAGGACGGATTCGAGGACGTCGACCGCCGCGATGTCGGCGAGTTCGGGCACGGCGATGTCGGCCAGCTCGCGAGCGGTGGTGTCCAGGTCGAGGGTGGTGCCGACACGTACGGAGGCGTCGGCGATCAGGGCGAGCCGGGAGCGGGCCTGGGCGGCCTCGGTGGCGACCTGGTGCTGCTCGGTGACGTCCAGGACGGACACCGCCAGGCCGATCACCCGGCCACTGAGATCCTCAAGCCGGAAGTACGACGCCCGCCAGGCGTGCTCGGTCTCCGGATCGCCCGGTGGGTAGCCGACCGAGCGCCGGTTCACCAGCGGGGTGCCGTCGGCCAGGACCCGGCGCATCACGGACTCGACGGCATCGGTGTCCTGGAAGGGCAGCACCTCGCCCGCCCTCCGGCCGAGGTGCTCCTCGGCGGGCAGGCCGTTGATTCGTTCCAGCGCGGGATTGACCAGGACGTAGCGCAGGTCGGTGTCCAGCACCGCCAGGCCGACCGGGGAGTGCGAGACCAACCGCTCGGAGAGCGCCAGGTCGCGTTCGACCCGCCGTACCGTTTCCCGGTCGGAAGCGAGCCCGAGGGCGTAGACGCGGCCGTGTTCGTCCTGCAGCCGCACGTTGCGGAACTCGGTCAGCAGCCGGTGACCGTCCTTGTGCCGCACCGGGAAGGTGCCGACGTAGGGCCCCTCGCCCGCCATCACCCGGGCGAACAGGGTGAGAACGCGCTCGAAGTCCGGCTCATCCACCAGCAGCTTCGCCGCGGGCTTGCCGAGTGCCTCCTCGGCGGTGTACCCGAACAGGGCCTCGGCCTGCGGGCTCCAGAACACGATCCGCCCCTTCGCGTCGAGCACCGCCGCCGCGATCGCGAGCATGTCCAGCAGACCGCCAGGCGCCAGTGGGCCAGCGCATTCGAGGCCGGCCCCGGGCGGATCGCTCCTGCTCATCCCGGCCGCTCCTTCCCATTCGGCGTCTTGCCGCTGCTCCCTGGGCCACACGCGTCAACCGGCCATTCCATGATCTCCCTCGAGCTGCCGAAGGGCAGAGCGACGCCGGACGGAGAGGCCGTCCGGGGTGACGGTGACGCCCGGGTGAACGATCGTTCGCCCGGGCGAAGGGCGCCTGCTGTGGACACTCCGTCCCGGTGCCGTGGCCGCTCGGCTCCGCCCTCGCGGGCGGCGGACAGCGGACAGCGGACAGCGGACGACGGGCGACGGGCGGCAGGCGGCGGGTGCCGGAATGAGCCGGCGGCTCCGTCGGGGGTACCCGCGCGTGCCGTGACCGGCCGTAAGGCCGCCGGGCTGCGGAGGAGCCGCGTCCTCGGCGGCCCGGCTCCTTCGCTCCGGTCGGAGCCCATGGGCAGCAGGGCAGTCCGTCGGGAGCCCGCGCCGCGGCCCGCCGCCCCGGTCGGTCAGGGCACCAGGACCAGCCGTCCGCGGACCCCGCCCTTCGCCAGCCGCCGGTGCGCCGCGGCGGCCTCCGCCAGCGGGTACGTCCCGGCCACCCGCAGGGTCAGCTGCCCGTCCTGACCGTGCTGGGGCGGAGCCTGCTGCGGCTGATCGTCGCCCGCAAACACTGGGCCGAGGAACGGATCGGAGAGACCCACGCGGCCCGCCGGGAGTACGACGTCCGGTCGGACGCGGGGACGGCCTGACCGCCGGATCGTGCGGTTGCCCCGGGAGCCGCCCGTACTGGCCGCGCTTCAGCGCCTGCCTTCACGGTCGTCGTCCCGGTGCCGGCGCCCGATGATGCCGCGGCGGCGCAGCTGCCAGGCGGCCAGGACGGCGATCGCCACGACGGCGAGCAGAACGGCGGTGGTACGCCCGACGGCTCCCTCGACGCGGCTGTAGGCGGAGCCGGCGAAGTAGCCCAGCAGTGGGAAACCGGTGCCCCAGGTCACGCCGCCGAGCGCGTTGAACAGCAGGAATCGGCGGTAGGGCATGTGCGAGCTGCCGGCCAGGGCGGGCATCGTCGCCCGGAAGAACGCGACGAAGCGGCCGGCGAAGACCGCCACCGGGCCGCGTCGGCGGATCAGGTCCTGGGCGTCGGCGAGCCGGTCGCGGTGCCGCCGCAGCGGCCGGGAGCCGAAGATCATCGGACCGGCGCGGCGGCCGATCTCGTAGCCGACCGAGTCACCGACGATGGCCGCGCCGACCACGGCCAGGATCAGCCAGCCGATGGAGACCCTGCCCTGGTGGGCGAGGACACCGCCGAGGACGGCCGCGGTCTCGCCGGGCAGTACGAAGCCGAAGAAGAGCGCGTCCTCCGCGAAGACCAGTGCGGCGACGACGGCGTAGACCACCGGGCCGGAGAGGCCGCGCAGCCAGTCGGTGATCGAGTGCATCGGCCACCTCCCTGCCGGCTGGCCCGCCGGTCCTGTCCTGCTCAATGTAACCCGGCTGGTCCGGGCCGGTCGGCAGCCCGGGGCGGACCGGAGCCCTCCCGGCTGACCGGCGGGTCGTCAGTGGCGCCCGATAGGATCGGCGCTCCGGTGAAGGCGGCGGCAGGGGAGGCGGCAAGCCGTGGACAGTGGACGGCGAACGGACCGGCACGGGCTGGTCCGGCTGGCGGAGCAGGCGCTGCCGGACGGGCTGACGCACGGTCCGACGCGGCGCTTCCTGACCGAGCAGGGCCTGCCCGCGGCGGGAGCGGACTTGGTGTTCAACGGCCTGAGCGCAGAAAGGCTGCAGCAGCTCGGCCCGGGGGAGGGGGCAGCCGATGACGGGCGATGGCTGGTCCTCGGCGAGACCGACTACTGCGGCACCGCTGTGGTGCTGGACGGGGCGACGGGCGAGGTCCACCTCGCCGACCGGGTCGGTAGCGAGCTCCTGCGGGACCTGATCGCCTCCGACCTGCCCGCGCTCGCCGGGCTGATCCGTGAGGTCGAGTCGGTCGAACCGGCCGCCCGGCAGACCGACTCGCACGGCGGGCGCGGAGGTGATCGCGGCCGCCGAGCAGCGGTTCCGGGCCATCGACCCCAGGCTGTTCGAGGCCGACACGCCACCCGCGCACTGGCCCACCACCTTGCTGGTCCGCGCCCTGCACTGGGGCGCCCGCCCCGGTGAACCGGGCGGTCTCGCCTACGAGTTCGAGCCCGAGCTGGTCGCGGAGCTCGCCGCCATCGACGGGAGCGGCGAGGTGCGCCGCTACCAGCCGCAGGAGCTCCCGGCCGGGCTCACCCACGAACCCACCCGGCTCCTGCTCACCGAGGTCGGGCTGCCCCTCGACGGCGAGCTGTTCAGCGTCGACGCGGAACCGCTCCGGACGATGGCGCAGGCCCACCCCGGCACCGCCACCGAACGCGCCCACCAGCGCGACTACATAGCCGTCGGCCGGTGGCCGCACGATCTCGTGGTCGCCCTCGACGGCGCCACCGGACGGCTGGAGCTGCCGGACTGGTACGACGACGGCGGCCCCGCCGCCTACCTTCACCGGGACTTGTCCACCCTGCTCTACGCCTGCTGGACGTACGGGCGGCTACGGGACGAGTGGGCCCGCTGGGACTACGGTGCCGGCGACTGGGAGCTGTTCGACCCCCGGGCATTGCTGGGCAGCCACGTCGATGCCATGGTCGAGGCCGTCGATCCTCAGGCGTTCGAGACCTCCGGCCACTCCTGGCGGATGCTCGCCGAGGACCCGTACACCGGCGGGTTGCTCGCCTGACACCTGGCCGGGCGCCCGCACTCCGGACGGACGCGCAGCAGCAGCCGCACCAGTGCCCGACCACGGGTCGGGCCCGGCCTGCCGCGCGGGCCGCCGCGCCACGGATCGGGCCGGGCCGCGAAGTCGCCGGTCCCATGGGCGGAAGGCCGTGCATCTATCGGGAGTTGACGACCGCTCGCCGCGCCCAGGACCCGGACGCCCCAAGACCCCTGCCCGCGACCGGACCCGGCTGCGACGGTGGTGAGCCGAGCTGGCATGATGCGTGCCCGGCGCGGCCGGAGCGGGCCCGCGGCAAGGGGGAGTGGAGCTGTGCCGGGAACAGGGCGGGCATCCGCGGAGCGAAAGCCGGACATCGGCTGGGGGCTTGTGGCGGTAATGCTGCTGGTCGCCACGGGACTGCTCGTCGGCTGTGGCCACGCGGTGGAGAGCCGGGCCGGGGACCTTCGGTACGCGATGCGCGAAGCCGGTGTCGTCGGCCGGTTCACGGTGGCTTCGCATGCTCGCGTCCAGGTCACCCGGGGACGCGTGATCTGCCACGGCCCGGCCACCGCCACCGACGGCCGGCTCCTGGAAGCCGACGCCACACTGAACTTCGACGAGCCGGTCGGCGCCCGGATCCAGGTCCAGTACGCGACCGACGGCAGCATCCACCGCGTCGGCCTCTCACCCGTCACCGAGGACCTCTCCACCATCTGCATCTGCCTGGCCGGCGTGGTCGCCGGTGTCGTGGCGGCGGGCGCCGCACTCGGACACGCCGCTCCGGTACTCGCGGACCGGCTGTCGACCAGTGGGTGGAGCCGCCGGCTGACCGTGGGTGCCATGGCACTCGGCCTCAGCCTGGTGGCCTGCTCGGCAATGCTGATCGCGATCTCACTGGTGGCCCGGATGGTGCCGTCGGACTAAGGCCGACCGAGAGTGATGTAACCGTTGGGAGCTTTGCGGTTGCGGACCGTAATGGGGCGGGTGAGGCTGACCATCGCCGCCCCTTGCGGCCTCAATACACACAGCAAAGGTTGTTCCATGCGTAACAAGCGGATCATCGCGGCACTCGCCGGTGTCGCGCTCACCGGAGCCCTTGCCACCACCGTCGAGGCGAGCGCGGCCACCGCGCCGACCTCGCGGACCGCCACCACCCGGGCGGGACAGGCGGAACAGATGCAGTCGCTCCAGCAGATCCACCAGCTAGGCTTGCTCGGCGACCTCACCAGCAAGGTCGACGCCGTCGCGGCCTCCGCCAAGACCAACCCCCAGGTGGACAAGGCCACCCTCCGGACCCAGGTGGACGCTGCGAAGGCGGCGGCCGCCGCCCTGCAGAAGCAGGCCGAGAAGGCCGCCACCAGAGATGGTGCCGAAACCCGCAGCCTGGCGTCCGACATCGCCAAGCTGAATGCCGACCTCGCCAAGCTGATCGCCGACATCGAGGCCGGCAACGCCGCGGCCATCCCCGGCGACCTGGCGGCGATCGCAGCCGATCTGGTCGCCATCGTCAACGACGTCCTGGGTGTCCTGGACGCCCCGGCGGACGCCTCGGCCACAGCCGGGCACTGACCTCACCCGTCCCGCGCCCGCCCCGCCACCGCGGCGAGGCGGGCGTCGGCGTGCCGGAGCGCCGCCCGGCCACCACCGCGCCCGGGTACCGGACCGCCTGGGCCCGGTTGCGTCACCGACCGTGCAGTTGCTCCAGGTCGCGCAGCCGGTCCAGGTCACGACGGTCGCGCTTGGTCGGCCGCCCGGTGCCCCGGTCGCGCAGGCCGACCGAGGCGATCTCCTCGCGGGTCGGCGGCGGCGGGCTGTTGTCGATGTAGCACTCGGTGGCGACGCTCGCACCGACCCGCTTGCTGATCACCCGTGAGACGACCACGATCCGCTCCCGGCCCTCGTGCTGCAGCCGTACCTCGTCCCCGGGGCGCACCAGCTGCGCCGGCTTCACCCGCGTGCCGTTGACGCGGACGTGTCCCGCCCGACAGGCGGTCGCCGCCAGCGAACGGGTCTTGGTCAGCCGGACCGACCAGATCCAGCTGTCGACACGCACGGTTCCCTCGTCCGAACTCATACCTCAGACCTTAGACCGACCCGCAAAGGGCCCGCGGTCCCGGTCTCCGGTCACCGGCCCAGGGCTCTGTCGCCCTGCCGGCCGATGCCGCACAGTAGAGGGCGACCAGCGGTGGCGCGGTGTCGCGTCGACCTGTCCACTCCGGAGGGCCCCGGCCGGTTGGTGGACCGGGTCGCCGCCGAGCTCGGCGCACTCGATCTGCTGGTCAACAACGTCGGCGGCGGTGACGGCGGCCAGGGGCAGCTCGGCGGCTTCGCCGGCTTCACGGCTCAGCAGTGGTGCGAGACGTTCAACCTGAACTTCCTGGCCGCGGCCCGCACGACCAGGGCCGCCCTGCCCCACCTGACCGCCGCCCGGGGTTCCGTCGCCAACATCTCCTCCAACGGCGCCCGGGTGCCGCACGCGGGCCCGATCACCTACACCACGGCCAAGGCGGCACTGACCGCGTTCGGCAAGGCCCTGGCCGAGGAACTCGGCCCGCAGGGCGTACGCGTCAACACCGTCTCGCCTGGTCCCGTCCGCACCGACATGTGGAGAGCCCGGACGGCTACGGCGCTGACCTGGCACGGGCGATGGGCGTGGAACACGAGCAACTGCTGGGTCGGCTCGCGGCGATGGTCGGGATGCTCACCGGCAGGCTGGTGGAGACCTCCGAAGTCGCGGCCCTGGTGGCCTTCCTGGCCTCGCCCCTGGCGGGCAGCGTCACCGGTGCGGATCACATCGTCGACGGCGGGTCGGTCAAGACGGTCCGAGGCCGGGCCACCCTCCGACGGAGCGGTCGGGCCGGCCGCCGGACCCGGCGAGGGCGTGTGCCGAAGGTGATCAGGCGCGATTGTCAGTCCCCTCCGTTACGGTGCCGCCATGGTGAACTACGTACTGGTGGCAGGTGCCTGGCTCGGATCGTGGGCCTGGAGCGAGGTGGTGCCGGAGCTGCGTGCGGCCGGGCACGGTGCCCATGCGTTGACGTTATCGGGTCTCGCCGAGAGGCAGGGGGTGCCGGCCGGGCAGCAGACCCACGTTCAGGACATCGTCGGAGAGGTCGAACGGCTCGATCTGCGGGACGTCGTGCTGGTCGGCCACAGTTACTCGGGCATTCCGGTCGGCCAGGCAGCGGAGCGGATCGGCGACCGGCTGGCCCGGGTGGTCTTCGTCGATTCCAACGTCCCGGCCGAC
Source organism: Kitasatospora sp. NPDC032150 (assembly GCF_055579945.1). NCBI lineage: Bacteria > Bacillati > Actinomycetota > Actinomycetes > Kitasatosporales > Streptomycetaceae > Kitasatospora > Kitasatospora sp. NPDC032150. The sequence continues at coordinate 173,274 of NZ_JBVIMH010000005.1, read as the reverse complement.
GGCGAGTCGTTCGTCTCGGGCTGGCCGGACGGCCGGGTGATGGTGGAGGCGTCGATCGCGGAGAACGGGGGTTTCTGGGCGCCCCTGACGGCGGCCGACTATGCGGGCCAGGGCCTCAACGACGAGCAAGTGGCGCGGATCGTGGGCGGATCGACACCGCACCCGGGTGCCACGCTGACCGAGCCCGCCGTGCTGGCCGGCCCGCTCGAACGGCTTCCGGCCACGTACGTCAAGTGCCTGCTGGACGGCGCCGAGCCGAGCCCGCAGGTGGCCGAGCTGCTGACCGGCGAGCACTGGCGGCTGGTGGAGATGGCCACCGGCCACTGGCCGATGTTCTCCCAGCCGCGCGAGCTGGCGCGCGTCCTCCTCGACGCGGCCGGGAGGTGACCGCGGTCGTAGGCGGCAAGCTCCGGCCGGGCGGCCGTCGGCTCGTGCGGTGCCGGTGAGTGCAACGGCTGATGTCCAATCAACATGCCGATCAGAACGGAGGTCGGCGCTCCCGTCGGAACAGGTGCGGGTCCGGTCCGGGGGCTGTCGATCCGCAGGCACCTGGATGCGCCGGCTGATCCCGGCCCGGTTCCCGGCGGAAGCGGGGTGATGTGCCACGGCTGCGTGAAGGAGCCGCTCGAGGCGGCCGCAGGGCGGTTCCTTCCCGGATGTGCGGGCGAGCCCCCGGAGCAGTGGGCGCGACGGCCGTTACCGTTCCATCGTGATGAACCACCAACCGGACGAGGATCCGGACGCCACCGTGGCCCGCGAGGCCATCGACGAGTACCTCACCGCGCGCTCCGAGCACTGGCGGCAGCTCGCCATCGCGACCCGCGACAGCGACCGGCAGGCCACCTACCACGCTGTCGAGAACCGGCTGACCCGCTGGCGCGAGCAGGGCACCCTGGACAGCTGGGTGGCCAACGACGCGCTCGAGGCCGCGAAGCAGAACGCGGCGCGCGAGCGTCTCGAGGCGATGGCGACGCCGGTGGGGGGTGCCGTGATCGAGGCCGCCACCCAGCGCGTGCAGGCGATCCGGCGCTGGTGTCGCGCCCAGGGCTTCGTCCTCGCCGACGACGTGGCCGAAGGGGAGTAGAACCCGGCCGGGGAGCCCGGCCGGGTCAGCGCGCTATCTCCCAGACACCGGTGAAGACCCCGTCCAGTTCCTCCTGTGCGGTGGGCGGACCGGGGAGCGGCCGCGGCGGACCGGAGCGGAACGCGTCGAGGACGATGGCGAGATAGCGCCGCCAGGCGTCCGGGTGGACGGTGCTGAAGGCGGGTACGGCCCGGCAGATCGGGCCCATCACGACCAGCAGGTCGATGGGCGTGATGTCGGTGCGCAGGGTGCCCTGCTCCTGGGCACGGGTGACCAGGGTGGCGACGGTCCGCGTGTTGCGCCCGATGGTGTCGGCGAGCGCCTTGATGTCCGGGTTGCTCATGGTGACCAGGTCGTTGATCCCCCGGTCGGCGGCGACCAGGGCGAAGACCCGCTCGAAGTAGCGGGTCAGCGCGGTCCAGCCGTCCTCGATCGCCAGCACCTCCTCGGCGGCCTCCGCGAGCCCGGCCAGTGCCTCGGCGAACACCTCCTCGATCAGCGCGTCCCGGGTGGGGAAACGCCGGTAGAGGGTCGCGTTGCCGACTCCGGCCCGGCGGGCGATCAGGTCGAGCGGCGCGGCGAGGCCCTGCTCGGCGAACACCTCGCGGGCGGCGGCCAGCAGCAGCTCCCGGTTGCGCTGGGCGTCCCGCCGCAGGCCCAGGGGCGCGGCGGCCCCGGTACCCGTCGCCGTCCCGGCGGTGCCCGCGCCGGACTCCCCGCGCGCCGAGACGGCTCCGGCGGATGCGGTGGACCCGGCGGACGCGGCGGACCCGGTGGCCCGGGTGTGCCTCCTGGCCGCCCCCTGGCTCTTCGGGCGGTCCGCCTGCTGGTCGGTGTGCTGTGCCATGCCCCGACCCTAACAGCATTCGGGGAGGGCTCCCCGGTTACGCTACAGTCGATCGCGGAACTGGGGACTAGTCCTCGTTTTTCCGTGCCGTGTTCTCACGATGTCCTCTCGAACGACAGGGGTGTGTGATGCCTGCAACCCGGACGGCCTCGCGCGGTGTCAGGGCCGCCGACTGGGCGGACGGCCGGCTTGGGGTCTACTCCCTAGCCAGGGCCAACCTGCGCAAGATCTTCCCGGATCACTGGTCCTTCATGCTCGGGGAGATCTGCCTCTACAGCTTCGTCATCATCATCCTCACCGGCGTCTACCTGACGCTGTTCTTCAAGCCGAGCATGGCCGAGGTGGTCTACCACGGCCCCTACGCCCCGCTGGACGGCATCCGAATGTCGGAGGCGTACGCCTCGACCATGAACATCAGCTTCGAGGTGCGCGGCGGGCTGCTGATCCGTCAGATCCACCACTGGGCCGCGGTGGTGTTCGTCGCGGCGATGTTCGTCCACATGATGCGGGTGTTCTTCACCGGCGCCTTCCGCAAGCCGCGCGAGATCAACTGGGTCTTCGGCTTCCTGCTGCTCTTCCTCGGCATGCTGGACGGCTTCTTCGGCTACTCGCTCCCGGACGACCTGCTCTCGGGTACCGGCATCCGGTTCATCGAGGGCACCGTCCTGGCGCTGCCGCTGGTCGGTACCTACGTGCAGATGTTCCTGTTCGGCGGGGAGTTCCCCGGAACCGACATCGTGCCGCGGTTCTTCACCATCCACGTGCTGCTGATCCCCGGCATCATGCTGGGCCTGCTGGTGGCGCACCTGATCCTGGTCTTCTACCACAAGCACACCCAGTGGGCCGGTCCCGGCCGGACCGAGCAGAACGTCGTCGGCATGCCGCTGATGCCGGTGTACATGGCCAAGGCCGGTGGCTTCTTCTTCCTGGTCTTCGGCATCATCGCCACGACCTCGGCGATCGCGATGATCAACCCGATCTGGGCGTACGGTCCGTACCGCCCCGACCAGGTGTCCACCGACGCGCAGCCGGACTGGTACATGGGCTTCGCCGAGGGGTTGATCCGCGTGATGCCCGGCTGGGAGGTCCGGGCCTGGGGTCACACCCTCAACCTGGGCATCCTGATCCCCTTCCTGCTCTTCCCGTTGGTGCTCGCCGCGATCGCCTGCTACCCGTTCGTCGAGGCGTGGATCACCCGGGACGCCCGCGAGCGGCACCTGCTGGACCGGCCGCGCAACGCACCCGTCCGCACCGCGCTCGGAGCGGCCTGGATCAGCCTCTACCTGGTCCTGCTGGCCGGCGGCGGCAACGATCTGTTCGCCACCCACCTGCACCTCTCGCTCAACTCGATCACCTATGCGGTGCGGATCGGCGCCTTCGTGGTACCGGTGGCCGTCTTCACGGTCACCAAGCGGTGGTGCCTCGGCCTGCAGCGCCGCGACCGCGAGAAGGTGCTGCACGGCCGCGAGAGCGGGATCATCAAACGCCTGCCGCACGGTGAGTTCGTCGAGGTCCACCAGCCCCTGGCACCGGCTCAGTTGCACCGGCTGACCGCGCACGAACAGCACCGGGCGGTCGAACGTCCGGCCGGCGTCGACGAGAACGGGGTCGAGCACAAGGCCGGACCGCTCGCCACGGCCCGGGCCCGGCTCTCCGCGGCCTACTTCGGCCCGACCGGCCAGATAGCCAAGCCGACCCCCGCCGAGCACCGCGAACTCGCCGGCGGACACCACGCAGACGGCCACTGACCACCGGAACGATCCCCGGCGTGATCAGCGGTCCTGGATTGGAACCGATCACCCGGCCGATCCCGGACCGACCTCCGATCCTCACCGATCCCGGACGACCTCGAACCACCTCGGACGACCTCGGAGCTGTGACATGACGACGACAGTGCGCCACGGGGGGCCGGCCGTGCGGCGCCGGACCGCGCAACTGGCGGCCCGCCGCCACCTGTTGGTCACCGCCGTCGACGGCACGCCGCTCACCGCCCCGACCTGGGTGGTGGCGGACGGCGCGGCGCTCGGGATCTGGGTCCCCACCGACAGCCGGGCGGTGCGGCAAGTGCTGCGGCGATCGCCGGTGTTCGTCGTCCCGTGCGACGGCCACGGCAGGCCGACCGGTGCCCCGGTGCTCGCCCGCGCCGCCGTCTGCGACCCGGAAACCACGGCGCGATACCGGACTTCGCTCATCAACAAGTACGGTTTCACCGCCCTGTTCAGGCTGGCCCGGGCCCGCCTGCGCGGCGGCCTGGAGGGCACCGTCGGCCTCCGGCTCACCCTGGTCGACTGGGAGTGCCTGCTGACCGCCGAACCCTGGCGGCCGTCAGGCTGGTACTGCCTCAACTAGGCACCGTTCGTGCAAAATGCGGCCAGGGGAACCGCGTGATTGTGTCGAGAAAGCTCGGGGCTTCCCAGCGGGGTGCTTCAGCCCCGGGGGGAAATCGGCCTCCTCGGCCTCCGTTGCGACGCGACGGAGTGTCACTGCTCGCCGGATGCGTTGGCGATGCTGGCTGTGCATCGGCAGGGTGAATCCGGCCTGGTCCTCCGTTACGGGTCCTGGGTGAGTTCGGGCGGTCCACCAGTCGTCCCGCGACCCTGGACTCCACGTGGCACCTGCCCGCACGGCGACGCCGACCGCCGGTACTCGAGTCGTGCCCGATCCGGAAGTGGGTCCGCGCCCGCAGTTCGTCGCGCGGAAGCCCCGCGCGCCCGATGAGCCGGCGTGCGCCGATGCGAACGCGCCATCTAGGGCGATGGGCGATCCACCGGTCGCGGAAGGCCGACTGCGGGCTCCGCCCTCGTGGCAGACCTTTACCGCCCCTGGACGGAGGCCCGTCCGCGCTGGTCAGGCGGGGTGGCCGGAGGCGGACAGTGCTCAAGGCGCGACCGTCCGGCAGATGGCCGATAAACATCGCGGACATTGCTGGTTGTTGATGGTCGATCAGGAGTTGTCGGAGCACGCTGCTACACCAATCTCCGGGACGGACCGCGCCGAGCGGTCCGCCAGGCAGGGAGGGAAGACCCATGGCACGCGAAGGGCTCCACTACGTCCGCGGTCACTACCGGCGCAACCCGAGGCCGCGCGTCAAGAAGACCAGCGGCTGGCTGGTGGCCGCGCTGCTCGTCGGAGGGCTGTGGCTGTGGGGCCACAGCGGTGACTCCGGTGCTGCGAACACCGGCAGTACCAACCCGGACAGCACCGCGTCGGCCTCCGCTCCGGCGGCGGGCCGCTGATGGGCCGACGGCCGTCACGGGTGCGACGGCGCATGCCGCTGCGGATGCCGCGCACACCCGCGGAGCGCGTCGCCGCCGGTGTCATCGTGCTCGCGGTCGCCTCCTGGGTCGCCGACGGCCTCCGGTGGTTGACCTCCGAGGGGCTTCCCGTGCTCGTCGCCGCGGCGGCCCTCGTGGCGGCGGGTCTCGGTGCCCGGTGGTGGCTGCGGCGGGCCGCGCAGGCCGCCCGGCGGGAGCGGCTGGCCATGCTGCGACTGAGCCTCGACCAGCTCGACGCCATGGACGACCGGCAGTTCGAGTTCGCGCTCAGGGATCTGATGATCCGCGACGGCATCTGGGCCAGGCAGGTCGGCCGGCAGGGCGACCAGGCCGCCGATGTGATCGGTGAGGATCCGCGGCGTGGCCGGATCGTCGTCCAGGCCAAGCACACCCGGGTCGGCGGCAAGGTGGGCTCCCAAGTGATGTACCAGGTCAAGGGAACCGCCGGCCCGGTGCACCGCGCGGACATCTCGGTGGTCGTCACCAACGGCTCGTTCACCCGGGACGCCAAGACCTGGGGTGACCGGCACCAGGTCCACTGGGTCGACCGGGAGCGGCTGCGGACCTGGGCCGAGCAGGGGATCGCGCTGCACGACCTGCTGCGCCTGCCGGCCCGCCCGGCACGGCGCACGCTCGGCGCTACGACCGGGTGAGCCGGTCCGCCGTGCGGGTGCCACACGTCGGCCGGCGGATCCGTGAGGCTGGACGGCGCGACCGTCCAGCCCGGCATCCGTCCTCCGGGGAGCACTGCCACCCGGCTCACGGCGGGTACGGGGCAGTCCGGCGGCACAGGGCCGGGTGATCACGACAGCCCGGAACCGGTCTGCCGCAGAGGGAAGTTCAGGAGGTCGGAGGAGGGTGCGAGGAGAGTGGCAACGCGGTGGCCGCCGAGCGCTGCCTCACCGCCTTCAGGGCCCGGTACGAGCAGGCGCTCCGTGTACTGATGGCCAAGGGCATCGCCTGGTCGAGCGCTCGCCGTTGAACTCGCGCAGCTCGGGGTGGAAGTCCGCGCACACGTCCCGCATGATCTCTCCGCAGCGTCGCAGGACCTCGTCGGTGAAGACTCCGCGCCGAGACTTGGGGACGAAGACCAAGTGGGTGTGGAGGGTGTGAATGGCGCTGCGGCCCCTACGCACGGCAGGGCTTGGTGTCATCAACAGATCGTCCCGGCAAGCCGGTTGACTCTGTCCGAGGGCCGCTCACCGGGCGGCCCTCGGTGCGCCCGGCAGGGCCGGGTGGGTGAGCCTCGGCGGGCCCCGGAGAGGCAGGCGCGGTCAACCTCTTGCTCGGCCGAGCAAGAGGTCCTATAGTTTTGCTCATGCGAGCAAATAATAGTTCGAGTGAGCAAAGGGCGGGCGGCAGGACGTTCACCGAGTCGGCGCGGCGGGCGCAGATCGTGCAGGCCGCCATCGAGGTGATCGCGGAGGCCGGATACGCCAAGACCTCGTTCGCGAAGATCGCCAAGCAGGCCGGCCTGAGCAGCACCGGGATGATCTCGTACCACTTCAAGGGCAAGGACGACCTGATGCACGAGGTCATCGCCGAGGTGATGCGGGTGGCCCAGGCGTACCTGGTGCCCCGGATCGAGGCGGCCGAGGGCTACCGGGGCCGCCTGCGGGCCTTCATCGAGTCGAACGTCGAGCTGCTGACGGTCTACCCGAAGTACCTGCCCGCGCTCATCGAGGTGCTCACCAACCTCAAGGGCGACGACCCGCACCGGATCGGCTACGCGGGCGCGCTGAAGGCGATGATGGGCGTCCAGGAGCAGCGCATGCGAGAGGCCCAGGCGGCCGGCGAGTTCAGGGACTTCGACGCCCAGGTGATGGTCACCGCGATGCGCGGCGCCATCGACGGCGTGATCACGCGCTCGGTGCACGATCCGGGCCTCGACATCAAGGCCTGCGGACGCGAGTTGGCGGACATCTTCGACCTGGCCACCCGCCGCACGCCGTAACAGTCGGCAGCAAGAGCGGCAAGCAGCCCATCAGAGACACATCACAGAGAAACATCACAGGGGGAGACCATGAGCGAGACCTCGGCACCGACCACCGAGCCCACGCAGAAGCAGAAGACCGCCCGCGCACGCCGGCATCTGATCCGGTCGCTCGTCTTCGAGCTCGGCATCCCGGTCGGCGGCTACTACCTGCTGCTCGGCCTGGGCCTGGGCCAGTGGGCCGCCCTCACTCTCAGCGGCCTGCTGGTACTGCCCTGGCTGCTCTACGGGATGGTCAGGAACCGCCGGGTCGAGCTGATGCCGGTGTTCGCACTGGTGCTGCTGATCGTCGGCGCCTTGATGTCGCTGGTCACCGGGAGCCCCAGGACCCTGCTGATCAGGGACAGCTGGCTGATCGGCGTGCTGGGAGTCTGGGTGCTCGGCACGCTGCCGACCCGGCGGCCGTTCATGCTCACCGCCTCCCGTTCGGTCGTCGCGGCGAAGATCGGCGAGGACGGCGCGCAGGAGTGGCTGCGCAACTGGGACCGCGATCCCGCGTTCCGGCGGCACATCCGGCTGCTCACTGCCTTCTGGGGATGCGGATTCACCCTGGACGCCGGCATCCGGGTGGTGCTCGCCTGCACGCTCCCGGTCGACTCGGTGCCACTGGTGAGCACGCTGCAGTGGCTGGTGATGCTCGGCGGCATGCTGGGCTACCACAACTGGTACGTCACCCGGCACGGGCTCAAGGTCTGACGGACCACCACGAGGAACCGGACGACACCACCAAGGAGCGAACATGGATACCGACGTTCTCGTGGCCGGAGCCGGCCCCACCGGTCTGCTGCTCGCCAACGAACTGCAACTGGCCGGAGCCCGGGCGCTGGTACTGGAGCGGATGCCGCAACGTACCGGTCAGTCCAAGGCATTGAACCTTCAGCCGCGCACCGCCGAGATGCTCCAGCAGCGCGGCTGGCTGGACGCGGTGCTGGACCGGGCGATGGCGACCCTCCCGGCCGGACACTTCGCCGGACTGCCGCTGGACTACACGGTGTTCGACACCCCCTTCCCCTACCAGGTGGGCATCCCGCAGGCCCGGGTGGAGGAGTTCCTGGAGGACCGGCTGACCGGGCACGGCGTCCCGGTGCTGCGCGGACACGAGCTGCTGGACCTCGCCCAGGACGACCAGGGCGTGACGGCCACGGTGGCCGGTCCGGACGGACGGCGGACCCTGCGGGCCCGCTACCTGGTCGGCGCGGACGGCGGGCACAGTACGGTCCGCAAGCGGCTGGGGGCCGCCTTCCCCGGCCGGGACGGCCGCGTCTCGGCGGTCGTCGCCGATGCGGTGCTCGAGGGTGAAGCCGGCACCGAGTGGCGACTGCCGGACCTGGAGCCGGACGAGAACGGCGTCTGCTTCCTGCTCCCGCTGGGCGACGGCCTGTACCGGCTGGTCCTCGGCGGCCCGGCGCAGCAGGGAGCCGAACGGACAGCCCCCGTCACCGAGGAGGAGATCCGCGCGGGGCTCCGGATGCACCACGGCGACGCCGTCCGGCTGCGCGAGCTCCGCTGGGCCTCCCGGTTCACCGACGCCTCCCGGCAGGTCGAACGCTACCGCCACGGCCGGGTGCTGCTGGCGGGCGACGCGGCCCACATCCACAACCCGTCGGGTGGCCAGGGGCTCAACCTCGGAATGCAGGACGCGTTCAACCTCGGCTGGAAGCTGGCCGCCGAACTGGCCGGCTGGGCGCCGCCGGGACTGCTGGACACCTACCACGACGAACGCCACCCGGCGGGCGCGATGGTGCTGGAGAACACCAGGGCCCAGGGCGTGCTCGGCGTGCCCGACCCGGACGTGCGGGCGCTGCGCGGTGTCTTCGCCGAGCTGCTCGCCACGCCGGAGGCCAACCGGCGGATCGCTGGGATGATCTCCGGCCTGGGCATCCGGTACGGAATTCAGGGGGAGCCCGAGCATCCGCTGCTGGGCGGGCGGCTGCCGAGGATCGAACTCCGAAGCGGACGCGGTCTGTTGCTGCGGTCCGCCGGCCGTGCCGACCTCGCGGGGGCGGTAGCGCCGTGGGCCGACCGGGTCGACTGCACGGTCGGTGCCGCGACGCACGGCGGGGAGGACCTGAGCGTCCTGGTCCGGGCGGACGGCTACGTCTGCTGGGTCGCGGAGGGTGCGGCCGGGCAGCCGCAGGACGCGCTGCACCGGTGGTTCGGCGAGCCCGCGCGGGCGTAGCCGGGGTCGGGACCCACGACGGACCGGGCCGGTAGACGGCTTCTGGCCGGTGGAACCGTCGCTCTGTCAACCGTTCGCGATGACAGTTGTCATGCCGATCCGGGCATGCGGGTCACTGACGGAGGATCGGTTCTCCACGGCAGGCTGGACGCAGAGCAGAGCGCGGCGAAGCGTCCAGCGGTGGAGGCCGGATCGTGATCAGCGCCAGTACCCCGTCGACCGATCCGTCGGTGGTCAGGAAACCCGATCACCGACGGGTCGCGGCAGAACAGGAGCAACCACCATGCGCGGCAAGGGAATCAACTACGACACCGGTTTCAGTCCGGTCGGCGGCAGCTCGCGGCCGGACTTCTCCGTCGAGACGGTCAGGGCGGAGATGCGGGTCATCGCCGAGGAGCTGAACTGCACGGCGGTCCGGATCACCGGTGGCGAACCCGAGCGGCTGGGTGTGGCCGCCGAGTGCGCGGCCGAGCAGGGGCTCGAGGTCTGGTTCGCGCCGTTCCCCTGCAACATGACGACCGAGCAGATGATCCCGTGGTTCGAGGACTGCGCCCGCCGAGCGGAGGCGGTCCGGATGGCCGGTGCCGAGGTGGTCCTGGTCCTCGGCTGCGAACTCTCGCTGTTCGCCCGGGGGTTCATCCCCGGTGACACCTTCCCCGACCGGCTGGCCAACATCGGCGCCCCCGACCCGGCGCTCTTCGCGCCGTACGGTGACGTACCCGGCCGGCTCAACGCCTTCCTGGCCGAGGCCGCCGCCGCCGTCCGGCCGCACTTCTGCGGCCGGCTGAGCTACGCCTCCGGCCCGTGGGAGAAGATCGACTGGACCCCGTTCGACCTGGTCGGGATCGACGCCTACCGCGACGCGCAGAACACCGCCGGCTACCGCGACCACCTGCGGGCCCAGTTCGCGCACGGCAAGCCGGTGGTGGCCACGGAGTTCGGCTGTTGTCCGTACCAGGGCGCCGCGGACCGGGGCGGCATGGGCTGGGCGATCGTCGACAACGACGCCGAACCGCCCCGGGTGGTCGGCGAGTTCGTCCGCGACGAGCAGGAGCAGGTGCGCTACCTGCGGGAGCTGCTTTCGGTCCTGGAGGAGGAGGGCGTGGACAGCGCCTTCTGGTTCACTTTCGCCAACTACCATGCGCCGCACAGCTCCGATCCGGAGCACGACCTCGACCTGGGCTCGTACGGGGTGGTCGCCGTGCTGGCCGAGGGAGGCCGCCCGGGGCTTGGCTGGCGGCCCAAGGCTGTGTTCGACGCCCTGGCCGAGGCCTACCGGTCCCGGTAGCCGACAACCCCTCGAAGTGGCGGTCGGCGAAGGACCGGGCAGCGGCGAAGGCCGGGTGGTGCGGGGGAGGCCGCGTCTCCGGCGGCCGACAGCGATAGCCGCAGCCGCACCGGCCCGGCGCCCGGGAGCCACGCGATCGGCCACCACGGGTGTGTGGACGGTCGCGCGGCGGCCCCGCACCCCGGCCGGTGCGACGCGTTGGCGGCGGATCAAGGCCCGCCGTGGTGCGCCGGCCGCGCCGCTGCCCGAGTCCCCGGGCAGCGGCGCGGTTTCACCAGGTGACGGGCAGCTCGTGGACCCCGTACACCGCCATGTCGCTCCGGTACCGGATCTCCTCGAAGGGCACGGCGAGCCGGAGCCCCGGCAGGCGGTCCAGCAGTGTCTGCAGGGCGATCTGGAGTTCGGCGCGGGCCAGCGGCTGGCCCAGGCACTGGTGGATGCCGAAGCCGAAGGCGAGGTGGTGGCGGGCGTCCCGGGCCACGTCCAGCCGTTCGGCCCCGGTGAACACCGCCTCGTCCCGGTTGGCGGTGGAGACCATGCACAGCACTCCGTCGCCGGCCTTGATCAGCGTGCCGTCGATCTCCACGTCCTCCAGCGCGACCCGGGGGACACCGAGGTGGACGATCGTCAGATAGCGCAGCAGTTCCTCGACCGCGCCCTTGATCAGCGAGGGGTCGGAGCGCAGCCGTTCGGCCTGGCGGGGGTTGCGCAGCAGGGCCAGGGTGCCGAGCGCGGTCATGTTGGCGGTGGTCTCGTGGCCCGCGATGAGCAGCAGTACGCCCAGCGCGGCGGCCTCCTCCAGGGTGACATCGTCCCTGGCGACCAGGCGGCCGAGCAGGCTGTCGTCGGGTTCCCGCTGCTTGCGCCCGGCCAACTCGGCCAGATAGGAGTTCAGTTGCTGCTGCGCCGCCTCGACCTCGGCCGCCGTCGCGCTGAGGCTGAGCAGCGCCTGGCTCTGCTCCTGGAAGAACTCGTGGTCCCGGTAGGGGACACCGAGTAGCAGGCAGATCACCAGCGAGGGCACCGGCAGGGCGTACTCGCGGACCAGGTCGGCCGGTCCGCCGTGGGCGATCATGCGGTCGAGCGCCTGGTCCACGATCTGCTGGATCTGCGGCCGCATCGCCTCCACCCGCTTGATGATGAAGTCGCCGGTCAGCAGTCGGCGCTGACGGGCGTGCGCCGGATCGTCCATGCGGAGGAAGGTGGGAGTGGTACGGAGCACCAGCTCGCGGCGGCCGGGGAGGAGGAAGGGGAAGCCGGGGAGACGGGCGTCGGCGCTGAAGCGGCGGTCGCCGAGCGCGAATCTGGCCTGCCGGTGGCCGGTCAGCAGCCAGCACGGGCTGCCGTCCCAGAGGCTGACCCGGCTGATCGGACCGGCGGTGCGGTGGACCTGCTCGTAGGCGGGCGGGGGAGCGAAGGGGCAGGTGCCCCGGTCGGCGGGGACGGCCGGCGGGCTGTCGGCCGTACCGTTTACGGCGGTGGTCATGCGACTCCTTCCACGTGCGGGCTTCCCGTTGCTGGGGGAGCGGGTACCCGGCTGTCGGTGTGTCAGGAAGACGGGGGATGACGTCCGGCAGTGCTGTGACGTTGCTGCTGCGGTGCCCGACGTCTCAGGTGCCTCGAGGGAGGTCCTCGCGGGGCGTGGTCGCGGTGCGGGAGGATGGGAGGCTTCCGTGGCCTCGCCGGCCGTTCAGTCGCCGTTCTCGTGCACGGTGATCACATTGGCGGGGCAGAGGGTGGCCGCCAGCCGGACGTCGGCCTGCTCCGAGGGGTCGGGGCGGTCCGTGAGGAGCTGGACGAGCCCATCGTCCTCGTTCTGGTCGAACACCGCGGGGGCGGTCAGTACGCACTGCCCCGCGCCGCAGCAGCGGTCGCGATCTACGGTCACCTGCATCTCGGGCACCTCGGGTGGGAGAGACGAAACGGTTGCCTTAGGCAACTGATTGTAATCTAGCTCACACCCGTGTCGCACACGAATAGCCGCCGGCGATTCTCCGGTGATTGGCTGGAAACTGCCCTTTGAATGCCCTGTGTGCCGGTGCCGGTCGGTCCGGTGGTGGGAAGGGATGGGGGTGGCGGCCCAGGTGGCGGCGGGCGCGGGCAGTGACCTGGGGACGGCGTGTGGCGAGTTGACGGAGAATCTGGAAGTTCAGTGGTGCCCGGACGAGTCTTGTGGTCTCATACAACTAGTTGAATGACGAACCTTGCGCCCTTCCTGGACCCGTGGCCGAGGCCAACTGCCCAATCACCGGCGGAACTTGTTCGGAGTGGCCGGCCGCAGGAGGCGAGGCCGGATTGACGACACCTTGGAGCAACCCGCGATGGACCTGGTGAGCGCCGGCGACGCCGATACCTTCACCCGCAGCGCCGCCGTGGTCGCCACCGGCACCTCCACCGACTACCGGGTCGAGATCCGCGCCGGCAAGCACCCGGTGGCCGCCGACGAGCCGGAGTCCTCGGGCGGCCAGGACACCGCCCCGACACCGATCGGCCTGCTGCTGTCCGCCGTCGGCTCGTGCACCGCGATCACCCTGCGGATGTACGCCCAGCGCAAGGGTTGGCCGCTGGAGCAGGTCCGGGTCCACGTCGCGTACGAGAAGGGCGAGCACGGCGACCGCCTCACCCGGCGGATCGATCTCACCGGCGACCTCGACGAGGCCCAGCGCGCCCGGCTGCTGGACATCGCCGAGCGCACACCCGTCACCCGCGCCGTGCGCGACGGACTGCCCATCGTCCCCGCCGGGGGCGCCCGCCACTGACGACGGACCGGCACCGGACCCGCCGACGGGGGGCGGCACGGGGGCGACAGGCGACAGACCAGGGGGAAGCTGTGATGTCGAACGGCCAGAGCACGACCCGTCGCGCGCACATCGGCTACGGCAGGGGGAGGGTCCGACCGGCCTTCGCCGGCCACCCGGCCGCCGCGGCCCCTGCGGTCTTCGCGGCCGCAGCTGCTGAACCGGCTTGTGAGTGGCCCGAGTTCATACTGGAGGGAGCCAGCCGCACCGGGGTGCGCAGGCGAGCCCTGCGCACCCTGGTGAACCTCGTCGGCGCCGTCGCCTTCATGGTCACCGGACTCGTCTTCGACTGCACCCAGGTCCACCTGTGGGTGAACTTCGCCGAGGCCGAGGAGGTCCCCGCGGTCGTCACCGATGCCGAGTACGTCAGGATCGGCGCCAAGGAGAGCCCCGCCGTGATCCGGCTGGCCATCGACACCGACGACGGCCGGGTCGAGGCGACGGCCGACGACCCGGCCGGGGGTCCGAACGGCCTGACCGCCGGTGACCACGTACGGGTCCTCTTCGACCCGGCCCGGCCCGGCCACGCGGCCTTCCCGGGCCAACTCGACTGGAACGCGGTCACCTTCCCCGGCGGGGGGTTCACCATGATCGGCCTCGCACTGGCCGGACAGGAGGCCTTCCTCACTGCCCGGCGGCTCAGGCACCGCCGTACCTGCTGACCGGACCGGACCGGACCGGCGGACTGGACTGGACTGGACTGGACTGGACTGGCCAGGCTCGCCTGTTGGGCCCGGCTCGGCCGTTGGCCAGGCGGGCGCAGCCGGGCACGACCCGACTCGGTGCGCGCAGCAGATGCGTGGCGCGACGGATTCGCAGAACCGGTCACCTGCGATGCCGCCCGTATGCCCGCTGCGCGTTGGGTCCGTACCACCAGCTCGGCTCGGCCCGGCGCGGCCACCCGGATCCGCTCCGTGTTGCGGTGCTCCCGGGTGGCCGCCCCGGGCCGGGCGTCACGGGAGGCGCAGCGGGCGGATCATGCACACCCGGGGCCAGTGGTCGAGGCCGTGTTCGGCCTCCAGGCGGCGGATCTCCCGCAGGCCCGGGGGCAGTGCGGCCGGGTCCATCGTGCGGAAGCCGCAGCGCTCGTAGTACGGCGCGTTCCAGGGCACCTGGAGGAACGTGGTCAGGGTGAGCGCGGGCATCCGGTGGGCGGCCGCGTGGCTCGCGAGGTGCTCCAGCAGCTCCCGGCCGATGCCCCTGCGGGCGTGCTCCGGGTGGACCGACACCTGTTCGACGTGGAGGTTCCCGTCCACGGGTTCCGCGATCAGATACGCCACCGGGCGGTCGTCCGCGTCCGCCGACACCCAGGCGAGCCCGGCACGCTGGTAGCGGGTGAGCTCCTCGATCGACGGCGGTTCGTCCTCGGCGATCTCGGGCATCCCGACCGAGTGGAAGGGCTCGCCGGCCGCCCGCTCGATGTCCTGGAGCGACGGGAGGTCATCGATTCGAGCCAGTCTGATGATCATTGTCCCATTCTGGGCACAGCGTGCTGTCTCGGCCAGCGGTTATCCGGAGGCGGTTCGCGGACCGCCCTAGCCGACCGGTGCTCCCGAGGTGAACTGCCCACCGGACTACGGCGAGCTGGCCACCGGTTGGCCGACCGGCTCGCCATAGTGACGGGATGACACCAGACCAGTCCGGGAGGCCGAGCTGTCCCGCGTCCTTGCGGCCCTCTCGTCGCAGCATCCTGGCCGGCGCGCTCGGCACGGCCGCACTGGCCGCGGGCTGCGGCGAGCACCCCACGAAGCCGACCGGTTCCTCAAGCACCACCTCGGCCCCGGCCGCCGGCCCTGCTACCGCTCCCACCGGCCCGGCCGGTGCGTCCCCTTCCGCACCGCCGACGCTCCCGCAGACCTCGCCGTGGACACCGGGCGCCGGCGAGATCCAGCCGGACGTCAAACTGCGCGCCGTCCAACTCGTCGAGGCGCTCGGAACCTGGCCGGACGGCGGACGGGGAACCGTTCGGGCCCGCAGTCGGATCGCGCCGCTCGGCCTCGACCCCGCCCTCGCCGACCAGGCCGGCCCACTGCTCGGGAGCGCGGACCGCGCCGCCCTCCAGGTGATCGTCGCCCAGTACGGCGGCATCCTCGCCGACTCGGCCAGCGTGCTGGTGGTCTGCGACCAGTGGACCCAGGTGGCAGCCGGACCGGTCGTGCCCAGCGGCACCACGGTGGACGTACGCCTGAGTGCCGCGACGCCCCGTTGGACCGTCACCGCCCTGCACCCGGCAGCCCCGGGACCGCCGGCGTCCGCCCTCTCACCGGCCGCCGTACAGGTACTGGCGGACCGTCGGATCATCCTGCCCCCAGCGGCGGTGGCCGACATCCGCAGCGGAGCCGTCCATGACAGCGTGCTGACCGCGATGCTGACCCTGGCGGCCGCGCACACCTTGGCGGTGAGTGTGGTCAGATCCGGCCATCCGCTCAACGTCTTCGGTACCGACCGCCCGAGCGACCACCCCCGCGGCCGGGCATTCGACGTCTGGCAGATCGACGGCCATGCCGTAGTGGACCCGGCCACCCCGCACGCCCTGGTGGACGGTTTCATGCGCGCGGCCGCGGCCGCCGGCTCGTACAACGTGGGCGGCCCCCGCCAACTCTCCGGTGGATCGACGCCGAACCAGTTCTTCAGCGACGCCACCCACCACGACCACGTGCACATCGGCTTCGAGGCCTGAGCCCTCCAGCTGTCCTGAGCCCTCCAGTTGTTCTGAACCCTCCACCCGTCGTGGCACGGACGCCGCGCGGCAAGGTCAACCAGGACGGCCTCCCGTGTCAGGCGGCCGCGCGGAGGCGGCGGTTCAGATCCGAGCGATCAGGACGTAGCGCTCGTCATCGACCCGCACCTCGCCACAAGTCCGGCCGAGGGGTTCGGGCCGCAACTCACCGATCAACGGCCCTATCGCCTCCTCGAGCGCGACGCTCCGCTCGATGGCGGTCAGACCTGGCCCAGGCCGCCGTCGACGAAGAGCTCTGCTCCCGTGGTGAAGGAACTCTGGTCCGAGGCTAGGAAGACGGCTGCAGCGGCGACTTCCTCGGGACGTCCGATCCGACCGAGCGGAAGCATGGCCGCGAGGGAGTCCGCCAGTTGCTGGTCCCCCTGCGCCGAGAGGCCGCGGATGCCGGGGGTCTCGATCGGGCCGGGGCTGAGGGCGTTGACCCGGATGCCGCGGCCGGCGAGCTCGGCGGCCCAGGTGCGCGCGAAGTTGCGGTTGGCGGCTTTGGTGGCGCTGTAGGTGGTCATCCCCTCGATTCCCATCGAGGCGTTGGTGGAGGAGAGCACGATCACCGAGGCGCCGTCCGGCATCAGGGGCAGCGCCTTCTGGACGGTGAAGATCGCCCCCCTGACGTTGATGTCGAACGTCTTGTCGTAGTGCTCCTCGGTGATCTCCCCCAGCCGGGCGATCTCAGCGAATCCCGCGTTGGCGACGACGACGTCCAGCCGTCCGCTGCGCCTCTCGATCGTTGCGAAAAGCCGGTCGAGATCGTCCAGATTCGACACATCACTCTGGATGCCGATCCCCCGTTCGCCGACGACCTCCACGGCCGCGTCCAGGGTGGCCTTGCGCCGTCCGGTGAGGTAGACGGTGGCGCCTTCGGCAGCGAACCGCCGGGCGATGGCCAGACCGATCCCGGTCGAGCCCCCGGTCACCAGCGCTACCTTCTCATCCAGCTGTCCCATGGTCGTATCCACTCCTTTGGCATCGTCCTCCGGCTGAAGCCAGAGGGTTCCAAGTCCTCCAGGTCGGGCTCTCCGCTTCACAACCGGTTGCCGATCCGGATTGCCGACAAGGGGCGTGCACCGCCCATCGGTCCTACAGCGGCTCCACAGACCTGACTTTCCGCCAGTTTGGCGGTAGGCCGGCCCGAAGCTCGACTGCCGCCCTACTTAAACGTGATCAAGCTATCACGTTAAGTGACAATTTGAGGCTGGGTCGTGCTCCACCTTGGTAGCAGGATGCCGATTTCTGATCGGAGTTCCGATGCCTCTCCCGGCTGGGGTCGGGGGCTTCCCCGGAGGCGTCGGATGAAGTGGCCGGATTCGTCGCACCTGAGAGCGTCGAAGTCTGCGGCGGAAATGCTTGTAGCACGTTGGCTCCGCAGCGATTCCAATGGGTCGATTCCGCTCAACAGGTGGTCCCACCGGCCCGGAGACCGTTGTCAGCGGGGACCGCTACGGTCCGTCGGGCACGGCACGATGCGCGAGTACGCGGAGGAGGCGGTACTGGGCCGCCGCCACTGGATGTTCTGGTGGGACTGAGCGGGGCCGATCCTCCGCTGGCCGGAGCCACCGGGACAACCAACTTCCGTGCGGAGGGCTGGCCTCATCGGCCGGCTCAGGTGTCCCCTTCGGGCGGACCGTCGGCCCGGACGACAGGAGCGCCCCGCAGCGGAGCCGACGTCCTGAGTCGTCAACTCCGGTGCGGGGCGCTCCGGGTGTCAGTGCTGCTGCAGGTTCAGCGACTGGCCGGGAAGGATCAGATTGGGGTTGGCGCCGATGACCGCCTTGTTGTCCTCGTAGATGTGCTGCCAGCCGGTGAGCTTGTGCGACTCGGCGATAGCGGAGAGGGTGTCGCCGTGTTCGACGGTGTAGGACTGCGGAGCCGCCGGGGTGTTCGCAGCCGAGGGGGCGGACGGCGAGGCGGGCGCGGTGGGGGAGCCCGGTGTCACGGTCGTGGCGGTAGGGCCGGAACTCGCGGTGGGAGTGCCAGGAAGCTGCGGGGTGCCGGTCGCGGAGCCGGGGGCGGGGGTGCCGGTCGCCGGCATCGAGGGGGTGGCCCCCGTCGTCGGGACGCCCGGCTGCGCCGGCTGCGAGGTGCCCGGAGCCGCCGGGCTCGGCGAGGTGGTGCCGGTGCCGGCGCTCGGCTGGGCGGTGGCCGCCGCGTTGTCCATGTGCTTGATGTAGACGTCGTGCTGGACGGTCCAGTGCCAGACGCCGTTGTCCTGGTACCAGTACACGCCGGCGGCCGGGTCGTAGCCCGCGCGGCCGGGGAAGGCCGGAGCCGGAGTGCCGGGCGGAGTGGTGTCGATGCCGGCGGAGGGCGCGCTCGGAGTGGGGGTGGCCGCCGGGGCGTCAGGCGCGGGCGCCGGCGTGGGCGTGGCCGAAGCTTGCGAACCGGGCGCGGTACCGGCCTTGTCGCCGTCATCGTTCTGACGGCCCTTGTCGCCGTCATCGTGGCGGCCGCCCTTGCCGCCCCCATCGGTCAGACCGGCCTGGGCGGCGCACGTGGGCCAGAGGCCGGTGCCGGAGTCCGCGAGGACCTGCTCGGCCACGGCTATCTGCTGGCTCCTGGTGGCGTGGTCGGGCTCGGCGGCGTACTTGTCACCACCGTGCGAGACCCAGGCGCGCTGCGTCAGGCCGAGGCCGCCGTAGTGGCCCTGGCCGTCGTCAGCGCTCCAGTTGCCGCCGGTCTCGCACTGGGCCACGGCGTCCCAGGTCTTGACGGGCGCGGCGTGTGCCCCGGCAGCGGTGAGTAGCGGGAGCGCCAGACCCACGCTCGCCACGCCGGCGGCGGCGATGGCGCGGTCGGCCTGGGTGGGACGGCGGTGGCGGCCGGAACCGGAAAAGACCACGGAACATTCCTCTCCGTACGCCTACGAGGTGAGCTGTCGGGTTCGGACCGGGAGGTGGCCCGGCCGCGTGGGTACGCGGCTTCACCCCAAGCCGTGGGGGGCGGCGACTGACCTGGTTCCCCCGCTCCTGCCCAGGGTGTGCTCGATGTCCCGGAGCGCGAATGGGCAGGACTCGGCGTACTGCGTCCGGGAGTCCGCAACGGCGAACTGCAGGGAGATTAGAGGGATCATCACCTGGATAACAAGCCCGCATCCGGTACATCACACAAAAATCACGACATTCGTCCAGCCTCCCTCTGGACTCCGGGCCGGCCGCCACACCCCCCCCGAGCCCGGAGTCGGCTCCGCTGCCTATGCGAGTACTCCGCCGCCGTCCACGGTGGCCGTCGTGCTGGGCTGCCCGCGCCCCGACGTCGTGCACCGCCCGATCACCGGTATCGCCCTGCAACGGGTCCGCCTCGTCTGGCGCGGGATGCGTACCTCACTGCTGATCGAGGAGTTCGCCGTGGGGCGCGCGAACGGCTCTGAGCGGCGCGCGGATCAGCGTGGGCGACCACGTACTTCGGAAGTGTGCGGTCACGCTGGTCCACGCGCCCCTCAGCGGACGTGACGGATCGGGCGGTGCTCAGCGGGTCTCGCGGTACAGCCGCTCGAAGTCGCCAACCAGGGCTGCCGGCGACGGCAGTTCGTTGATCTCGTCCTGCAGGGCGGCGGCCGCGTCGCGCAGGGTCTTGTCGTCGAGCAGCCGGGTGAGCAGCGCGGCGTCCACCGAGTCGCCCTCCGAACGCAGCGCGTACCCCTTGGCCTCGGCGGCGTCCGCGTTGATGAAGTGGTCGGCGCCCTGCGGCAGGATCAGCTGCGGCACGCCGGCGACGGCGGCGGTGAGCATGGTCCCGGAACCACCGTGGTGGATCACGGCGTCGCTGACGTCGAGGAGCTCGGCCAGCGGCGTCCACGGGAGCGGACGGATGTTGTCGGGCAGGGTGCCCAGCGGGCTCAGGTCGGCGCTGCCGACGGCGAGCAGGAAGTCCGCGTCGACCTCGGCGGCCTGCTCGGTGAGCCAGGCGATCGGGTTGACACCGGCGTACTCGGTGAGCACCGTACCCAGGGTGACTGCGATCCGGCGCCGCTCACCGCGGCCGACGAGATCGGAGGGGATGACACCGCCGCCGTTGAAGGGGACGTAGCGGACCCGCCAGCCGCCACCGTCACCGCCGAGCGAGGCCGGTACCACGTCGATCACGGTGCGCTCGCCGGGACCGGCCACCCCGTGGGCCTGGTAGTCGGCGGAGAGGATCTCGGCGAGCCGGTCGAGCATCGGAAGGCCGGGCATCACGCCGAAGTTGTGGACCAGGGTAGGTATGCCAAGCTTGGCCGCGACCAGTGGGGCGGCGGATGCGAAGGGCTCCATGACCATGATGTCCGGGCGCCACTCGGTGGCGACCCGCAGCAGTCCGTCGATGGCGACCCGGCCGTGCTCGGCGAAGCCGAGGGCGGCGAGTTCGAGGATCTCCTCCTGAGTGCGGTCCTTGGCTACGTACTTCGGCTCGTCCTTGGTGATCCGCTGGAAGGCCTCGCCGATGCCGGTGCCGTCGCCGACCTCGACCACCGGCAGTCCGGTGTTGCACAGCGTCTCCAGCGGAGCCGAGCCGGCGAACAGGACCTGGTGCCCGGCCGAGCGCAGGGCCTGCGCGGTCGGAATCATCGGGAAGATGTGCCCAGCCGCAGCCGGGGCGGTGAACAGGACGCGCATGTGGATGACTCCTTGCGTTTGCATGGAAGTTCAGATCTGACATTACGTCAAACGAGTGATCTGAGTGTCCGATTTTCGAACATGGGGGAACCCGGAAAACCCCCGAGGGCTCTCGACGGGCAGGGGAGGGTCCGGCGCCGGCCGTGAACCACGGTCGAGGGCGGCTCGGACTCTTGCTCAACCACCATGCGCTGCAGTGCTCTTGACTGCATAGCGTCCCTCCCCCGATTTTCACTGAACAGCCTGTCTTTCATCGGACAAACTGTCAAGTGATTGTAGGATCAGCGCCCATGGCTACCCGTAAATACGACCAGCGCCTGAGAGCCGAAGCCTCGGAGGAGACCCGCCGCCGCATCCTCGACGCGGTGTACACCTGCCTCCGCGAGGCCCCGGCCGAGCCGGTCGCCCTGGACAAGGTCGCCAGACTCGCCCGTGTCTCCCGCTCGACCGTCTACCTGGTGTTCGGTTCGCGCGGAGGCCTGTTCGCCGCTTTCGCCGAAGACCTCCTGGACCGCGGCGGGTTCTCCCGGATGCTGGAGGCGACGGCCCACCCGGACGCCCGCGAGGGCCTGCGCGGTGGAATCCACGGGGTGATGACGATGTACGCCGCCCACCGGGACGTGCTGCGCGCGCTGTGCTCGATGGCGATGCTCAGCGCGGACGCGGTCGGCGGCGCCGTCCAGCGCATCGAGCAGGGGCGGGCGGCGGGGGCCTACTACCGCGCGATGCGGCTGGCGGACCAGGGCCAGCTGCGTCCCGACGTCACCACTGAGGAGGCCGCGGACCTGCTCTGGATGCTGACCGGCTTCGACAGCTTCGACCTGCTGTACACCGGCCGCTCCCTCCCGGTCGACCGGGTCGCCGAGCGGATCGCCACGACGGCCGAGCGCACCCTGTGCCGGTGAACGGTGGGTGGTGAGCGATCACCGATGACCGTGGTCGTGACCGGTGGGCGGATCGGCGGATCCACCCTGGCAACCGGTCGCGAACGGCGGCGGTCCCCGAAGGGCCGGTGGATTTCCCCGCCCTGCCGCCGCTCGGGTGGAAGTGCCCGTGTGTCGTGGGAGGTGAGCCGGCCCTGGTCTCCCGTGCCCGCCCCGAACGTAGGTAGAGCACGCCAGGGACGGCACGGGCGTCGACAGAAACGGCGCATGATGAGCCGCGAAGGGATCGACGCCAGATCGCTCGAGGAACTCGCCGAGCAATCAACGGACTTGGACAGCGACGCGCTGCAGGTGATCCGCGAGGCGGCTGGCGGGCTGGCCTTGTGGCCGGCCCGCCGCACAGGTGAACGGACACCCGCGCGGCTGCTCGGCGAGCGAGCAACCGCGCGGCAACCCTCAGCAGATCCGCGGAAGTTGCTCCCCCACGGGCAGGTCCACCACTCTGGTGCCGCCCAGGCCGGTGCGGGACACCACCATCCCGGGGTGATCGGCCACGCACTCGCCGATGACGGCGGCCCGCGCACCCAGCGGGTGCGCCAGCATCGCGTCCAGCACCGCATCCGCATGCTCACGCGGCACGAATGCCACCAGCTTGCCCTCATTGGCGACATACAGCGGGTCGAGGCCGAGGAGGGCGCAGGCGCTCGCCACCGGCGCCGGCACCGGAATCGCGCGCTCCTGGATCACCACCCCCACGCCGGCCGCCGCCGCGATCTCGTTGAGCGCCGCCCCGAGCCCGCCCCGGGTGGGATCGCGCAGCACGTGCAGCTCGGGCGTGACCGCGAGCATCGTCTCGACCAGCCCGCCGAGCGCGGCGCAGTCGCTCTCGATCTCCACGCCGAACTCCAAGCCCTCGCGTACGCTCATCACCGCGATCCCGTGCACCCCGAGGTCGCCGCTGACGATCACCACGTCGCCCGGTACCGCTCGTTGCGGCCGGATGTCGACCCCGGCCGGGATCTGCCCGATTCCGGCGGTGTTGAGGTAGATGCCGTCGCCGTGCCCGGCCTCCACCACCTTGGTGTCACCGGTCACCACCTCGACCCCCGCCGCGCGGGCCGCCGCCCCGAGTGCCTGCGCCACCCGGGCGACCACCGCCGTCTCCACGCCCTCCTCCAGGATGAACCCGCAGGACAGATAGGCCGCCTTGGCCCCGCTCATGGCAAGGTCGTTGACCGTCCCGTTGACCGCGAGGTCCCCGATGCTGCCGCCGGGGAAGAACAGCGGGCGGACCACGAAGGAGTCGGTGGAGAAGGCGATCCGGGCCCCGCCCAAGGTCACCGCGGCCGAGTCGCCGAGCCCGGCCAGCACCGGCCCGCCGAAGGCTGGGGCGAAGACGTGCTGCACCAGCTCGGCGGAGAGCGCACCGCCACCACCGTGCCCCATCACCACCCGTGGATGGTCGCGCAGCGGCAGTGGACAGCTCCAGCCGGAGAAGTCCGGCGCCCTCCCGGTCGCACCGGTCGCCTCACGCAACGGTGCTCACCTCCGGCGAGCCGGAGACCGAACCCGAGATCGAGCCCGAGGCCTGACCGGAAACGGAGCCGGGGGCCGGACCCGAGACGGCGGCCGAGCCGGCGACCGGACCGCCGAGCCTGCGGTACAGGTAGTACGCGGCGCACGCCCCCTCGCTGGAGACCATCGTCGCCCCGAGCGGGGTGCGCGGCGTGCACACCGTGCCGAACGCCTCGCACTCGCTGGGCTTCAGTTGCCCCTGCAGCACCTCGCCGCTGCGGCACTGCGCGGGCTCGCACGGGGTGATGTCCGACACCGGGAAGCGGTGCTCGGCGTCCTGGTCGCGGTAGCGCGGCGACAGCCGCCAGCCGCTGGCCGGAATGACCCCGATACCGCGCCACGCCCGGTCGGTGACCTCGAAGACGTCCGCCAGCATCGCCTTCGCGGCCGGATTGCCCTCGGGCCGGACGGCACGCGGGTAGGCGTTGTCCACCACGTGCTCGCCGCGCTCCAACTGCCGCACCGTGCGCCGGATGCCCTCCAGGATGTCCAGCGGCTCGAAGCCGGTGACCACGATCGGCACCCGGTGGCGGGCGGCCAGTTCCGGGTACTCGTCGATCCCCATCACGCTGCACACATGGCCCGCGGCGAGGAAGCCCTGAACCCGGCAGTCCGGTGACCGCATGATCGCTTCGATGGCGGGAGGCACCCGGACGTGCGAGACCAGCAGGCTGAAGTTGCGGATGCCGAGTTTCTTCGCCTGGTGGACCGTCATCGCGTTCGGGGGAGCGGTGGTCTCGAAGCCGATCCCGAAGAAGACCACCTCGCGCTGGGGGTTCTCCTGCGCGATCCGCAGCGCGTCCAACGGCGAGTAGACCACCCGGACGTCCCCGCCCTCGCCGCGCACCCGGAACAGGTCCCGCTCGGAGCCCGGCACCCGCAGCATGTCGCCGAAGGAGCAGAAGATCACCTCTGGCCGGGCGGCGATCGCCAACGCCCGGTCGATCATCTCCAGTGGGGTGACGCACACCGGGCAGCCCGGACCGTGGATCAACTCGACCTCGTCGGGCAGCAGTTGGTCGATCCCGTGCCGGATGATGCTGTGGGTCTGCCCGCCGCACACCTCCATCAGCGCCCACGGCCGGGTCACGGTGGCGCGGATGTCCGCGAGCAGACGGCCCGCCAGCTCCGGGTTCTGGAACTCCTCCAGGTACTTCATTGCCGCGTCTCCTCCGCCGCTTCCCAGGCATCGCCGAACTCCTCCTGCAGCAGGCCGAGTTCGGCGAACAGGTCGAGTGTCCTGCGTGCCGACTCCTCGTCCAGCCGCTGCAACGCGAAGCCCACGTGGACGATCGCGTACTCACCCTCCCGGAGGTCAGGCAGGTACTCCAGACACACGTCCTTGACCACACCGCCGAAGTCGACCCGGGCCATCCGGGTTCCGTCCCGCTCCTCGATCTCCATCACCCTTCCGGGCACTGCCAGACACATCCGCCTCTCCTCGCCTCGAACCGCCTTGTTCCGCCGACCCGGCTACCGGGGCCGTGCGGCCACCATCAGCTGGCCCAGTGCCAGCCCGCCGTCGTTCGGCGGCACCTGCCGGTGGACCAGCACGGTGAAGCCGTCCCGTTGCAGCGCCGTGGCACAGTCGGTGAGCAGCAGGGTGTTGGCGAACACCCCGCCGCTCAGCGCCACCGTCTCCAGTGCGTGCGACCGGCGGGCGCGGACGCACAGCGCGTGCACCAGCCCGGTCACCGCCCGGTGGAACCGCAGTCCGATCACCTCCGGGCCGACTCCCGCCCGCAGATCGGCGACGGCGGCCGCCAGTACCGGGCGAGGATCCGCCACCCAGTCGGTCGCGTCCGATTCCGCGTCCCCGGCGATCAGTTCGAAGCCGTAGCCCTCGCCCACCTCGTTCACCGAGGCCGCCGCCGCCTCCAACTCCATTGCCGCCTGCGCCTCGTAGCCCGAGCGGTGGCAGACTCCGGCCAGCGAGGAGACCGCGTCGAACAGCCGGCCCATGCTGGAGGTCGGCACGCAGTTCAGGTTCCGGTCCAGCTGGCGCTTGAGCAGGAGGAGTTCACGCTCCGGGCAGACCGCCACGCACGGCAGCTCCGCCGGCCACGGCAGTCCGGCGGCATGCAGATGTGCCAGCGCCATCCGGTACGGGCGCTCCACCGCCGCGTCCCCGCCGGGCAGCGCCACATAGGCCAGGTGCGCGAACCGCCGGTAGGAGTCGTAGTCGGCCAGCAGCACCTCGCCGCCCCAGACCGCGCCGTCGTCGCCGTAACCGGTCCCGTCGAAGGCCACCCCGATCACCGGACGGCTCCCGTCCAGGCCGTGCTCGGCCATCACCGAGGCGATGTGCGCATGGTGGTGCTGAACCCTTACCGTCCCCGGCTCGCCGGCGCGGGCCCGGCGCAGCGCCCACTGCACCGAGCGGTACCCGGGGTGGCGGTCGGTCGCCACCAGTTCGGGCCGCACCCCGGTCAGTTCCCGTACATGGGTCACCGCCCGCTCGAAGGCCCGCAGAGTGGAGAGATCGTCCATGTCTCCGACATGGCCGGACAGCCAGGCACTGCGGCCCTCGGCCAGGGCGAAGGCGTTCTTGAGGTCGCCTCCCGTCGCCAGCACCGGTGAAACGGGCAGCGGTAGCGTCACGGGCAGCGGCGCGTAGCCGCGCGAACGCCGTACCGGCAGCGCCTCGCCTTGCCAGACCCGCACCACCGAGTCGTCACACGGGACGTGGATCGGACGGTCGTGCAGCAGCCAGGCATCGGCGAGCGGCGCCAGCCGCTGCAGCGCCTCGCCGTCGTCGGTGACGATGGGCTCGCCGGAGAGGTTGCCGCTGGTCATCACCAGCAGCCGGGGGCCCGGCGGATCTCCTGGCAGCCCGAACAGCAGCTGGTGCAGCGGTGTGTAGGGCAGCATCACGCCCAGGTCCGCACTGCCCGGGGCGACCGCCTCGGCCGCCGGGCCGCCGGGCCTGCGGCGCAGCAGTACGATCGGCCGCACCGCGCCGGTGAGCAGGCGCCGTTCCGTCTCGCCCAGCTCCACCAGCCCTTCCAGGTCCGAGAGCCGGCCGGCCATCAGGGCGAACGGCTTGTCGCCCCTGGCCTTCCGGCGGCGCAGCAGCGCGACCGCTGCCGGATCGGTGGCGTCGCAGGCCAGGTGGTAGCCGCCGATGCCCTTCACCGCCAGGATCGCCCCGTCCGCCAGCAGCCGCCGGGCGGCCGTCATCGGGTCCTCACCGAAGGCACGGTTGCGGCCCCTGGTCCCGATCAGGTTGAGCCGGGGTCCGCAGGCGTGGCAGGCGATCGGCTGGGCGTGGAACCGCCGGTCGGCGGGATCGGCGTACTCGCGCGCGCAGTCCGCGCACATCGGGAACCGGGCCATGCTGGTTCTGGACCGGTCGTACGGCAGCCCGGTGACGATGGTGTAGCGCGGGCCGCAGTTGGTGCAGGTGATGAACGGGTGCCGGTAACGCCGGTCGGCGGGGTCGGCGAGCTCGGCCAGGCAGTCCGCGCAGGTGGCGGTGTCGGGTGGGATGACGGCCCGTCGGGTTCCGGTGTCCTGCGAGGCGAGGATCGTGAATCCGGGAGCGCCGGTGGCGGCCACCACCTCCTGGGCCAGCGTGTGCACCTCGGCCAGCGGCGGGGCGTCGGAACGGATCCGGCGGCAGAACGCCCGCACCGCCTCGGCGCCGCCCTCGACCTCCGCGAGTACCCCCGCACCGGTGTTGGTGACGTGCCCGGCCAGCCCAAGCTCGGTGGCCAGCCCGAAGACGAACGGCCGGAAGCCCACCCCCTGGACCACCCCCTCGACCGCGATCCGCCTGCGTTGCACGGCGCCGGTCTCCGCCGGCACGGTCACCGCCCCTCCAGAACCACGCCGTGGTCGCCGTGGCCGTGCGAGTGGGCGGGCCGAGCCGCCAGCACCGGCCGGTGCACCGGGGCGCCGTCCAGTACCGCGAGCGCGCGGTCGAGCAGCGCGCCCGTCCCCGCGCCGGTCCGCGCCGCGGTGAGCAGGATCTCCACGCCCGGGTTCACCCGGGCCACGTTGGCGCGGAAGGCGGCCTCGTCGAAGCCCACCGCCTCGGCCAGATCGGTCTTGGTCACCACCACCAGGCTCGCCAGGCCGAACGCCGTGGGGTACTTCAGCGGCTTGTCCTCGCCCTCCGTCACCGAGGCCAGTGCGACCCGCAGCGACTCCCCGAGGTCGTAGGAGGCCGGGCAGACCAGGTTCCCGACGTTCTCCACGAACAGCAGCCGGGTGCCGTCCGGAAGCCAGCCCTCCAGATGTCCGCGCAGCATCGCGGCCTCCAGGTGGCACAGCCCGTCGGTCAGCACCTGCTTCACCGGCACCCCCGAGCGGGCGAGCCGCACCGCGTCGTTCTCGGTGGCCAGGTCGGCGGTCAGCGCCGCGACCGGCACCCCGCGCTCGCGGGCGAGCGCGAGCTCGGCCTCCAGCAGGGCGGTCTTGCCGCTGCCGGGGCTGGACAGCAGGTTGACGGCGACCGTGCCGCGCGCGGCCAGATCGGCGCGAAGCTCCCGCGCCTGCTCGTCATTGCGGGCGAGTACCGCCTGTTGGAGATCGACGACACGGCACACGGGTTCAGCCCTCCTGGTGGGTCGGGGCGGGCGCGGGATCATCGGCCCAGCACACGCTCAGAATCTGCAGTTCCCGACCGGTCAGCAGCTCGGCCTGCGCACCGCCGCAACCGGGGCAGCACAGGTCGGGCGGCATGCCGACGGGCCATTCAGTGGCGCACCCACCGCAGCGCGCGCGGGCCGCGACCGGTTCGGCCAGCAGCTTCGCGCCCTGCACCACGGTGTCCGCGCAGGCGAGTTCGAAGCAGAAGTCCAGAGCCTCGGGCACCACCCCGGCCAACTCGCCGACCTGGATCCGGACGGACTCGACCGCCCGGGCGCCGTGCCGTTGCGCGGCCCGGGCCACCTGCTCCACCACGGCCAACGCGATCGACATCTCGTGCATCGGCCTCTCCCCGTCGCCCGGTCGCGGGCCTGCCGTCCCTCGCTCCAGTGACCCATTACAGGGCGGCCCGACCATCCGCCTGGGCCGCCGCGCCGTGGCCGCGCACCCGACTACGCCATTCGCCCCACACCGCCCGGCCCGGTGGCGCCCGCCCGGGCGGAGGGCGTCCGCGCCGTACCCGAGCGCGGCAAGCGCGGTGCGCAGCAGTGAGGGGCGCGGACGGCCGCGCGGTCCGCCGCACCCAGAGGTGCGTCCGGCTTCGCGCGCGGTGCCCCGCGCCCCTCGACAGTGCGAGATCGGGAATGGCCCGGCACCACCGTGCGGGTGCCCGGCCGCCGGTCACATCCTCCTGATCTGCAGGTAGCGCTTGATGTCGGGCAGGTTCTGGGCGACGGCCAGCGCCAGCCCGGCCCCTGCCAGGACCATGCACGCGACGAGGATCTTCCGCATCAGGGCACCTTTCTCTCTCCACGGCCCGCCACCGGACCGCCGACACCGGCCGGGCGTCCGAGGCCGGGGGCCTCGCCGTCCCGTACCACTCGCAGGACCAGCTCGACCGCCCGGTCGACGGCGGCCGCCACCACCGGGCTGAGGCCGAGGCGTTCGTCGACCGACTCCGGTTCGCAGCCGACCACCAGGACCCGTTCGGGCGGACTGGCCCCGGTTCCGGCGCTGAGTGTCGTCATCAGCGCCAGCACCGCGTCCGGCCCCATCCGATGCCCGTCCAGCAGCGAGTACTCGGGCTCGACCGGATGCTCCCCGGCCGCCTCGAGCAGATAGAGCGTGCCAGGCCGGTCCCCCCGCTCGGTCGCGTCCACCAGTACCAACGTCCGGTAGCCGTCCAGGAGTTGGTAGGCCAGGTGGACCCCGCGCACACCGAAGTCGACGGCTTCCACCCCCTCGGGCAGGGGCTGGGCGGCGAGCCGGCGGACCGTCTCGACGCCGAAGCCGTCATCGCCGAGGAAGATGTTGCCGACACCCGCGACCAGCACCCGGCACCGCTCGGCCGCTGTCGACGGCGCGGTCGTGGCGGCAGGCGCGGCCGACGGACCTGCCGTCGTCGGAGGCGCGTCCGGGCGGCTCACAGGTCCTCCACCGGGGTGACTTCGTCGGGCTGGAAGTACCGGAAGCGGCCCTGCGCCCGCCAGAGGTCCGCGCCGGGGTCGCCGTCGATGGTCACGGCCAGGTGGACCGCGCCGTCCACGTCCCGCAGGACCGCCTCCACCAGCGCCGTCCGCCCGTGCAGGAACAGGTCCTGCGCATCGGTGCGCCGCCGCCCGGGCTTGAGGACGACCCGGCTGCCGGCCCCGACCGACCGACCGTCGACCACCACCCGGTCGAGAGCAGGATCGACACTCCGGTCGGCCCCGGGATCCCACCACGGGGTGTCGGGCGAAGGCCCGGGGAAGCCGTCCCCGTCCGGCCCCACGGCGGCCACCCCGGCCGAGGTGACCTCCCGCAGGCCGCGCACCGCCCCGTGCAACCGCTCCAGTACGTCGGGAGGCAGCGAGTCCGCGAGGTCGATCACGGCGCCGGCCAGCTCGTCGGTACCCCGGGCCTCCAGCTTCTCCTGCTCGGTCAGGGCCGCCGTGCGCAGGGCGAGGATCTCGTCGATCTCGGTGGCGTCGTAGAGCGCTCCCGGGCTCTCGGGCGCGATCTCCGGATGGTCGGAGAGGATGATCGGCGAGGAGAGCACCACGTCCGCCGCTCCCGCCGCCCCGGCCAGCACCGGCCAGGTGTGCTCGTTGCGGCACTGCGTGACGGCGGGCGCGGCCCACTGCGGCGGATCGGTCATCGATACGAAGGCACCCGCATCGAGCCCCAGCAGCAGGTGCGCCGCCACCAGCGAACGCCGCAGCGCCGACCCGCGGTCGGCGCCGTCGGGCGGGGTCCAGGCGCTGCTGTTCTCCACCACGGCGGTCAGCCGCAACGCACCGTAAGGACCGTGGAGTTCCGCCGCCGACAGGTTCAGGACGCCGTCGAGCCGCTCCCGCCGCCGGGTCAGACGGCCCACCGGCCGTTCGTTCCCGTACACGACCTCCTGCGACTGGCAGGCCGGCAGGTCGAACGGGACCGAGACCCCCTCGCCGGTCAACTCCTCCACCGGGAAGGAGACTTCGAGTCGTTCCGGGACTCCCTCGTCCCACGGCACCAGCACCCGGTCGGACAGGGCGAGTTCGTCCACCTCCTCGAACCCCCGGTCGGCCCGCTGCCGTTGCACCGTCCGCCGCTGGACGTGCAGGAAGCGCAGCTCGACCGTCAGCCGGGCACCTCGGCGTGGTTCCATCAGGCACTCGGTGCGCTGGTGGGAGTGTTCGGAGCCGGCTGCCGCGAAGGACGGCGGGACGAGCACCCCGAACTGCCAGCGCATGCGGTTCTTGGCCGCCGACGCCCGGTAGGGGTAGAGCACATAGCCCTCGAACAGGACGGCGTCCGCGATCCGGCGGGCGGCCTCGAAGCCCGGCGGAGGGGTGGACCCGTTCACCTCAGGCTCCCTTCGGCCCCGGCCCCGGCCGCGGCCGCGCCCGCCAGCAGCGCGTCCACCGTTGCCTCCCAGGACGGCAGCCCGTGGCGGGAGCGGTACGCCAGCAACGCGTCCATGCTGGTGCGCGGCAGCCGGATCCAGCCACAGCCCGGGAAGTGCTGCTCCATCATGTCCCGCCAGACCCGCACCGGCAGCCGGCAGGAGGCCTCCCGGTCCCAGGGCACAGGCTGTACCTGGAAGCCGCCGGGGCCGGTGAACGCGGTACCGGAGAACAGCAGCAGCAGCGGTGCCTCGCCGTCCGCCAGGGCGTCGAAGTAGCGGGCGGCGGCGACGTCCATGTCGTAGGTGCACGGCACCACCAGGTCCGCCTCGGTCTCCCCGGTGAACCCGGGGACCGTGAGCGAAACCTGGGCCAGCTGGACCGGGTTGACCGAGCCCGGCCAGCGGCTGCGCTCGCCGAACAGCACCTCCAGCCGCTCGGCCTCGCCCGGCCCGTACGAGCGGCGGGCGGGTTCGATCCGCAACTGGCAGTGCAGCACAAGGGCATGCACCCGAACGCCCTCGTCGGCCGCGATCCGCAGCCGGAACACCAGGGTCGGGCCCGCCGCGTACGGATCGGCGCGGATCCCGGTGCAGCTGAAGGTCAGGCCGGTCACGACGCCACCTCCTCGGCCAGGACCCGGGCGCGCTGCTCGACCCGGGCGAAGAACGCGTCGAGTTCGGCCCGTGCCCGGGAGCCGCCGTCGAAGCCCTGCCAGTGCAGGCGCATTCGGCCGACCAGCTCGTAGCAGACGTCGATCGGCACCAGGAAGCACTGCAGGCCCTCCGCCGTCCGGCGCAGCAGCAGCGCCTCCACATCCGGTTCGAGGAGGCCGGCCAGCCGGGTGCGGCCGAGGGTGAACTCCCAGGTGTGCGGGTCGAGTTCGCTCTCGGTGGGACCGGCCGGGCTGGGGTAGAGCCCGATCAGCCGGCGCAGCGCCGTGTTGCGGAAGAAGAAGGCGGTGGACACCGGGATCTGCAGCGACTCCCAGTCGGACCGGCCCAACTCGTGTGCGGGGTCGATGAGATAGCGGTCGGGGACCTTCCGGTAGCGGCCCTCGGCGGCACCGGGGGTCTCGAACAGCATGGCGCAGGCCGGGCAGGTGCAGGCGAGGGCACGGTCGTCGGTGTCCACCACATGCCGGTGGCCGGCCGGGAGCCGGACCCCGCAGAAGGCGCACCGCTCGGGCTGCGGCGGCGCGGGCTCGCACAGCCGGCGCAGCAGCGCCGAGCCCGGCCGGGAGATCGGACGCGCGTTCACCGGACCTCCGCCGCGGCGGGCGGGCGGGCGCCGATCTGCAGCAGCGGCGCCGGGGTCCGCTCCAGCTCCACGGCGGTCACCTCGGGGGCGTGGCAGGAGAGCGTGCTCTCGATGTCCTCCATCGCCGATGAGCCGCAGCCGCAGCCGGAGACCTTGCGAAGTGCCAGAACACCGCTGTCGCGGTCGAATCCGACCACCTCCACCGCGAAGTCGGCCACCGCCCGGGCGATCCGGGCGGTGACGTCCTCGGGGTGCAGGTCGTGCAGCACCAGCAGCCCGGCCACCAGGCGGTCGTCCAGCAGAGGGGTCAGCACGCCGGGTGGCAGCAACTCCACCAGCCGGGCGAGTCCGGCGCCGTAGAAGGCCATCAGCTCGCGCACCAGCGCCTCGCCGGCCTCGGCCTGCCCCGACGCGGTGAGCGAGTCCAGCACCTCCTTGACCCGCAGCCCGGTCAGCTCCGCGCTCATCCGCCAAGCCCGCTCAGGCCGGTGGGGACGTGCATCTTCTGCACCGTGCGCCCGCCGCCCAGGTACATGTGCACCCCGCAGGGCAGACAGGGATCGAAGCTGCGCACGGCGCGCATGATGTCGATGCCCTTGAAGTTCTCGGGGCTGTTCTCCTCGAAGATCGGGGTGTTCTGCACCGCGTCCTCGTACGGTCCCGGGGTGCCGAAGCTGTCGCGCACGCTGGCGTTCCACGGGGTCGGCGGGTAGGGGTGGTAGTTGGCGATCTTGCCGTCGCGGATCACCAGGTGGTGCGAGAGCACGCCGCGGACCGCCTCGGTGAAGCCGCAGCCGATGCTCTCGTCCGGCACCTCGAACTTCTCCCAGGTCTGGGTGCGTCCGGCGCGGACCTCGTCCAGCGCCTTCTCGGTGAAGTACAGCGCGGCGGCGGCGCTGTAGGCCTGGAAGTAGGTGCGCGCCCGGTTGCGTTCGAGTGCGTTGCTCCACTTGGGGATCTTCCACTCGAAGGTGACCGGCGGCTTGGTCATGGTGCGCGGCAGGTTGATCTGCACGCTGTGGCCGGTGGCCTTGATGTAGCCGATGTCGACCAGGCCGGACAGGGCGGTGGACCAGAGCCGGGCGATCGGGCCGCCGCCGGTGTCCAGGGCCAGGTACTCCTTGCCGTCGAACCAGCGCGGCGACATGACCCAGCTGTACTTGTCGTCGAAGTTCCGCTTCTGCGGCGCGGGAATGGTGTGCTGGTTCCACGGGTGCCTGGGGTCGACCGGGTTGCCCAGCGGGTCGTGGGTGACGAACTGCTCCTGGCCCTCCCAGTCCTGGTAGTAGGAGCTGCCGAGCAGGATCCGGATACCGAGGTTGATCTCGGTGAGGTCGTTGGTGACCAGCTTGCCGTCGACGATGATGCCCGGGGTGACGAACATCCTCCGGCCCCAGTCGGTCATGTTGCGGTAGGTGAAGTCACAGTGGTCGGGGTCGTTGAGCGCGCCCCAGCAGCCGAGCATGACCCGGCGCCGGCCGACCTCCTCGTAGCCGGGCAGCGCCTGGTAGAAGAAGTCGAACAGGTCGTCGTGGAGCGGGACCACCCGCTTCATGAACTCGACGTAGCGGGTCAGCCGGGTGAGGTAGTCGGTGAACAGCTGGACGGTGGCCACCGTGCCGACGCCGCCGGCGTAGAGCGTGGAGGGGTGCACATGGCGGCCCTCCATCAGGCAGAACATCTCCCGGGTGTAGCGGCTGACCTGGAGCGCCTCGCGGTAGAACTCGCCCTCGATCGGGTTGAGCGAGCGCATGATGTCGGCGATGGTCCGGTAGCCGTGGTCACCGGCGTGCGGCGCTTCGGTGCGCTCGGCGAGCTCCAGCACGCCCGGGTTGGTCTCACGGACCATCTTCTCGCAGTAGTCGACCCCGACCAGGTTCTCCTGGAAGATGTTGTGGTCGAACATGTACTCGGCCGACTCGCCCAGGTTGATGATCCACTCGCCCAGGTTCGGCGGCTTCACCCCGTACGCCATGTTCTGCGTGTACACCGAGCAGGTCGCGTGGTTGTCACCGCAGATGCCGCAGATGCGGCTGGTGATGAAGTGCGCGTCGCGCGGGTCCTTGCCGCGCATGAACAGGCTGTACCCGCGGAAGACCGACGAGGTGCTGTAGCACTCGGCGACCCGCTTCTGCTTGAAGTCGATCTTCGTGTGGATGCCCAGGCTGCCCACGATCCGGGTGATCGGGTCCCAGGACATCTCCACCAGGCCGCTGCCGTCGCCGGCGGTCCTCGTCGTCTCTGCCATCGTCCTCGTCGTGCCTTCCTTCGGAATCTGCCAACAGGAGGGGGCGCCGCACACGTCACCCCGTGTGCGGCGCCGCGGGTGTCACCAGGGCGCGCGGTAGCCGGTCGTCAGCTTGCGGCCGGCGCGGCGCCACTTCGGCTCCTTGTCCACGGTCGCGGCCGTGATCGAACGCAGCCAGCGGATCGTGCCGCCGTAGGTGCCGCTCAGGCCGGCGGACACCTTGCTGCCGGGCGGCTCGTCCATGAACGGCATGAACTTGTCGGGGAAGCCCGGCATGGTGCAGGCGATGCAGATGCCGCCGACGTTGGGGCAGCCGCCGATGCCGTTGGTCCAACCGCGTTTGGGGACATTGCACTTGACCACCGGGCCCCAGCAGCCGAGCTTCACCAGGCACTCCGGTGAGCCGTACTCGGTGGCGAACTGGCCCTGCTCGTAGTAGCCGCCGCGGTCGCAGCCCTCGTGCACGGTCGCGCCGAACAGCCAGGTGGGGCGCAGCTTGTCGTCCAGCGGGATCATCGGTGCGGCGCCGGTCAGCTGGTAGAGCAGGTAGGTCAGCGTCTCGGCGAAGTTGTCCGGCTGGATCGGGCAGCCCGGGACGCAGACGATCGGCAGGCCGGCCTTGGACTTCCAGTTCCAGCCCAGGTAGTCGGGCACGCCCATCGCTCCGGTCGGGTTCCCGGCCATCGCATGGATGCCGCCGTAGGTGGCGCAGGTGCCGATCGCGACCACGGCGGTGGCCTTGTCCGCCAGCCGATCGAGCCACTCGCTGGTGGTGACGGGCTGTCCGGTGGCGGGGTCGTCACCGAAACCGCACCAGTACCCCTCCTTCTTGATCGACTCGTTCGGGATGGACCCCTCGACGACCAGCACGAACGGCTCCAGCTCGCCGCGGTCCGCCTTGAAGAACCACTCGATGAAGGTGTCGGCACCCTGCACGGGGCCGCACTCGAAGTCGATCAGTGGCCAGTGCACCTCGATCTTCGGCAGGCCGGGCAGGGCGCCGGTGACGATCTCCTCGATGCTCGGCTGCATCGCGGCGGTCAGCGAGACGGAGTCACCGTCGCAGCTGAGGCCCGCGTTGATCCACAGAATGTGCACCGGGGGTGCTTCGGTGCGCTCCGGCGTTGCTGTAGCACCCATGAGGATGCCTCCTCGGAAACGGGATGAGCCCGGCATAACGGACCCATTGACTTACTAGCAGCTGATCCGCCGGTACGAGCGTTGGGCGGGCCGAACCGGTGACGGCCGCCCGCGCGCCCCGCTGCGTCCGAACGGGTGAGTCAGCGCAGCTGCGGCGGTGCACCCGAGACCGGCTGCTTGCGGACGAAGGCCGAGCGCAGCGTGTGGTACGACTCGCCGGGCGCGAAGAAGTTCCGGTGCATCCGCTCCAGCTCCGCCGCCCGGTAGGCCGCCAGTGGCCGCTGCGCCTCGTCGTGCTCCCGGGCGGCCTTCTTGGCGGCGATCCGCTCCTGCAGACGCCCCGAAACGGCCAGCGAGGCGGCGAGGCGGCCGACGGCGGCGCCGAAGTCCCCCGGCGTGCTCGGGACCACCCGGTCCACCAGGTCCAGCCGCAGAGCCGCCTCGGCGGTCACCGGCAGCGCCTGCTCGGTGAGCCGGCGGGCGGCGGCCTCGCCGACCCGGCGCGGCAGGGTGTACGTCCAGTACTCCGACCCGTACAGGCCCATCAGGCGGTAGTGCGGGTTGAGCAGCACGCCGGCGCGGCACCAGACCTCGTCCGTCGCCAGGGCCAGCATCACGCCGCCCGCCGCCGCGTTGCCGCCGAGCGCGGCCACCACCAGGCGGTCGGTGGTGGTCAGCACGGCCGCCACCAGGTCGTCGATGGCGTTGATGTTCCGCCAGGACTCCTCGGCGGGGTCGGCGGCGGCCTCGATCACGTTCAGATGGATGCCGTTGGAGAAGAAGTCCCGCCCGCCGCCCAGCACCAGTACCGAGGTCGGACGGTCGCAGGCAGAACGGTACGCGTCCAGTAGGCGGCGGCAGTGCGAGGTGCTCATCGCCCCACCGGGGAAGGAGAAGCGCAGGAAGCCGACCGGGCCCTGCTCCCGGTAGTCGAGGTCGGTCCAGGTCCGGCGGCCGGGCGGCAGGGTGGGCGGGGCCGGTACCTCCGGCAGCCGGGGGAGGAGGTCGCCCAGTGCCAGGACGGCCGGGAGCTTGAAGGTCGCCGGGCCGCCGGGGCGCCGGCGCGGCCGGAGTTCGGGGATCCACACCGCGCCGTCCACCGTAGCCCGGCAGACCGCCCCGGCCCGGGTGGCCAGCAGCTCACCCGGCACCCCGCGCAGCCCGTCCTCCGGGTGACCGCCGTGCAGATGCCATTCGCCGCCGAGCAGTTCATCCAGCACCCCGGGCTGCGAGTCCGCCGCCCGCAGCTTGCGGACCACGGTGGCGGTCGGGTCCGCCGCCCAGTCGACGCGGCGCAGGGGCTGTTCGAAGTAGGGGCGGGTGTGGTCGGGTACCCGCCAGCCCCGGCCGTACTGCGGCTGCGGGACGAACGTGCCGGAGGCGAAGCGCTCCACGGCGAGCAGTACCGCCTCCAGCGCGGCGTCGGCCACCTCGTTGCGGTACAGGTCGCTCTTGCCCACCGGCGGCACCGCGAAGCGGGCGCTCGCCCAGACCGGGCCGCCGTCCATCACCTCGTCCGCTTGGAGCACCGTCACGCCCCAGTGCTCCGCGCCCTCGTGGATCGCCCAGTCCAGCGCGGAGGGCCCCCGGTCGCCGGGCGGACCCGGGTGGACCACCAAGCAGGTGTGGGCGGACCAGACGTCGGGAGGGATGACGGACTTCAGCATCGGGGCCAGCAGCAGGTCCGGGGCGTGCGCGCGGACGGCCGCGCGCAGCTCCTCCGGCCCGGGCCCCAGGTGGACCGCCATGGTGTGCCCGCGCTCGCGCAGCTCGGCGAAGACGCGCTGGCTGAGACTGTTGAACGCGCTCGCGACGAGCAGAATCCGCATCCCGACCTCCGGCGTGGCCCGACCTCTAGGGATCGTGAACCACGGCACCGCACGCGCGTCCGAGCCCCGGCGGCGAGGTCACCCGATCGGCGGGGACCGGGACGGCCCGCGAGCGGCGCGTCGGCGGAGGCGGTGCGACCGGTGTCGACCGGCTGGATCGACGAACCCGACCGGATTTGACCGATTCGGGCTTGGCTGGGACGACGGCTGCCCGGCCCGGTGGGACCGGGCAGCCCGGGGGTCAGGAGACGCGCTTGAGCTGCCAGGCGTTGTTGTTGAGGCTGGGCACGGGCGAGTAGCGACAGCCGCTGCTGTAGAAGGTGCTCACCTGGACCCAGCCGGCCGGCTGGTAGGTCGAGGCGCAGGCGTTCACCACGGTGCCGACCGGGAGGCCGGTGAGCTGCTTGATCTGCTTCATGTTCGGTGAGGTGGTCGAACCGCAGCCGGCGCTGGTCCACCACTGGACGTCGACGAAGCCGCTCGGGGTGAGCGTGCTCGCGCAGACGTTGGTGACATCGCCGGGGGCGGCCTGGGCGGGGGATATGGTCAGAGCGAACGCGGCGGTGGCGAAACCGACGGCCAGCAGGCCGGCCCGAAGACGCGTCATGGGAGGTCACTTCCTCTCGGAGTGCGAACTACTGTTTGCCTATGCATTACTAACGTTTCATCGGCGGCAATGGCAGTGGCTTTCCGGCATATTTCGAGACCACAGAGGCCGAAAAGCGCCTTTGCGCAGGATGCCGGACCGGGGTGCGCTGCGGGTAGCGGTCCGTGATGCCGGGTGAGGTTCGCAGATGCGCACTTGATCGGGCGTGACGCTTCGCACGGTCGGCGGCCCGTTTGTGGCCGGCATGTCTCCAGGCGGTGCAAAGGCGGTGAAGGCGGCGCTTCCGGCGGCCGGAGCGGTGGCGGTGCATCGCGCGCGGGCAGGACGGGACCGTCGGGGCCTGCTGGGGTACTGCGGTCTCGCCGCCGTCCTCAGCGAGGGTGCGACCGGTCGGACGGCGGCTCCGTCCGGG
The DNA here is from genome assembly GCF_055579945.1 of Kitasatospora sp. NPDC032150. Lineage (NCBI taxonomy): Bacteria > Bacillati > Actinomycetota > Actinomycetes > Kitasatosporales > Streptomycetaceae > Kitasatospora > Kitasatospora sp. NPDC032150. The sequence goes on along the minus strand of NZ_JBVIMH010000005.1, from coordinate 135,066 downwards.
CCGTGTCGCAAGCGCGGCGGGCGATGTTGCGGGCCATGCCTCCGAAGACGGCCGCGTGGAACGGGGCGACCGCCCACCAGTAGGCGTGGCCGGCCAGGCCGTGCGGGTGGAACAGGGCCCGTTGGCGGTAGCGGGCGCCGCCGTCGCCGTACGGGCTGACGGACAGCTCCAGCCAGGCCAGGCCGGGCAGTCGCATTTCCGCGCGCAGCCGCAGGAGCCGGCCCGGCTCGATCTCCTCCACCCGCCAGAAGTCCAGTGAGTCGCCCACCCGGAGCCGGTCCGGGTCGCGGCGGCCGCGCCGCAGGCCGACCCCGCCGACCAGCCGGTCCAGCAGGCCGCGTGCGGCCCAGCCGAGCGGGAAGGAGTACCAGCCGTTCTCGCCGCCGATGCCCTCGACCACCCGCCACAGCGCCTCCGGGGAGGCGGCGACCGGTCGCTCCCGGACGTCCTGGTACAGGCTGCCGCCTGCCCAGTCGGGGTCGGTGGGCAGCGGGTCGCTGGGAGCGCCGGGCAGGGACGCGGAGGACCAGCGGGTGGCCACCTCGGCGTCCCTGATCCGCTTGAGCGCGAGCCGGACGGACTCGTCGAAGCCGATCGGGGCGCCCGGCGGGTCGGGCAGGTACCGGGCGAGGTCGTGCTCGGTGCAGACCACCTCGTGCCGCAGTGACTCCACCAGCGGCCGGGCCAGCGAGCCCGGTACCGGCGTCACCAGGCCCACCCAGTAGCTGGACAGCCGGGGAGTGAGCACCGGAACCGGGATGATCACCCGGCGGCGCAGCCCGGCCACCCGGGCGTACCGGTCCATCATCTGGCGGTAGGTCAGGATCTCGGGCCCGCCGATGTCGAACGTCCGGTTGACGCCCCCCGGCAGCCGGGCGGCGCCGGTCAGCAGGCGCAGTACGTCCCGTACCGCGATCGGCTGGATCCGGGTGTTCACCCAGCTCGGGGTGACCATCACCGGGAGCCGCTCGGTCAGGTAGCGGAGCATCTCGAAGGAGGCCGAGCCCGAACCGATGATCACCGCCGCCCGCAGTTCGGCGGTCGGCACCCCGCTCTCCCGCAGGATCCGGCCGACTTCGGCACGGGAGCGCAGGTGCGGTGAGAGCCGTTCGGCGGGCATGTCGGAGGGCCCGAGGCCGCCGAGATAGACGATCCGCCGTACCCCGGCCCGCGCGGCCGCCGCGCCGAACGCCTGGGCCGCCACGCGGTCGCGGGCCTCGAATCCCGGACCGGTGCCGATCGAGTGGACCAGGTAGTAGGCGAAGTCCACGCCTTCGAAGGCGCCGGCCAGGGTGTCCGGGCGGGTGACATCCCCGGTGGCGGTCTCGACCTGGGCCCGCCAGGGGTGGTCGCGCAGCCGGCCGGGGTCGCGGACCAGGCAGCGCACGGTGTACCCGACGGCCAGCAGTTCGGGCACCAGCCGCCCGCCGACGTAGCCGGTGGCGCCGGTGACCAGGCAACGCAGGGGAGTGGGTGTCGGTTCGGGCATCGGGGGCTCCCGGGTCTCGCCGGCTGATCACCGATACCTTTACCGGACCAGCGGCCGGCCCGCATGCGGCTCGATCAGCCCGGGGACCGGTGGGTGGCGTGTGATCGTGAGGTCAGTCCGGTGCGGGTGGGGGAGGAGGTCCGGGCGCCGGGCGGGTGGTGGCCAGGGACCCGGCGGCGCAGGCGTGCCGCAGGGCGGTCGTGGGCGGGGTGTGGGCGACGAGGGTGAGGGTGAGGGCGGCGGAGCGCGCGGTAGCCGGTTCACGCCGGATACGGACGGCCCCGACGCGGCCGAGGGGTGCCCGTCCGGAGGTGTCGGGGAGGGGGCTCAGTCGCGGTGGTGCTCGAAGGAGCCGTGGCGCCCGGCTCCCGCAGCGAAGCGGGCCGCTCCGGCAGTGGTGTCGGCGGCCAGCGAGACCAGGCCGTGCTGCCATTCGTTGGCGATGGCCGCGGCCTCGGTGAGGCCGTCCTGTTCGAGCAGGGACAGGCGGTCGTGGCGCAGGCAGGTCTGGGGGAAGCGGGCTAGCTCGGCGGCCAGTGCCTCGGCAGCGGCGCGCTCCTCGCCGACGGGGACGATGCGATCGGCCAGGCCGATCCGGCGGGCCTCGGCGGCGTCGACCGGGCGGCCGGTGAGGATCAGGTCCATGGCCCGGCCGGTGCCGATCAGTCGGGGCAGCCGTACCGTGCCGCCGTCGATCAGGGGTACGCCCCAGCGGCGGCAGAACACCCCGAACACCGCGTCCTCGGCCGCGACCCGGAGGTCGCACCAGAGGGCGAGCTCCAGGCCCCCGGCGACGGCGTGTCCCGCGATGGCCGCGATCACCGGCTTGCTCAGGCGCATCCTGGTCGGGCCCATCGGCCCGGGGCCGTCGGCGGAGAGGCGGTTGGCGCGCTCCGTGCCGACGGCCTTGAGGTCCGCTCCGGCGCAGAAGGTTCCGCCCTCGCCCCACAGCACCGCGACCGAGGCGGTGTCATCGACCTCGAAGTCCTCGAAGGCGGCGGTCAGCAGCTCCGCGGTGGCGCCGTCCACCGCGTTGCGTGCGGCGGGCCGGGACAGGATCACCGTCCGGACCTGGCCCGTCTGCTCGACCCTGACCGCCGACTCGGACTCGGTTGTCACCGTGCGCGCTCCTCTCTCCGGGGACCTGACGGAACGGCAGCGGCCGTCCACGGCCGCCATCTTGCCGTCCGGACCGGCGTGCGGGACAGAGGACAGTCGCACCCCGGGAGGCGTTCAGCGGGCCAGGTGGTCGCGCGGGCCCATGACGATCGACGGGCGGGCGGCCGGATCGAGCGCCTTGAGCAGTGTCACCAGCTCGGGCTGGGCCAGGCTGACACAGCCGTGGGTGGGGCCGCCGTGGTCCACATGCAGCCATATGCCGCCGCCGCGTGAACTCCCCATCGGCTGCCGGGAGTCCAGCGGGCTCCGGCCCGGCACCCGGTTGTAGTTGATGGCGACGACGTAGTCGAAGGATCCGGCCAGGTCCTCGCCCTCGAAGCCGTCGCCGTCGATGACGAAGGAGTCGGAGCGGTAGTACGGCAGGGCGGTTCCGGGGTTGGACAGTCGGCCGCCGGCGTCGGTGAGGGTGAAGACGCCGATCGGGCTGTGCAGATCGCCCCGGTGGTGGTCCTCGGTCCAGCCGTCGCGGGCGTTGTGGCCGGGCCACGGTCCGCCCGCCGGGGTCCAGCGGCCGGCGGAGTCGGCGTTCCACAGCCGGACGCTGGTGACCGGGGAGTCCGCGGCCTCGCCGGTCGCCACCACGGCCTGCCGGGTGCCCGGCGGGATCAGGCCGAGCGTCTGCGGTCCGAGACCCGCGATGGTGATCGGAGCAGGGTCACCGGTCGGCGTGGATCGGGCAGCCGGCGAGGCGCTGGGGGCGGGAGCGGTGGGCTGCGGCAGGGCTGCCGCACGGTTCGCGCTGGGGTCGGAGCCGGACCTGGACGTCGCGCAGCCGGTGGCGGTGGCCAAGCCGGCGACGGCGAACAGGCCGAGGAGCGCACGGCGGCGGGAAGGTCGGGAAGGGCGGTCGGCAGACAAGGCGGTACTTCCTCGATGAGCGGCTGGGGAATCGTGGTGGTGCGGTGACCGGTGGCCATCCGTCGGAGGCCGTTGCGGTGGGTTCGGTGGAACCGAGTGCGGCGGCGGTCCGGCGAAGGGCGGTGTCGTGCGGTGCGGAGAGACGGAGCGTGGACGTCTGACCTCACGTTGCTGTAAGGAAGTTGACGGATCTCGCGCAGTGCGCCGGACGTACGCCCCGGGTTGCCCGGTGGTCATCCGGCCAGGCTTCGGGCACTCGGGACGGGGCGGTCCGCGGCAGGCCCTCGGCCGCGAGCCAGGCCGTGTGCGGGGGGCGTGGCCCGCCTGCGGCCGGGTGCCCCTCGAACCCCGTCCAACTGCCCGTCATCTCGTCCTCGTGCGTACCGGTACCGACTTCCCGACCGTTCCACGCAGGAGAACCCGGAACGGGTTCGGACTGATTGCCCGATGTGATCGACGTCATACCGGATGTGCGGCCGGTGTGAGAACGCCCGAAGGCTTTACCGAACGGTCGACCAACGGGCGGCCCCGGCTGCCTAGGGTCGGGTGGTCGACCAGGCCGAGAGGAAACAGGGGTGTGCCATGCGCACGATCGATCTGCCCGCCGTCGCCGCCGAGTTGCCCTCGGCGTGGAGCTCGCGCTCGCTGGGGCAGGTGGGGAACGCGACCGTGAAGGTGCTGCGGATGAGCGAGCTGTCGCTGGAACCGGAGCGGCACGCGGACGCCGAGGCGCTGCTGGTGTTGGCCGGCCGGCTCGAACTGGAGGTGGAGCAGATCGCGGTGTCGGTGGGCGCCGGAGAGCTGTACCTGGTGCCGGCGGGTGCGCTGCACGCGGTCCGCCCCGGGAGCTCGGGGACGCTGGTGATCCTTGAACGGGAGGGCAGTTGAGCGATTCCCTCCCGGGCAGGTCGGGGCTCGTGTCGCCGGGGTGGTCGTGGCCTCGCCGGCCACGGTGAGCCCAGCCCGCCGGCGGGCCTTCCCCGGGGCCGCGAAGAGCTGACCGCCGGGGCCGCCGAGGGGCGCCGGCGCGGCGTGCGACAGGATGGCGGTATGACAAGCGATGGCAGGACGGCGGAATCCGGGTACCTCCTCGACAACCGGCAGCGTGAGGCGGGCCGGCGGTTCGATGCGCTGGCCGAACTCTTCGACGGCTGGACCTTCGACCACCTGGACCGGATCGGGCTGACCGAGGGGTGGCGCTGCTGGGAGGTCGGCGCCGGCGGCCCCGGTGTCCCGGCCGGGCTCGCCCGGCGGGTCGGGCCGGCCGGGCGGGTGCTGGCCACCGACCTCGACACCTCCTGGCTGTCGGAACCGCTCCCTTCGCAGGTCGAGGTGGTCAGGCACGACGTGGTCCGGGACGCACCGCCCGCCGGGCCGTTCGACCTGGTGCACGCCCGTCTGGTGCTGGTGCACCTCGCCGACCGGGCGGAGGTGCTGCGGCGGCTGGTCGGAGCGCTGCGTCCTGGCGGCTGGCTGGTGATCGAGGACGCCGACCCGGCACTCCAGCCGCTCGCCTGCCCGGACCAGCGCGGTCCGGCCGAAGAACTGGCCAACCGGATCCGGACGGCCTTCCGCACCCTGCTCGCCCAGCGCGGCGTGGACCTCGGCTACGGCCGCACCCTGCCCAGGGTGCTGCGGGAGGCGGGCCTGGTGGACGTGCAGGCGGAGGGCTACTTCCCGGTCACCTCGCCGGTCGGCCGGGAACTGGAGGCGGCGACGGTCCGCCAGATCCGCGGCCAACTGATCGAGCAGTGCCTCGTCGAGAAGCACGAGATCGACACCCATCTGGCCAACCTGCAGGGGGACGGGCTGGACGTCACCACCGCCCCGCTGATCACCGCGTGGGGCCGTCGACCGGTCTGACGGCCAAGGGGCTCCCTGTGTGGGCCGGCCGCGCGATCCGGCCCCGCATCGGTCGGCCGGCGGAGCGGGACGTTAGGCTGCTGACGAATATCACGCAGTGGACGGGCCATAGGGGGGACCGTGCTGGCACGGCTTGCGGTGGTGTCGGGTGGCGGTACGGGCATCGGCAAGGCCATCGCCCGGGAGCTCGCGGCGGACGGCTGCCGGGTCGTCATCATCGGTCGGCGGGCGGAGGTGCTGGAGCGCACCCGGGAGGAGATCGACCGGGCGGTCGGAGCGGCGAGGGTCGTGCCGGTGAAGGCCGATCTGACGGACTCTCGCCAGGTCTCGGCGGCGGCCGAATCGATAGCGGAGCTGGGCCCGGTCGACGTCCTGGTGAACAACGCCGGTGCGGTGATCACCGACCCTGCGGACGACTCGTTGGCCGCACTGGCCGACGCCTGGCGGCGGGACATAGACACCAACTTGCTGACGGCGGTGCTGCTGACCACTGCCCTGCTGGACCGGCTGCGCCGTCCCGACGGCCGGCTGATCGTGATCAGTTCGGCGGCGGCCCAGCGCGGCGGTGCCGGACCGCACTCGGCGGGCTCGTACGCGGCAGCGAAGGCGGCCCTGCACGGCTGGGCCTTCGGCCTCGCGCGCCAGCTCGGCCCCGACGGGATCACGGTGAACGTGCTCGCGCCCGGCTACGTCGCCGACACCGAGATCTTCGGTGAGCGGTGGACCCCCGAGTTCCATGCCGCGAAGGTGGCCGACACCCTGGTGGGCCGGGCCGGCACCCCCGATGACGTCGCTGCGGCCGTCCGCTACCTGGCCTCCCCTGCGGCGGGCTACCTCACCGGGCAGGTCATCGGCCTCAACGGCGGTGCGGTGCTGGGGCGCTAGCGCTGCGTACCGGTCGGTTGGGGTGCGGGCACCTGGGGCCGGAGTCGCGAAGGGCGGGCGCGCACGGCGGCGGCAGGCCGCCCGCCGCTCGTACGGATGCGCACCCCGCGAGCCGTCAGGAGACCTGCCGCCGGTGCCCGGCCGGAGGATCACCCGGCCGGGCACCCAGGACCGGCCGTCAGGCGACCGGTCCGGTACGGCGACGGCGTCAGCGCAGTGCGTCCAGCAGTGCGGTGCCGTCGGGTACGCCCCAGCCGGTGACGGCGTCGTACCCGGCCAGGACCGGGTAGCCCACCGCCGGCGGATGAGAGCCGTTGTCGTGGCCGACCTTGATGTCCTGGCAGGCGGTCTGTCCGAGCCGCTGGCCGTTGGTGCCGTGCTGGTAGAGCAGCGGGGTCAGGAAGCGCTGGCGCTTGCCGTCCGGCAGCAGGGCGTTGACGCGGGCGATGAGGGCCGCCCACAGGGGGGTGGAGGCGCTGGTGCCGCCGTTGGGCGAGGGCTGGCCCACGAGCGTCAGATCGTAGAGCGGCGAACCGGCCAGCGCGGCGACATCCGGTACCACCCGCCCGTCCCTGCTGTGCTTGTTCAGGGACTTCACCTGCACGTCCTGCCAGTCAGGCCGGTCGAAGAGGATGCTGACACCGCCACCGCTCGCCCCGCCGCCCTTCCTGGTCCGGTGACCGGGCGACTCCCACCAGGCCTGCTCCTCGCCGGATCCGTTGATCATGGTGCCGCCCACACTGAGCACGGACGGACTGGCCGCGGGGAAGTCGACGTGGAAGGCGCCGTCCGCGACCTGGTCGCCGGCTCCGTCGTCACCGGAGGCGACGCAGACGGTGATGCCCAGGGCCGCCGCGGCCTGGAGCCGCTTGTCGATCTCGGTGAGCGCGGCCTGCGACCAGTCGGGGGCGTCCTCGGCGAGGCCCCAGCTGACCGACAGCGTCACCGGCTTGTCCTGGATGGTCTGGTCGAGCAGGTCGATCCAGCCCTTCTGGTCGAACGGTGCGAAGTAGAGCGAGATCGTCGCCCTCGGACAGAGCCCGGCGACGATCTGCACGTCCATCATGACTTCGGGAGTGGCTTCGGAGGCGTCGAGCTGCTCCTGGGGCGGCAGCTGCCGGAGTTCCTCGATGGAGAGCGGAGGGGTGTAGCCCAGGGGCACCACGGCGACCTGTGCCGTCTGCACCCCGTGCTGCGTGCAGAAGGCGTGCAGGTCGTCGGCGAAGTAGCCGCCGCCGAACTCGGCGATGCCGATCTTCTGGCCCTGTCCGTCGCCCTGCGGGAACTTGTAGCGCTTCTCGAGGTCGGCCGGCGTGAGGGATCCCATGGCCCCGGACCCGGGAGCTGCTGCGCGCCGGGCCACCCGCCGCTGGTCGAGCCCGAAGACACCGGTCACGATGCCCTCCAGCTCGGCCGGAATCCTCACCGCGCCCTCGCGGCCGCGGAACTCCCCCTGCTCGGTGCTGTGGTAGATCCCCAGGTTCGCCTGGAAGGCGGCGTTCATGGCCGCCACCGGGCCGCTCACCTCGATGCTGCCCGGCTCCAGCTTGGTTCTGTCGACCTTGAGGCCGTAGCGCTCCAGGACGGTCTTCGTCTTCTCGGCGTCCGCCCGCCGCTGATCCATGTCGGCACCGGTCGCCGGTCCACGCAGGGAGAGGGTCACCGAGACCGGCGCCTGGGCGTCGGCATCCCGTACGCGTGTCGCGTCGCCCTTGGCGGGCCGCTTGCTTCCTTCCAGCAGTGTGTGCTGCTCGGACATTCGAATCCCCTTCGGATGGATGTGGCCGGTGCGGGAGTACTGGGAGATCTCCTCCGGAGCCGCCGGGGCGGTTGCGCCGAGGGCGTTCCCGACGGGTGGCCGGAACCTGCAGGTTGTATCCGAACGATGGCAAGATCACGCGTCGCCGGGAGTCCCAGTCGCCCGGATGGGCCAGGGGCGCGCCGGAGCGGTGGCGCTGCTTCCGGTGTGCGAACGGCCGGAGCTGTCCCGTCGGGCTCGGTGTGCGTACGGTCGGCCCGGATGGGGGCCGGGGCGGCTGCGGCTGCTTCGACGGCCGTCCGATCGGCGGCCCGCGGCCCCGCTCTATCGGCGATCGTACGGAGGATCCGGCGTCCCGTGAGGGAATTGCCAGCGGCGAGTGACCAAACGTTACCGACCGGTCATCCGGAGTTAAGCCGGCGGGGGACCGCCGAAGGGGAGGCGGCTGCGAGGCTACCGGCCATGGAGAGCGAATCGCTGAACGCCGAAGACCACGCGTCGGTGCATCGGGCCGTACGGGAGCTGTCCGCTCGCTACCCGCACGTTCTGACGCTGAGCGCTCGGCTGGGGGCGTGGGCGGACCTCGTCGTGGACGTCGAGGAGGGCCTGGATGCCGTGTGGGCCTGGGACTTCGAGCAGGACGTCGTGGACCGCGACTGGCTCCATGACGCCTGGCCGATCCTGACCGAGCGGGTCCGCCGACTCTGTCAGCCCGAGCTCGACGCCCTGGACGACCGGTTCCGGGCCGCCACGGCGCCGATCGGCTCGCCGGGTGCGCCGGAGGGGGCGGCGGAGGAGCGGTGGTGGCAGTCCCGGTACCCGCTGCGGGTGACGGGCGACCCGCTGGTCCGGCTGCCACCGACCTGGTCGCCGGCCCCCACGTACGTCGGGTGACGCCGGGCAGGCTTCGGTGATCATCTCCGGGGGCCGTGCGGACGGCCCGGGAGCGGTGCGGGCGGATCGGAGCGGGGCGGGCGATGGCGGCGTTCAGAGTGACGTGTTCGCGACAGTAGGGCTGGGTAGGCATGCGGGACCGCCGGCCCGAGGCGACGTCCTCGGGTGACGCGGGCGGGTGCTGGACGGCTGAGGAGGTCATGGCGGAACTGCGGGCTCTCACGGACAACCAGGTTTGCCGCCGAGGCGGTTGGCCGGCGTGTGGTACGTGGGGACGGTTCGCCGGCGGTTTCCGCAGCTCTCCGTGCCGGTGTCCGGCGCTCGGCTCCGATGCTCCTCCGTACCGAAGGGAACGCCTGATGCCGTCCGACCACTTCCCAGACCCGAAGCCGTCCACGAGCGCCGGCCGGGCCGCTCGCCGCGCGTCCAGCAGGCTGCGGACGGCCGGTGCGCTAGTCCTCGTCGGAGCGCTCGCGGTGTGTGCCACCTCCGCCGCCGCCGCGAGCGCGGGCGAGCCGGGCGAGCGATCGGCGGGAGCAGCCGCGGCGGTCCCGCTGGACGGCTGGGACCTGATCCTGCCGGTCGACGCAGCCGGCGGGACCTCGGGCAACCATGCCGCGATCCTGCACCCCGCAGCTCTCACGTCCCCCTACCTGACGAGGGAGCCGGACGGCAGCCTCAACTTCTGGGCGCCGTCGGTCGGTGCGACCACGGCCTCGTCGCGGCACCCGCGCACCGAGTTGGTCGGGCGCGACAGCTGGACCGTCGGGACGCGGAAGCGGATGCTCGCCGCGACCGTCCGGGTCGGCCAGGTGCCCGGTTCCACCCATGACGTGATCGTCGGCCAGATCCACGGGGCGGGCGAGGACGACTCGGTCCCGCTGGCGATGCTGCACTACGACGACGGCGTCGTCCGGGTCACCGTCAAGGACGCCGCCGACCGGTCCACCGTCCACCAACTGCTCACCGGGGTCGGGCTCGACACCGCCTTCAGCTACACGCTCGCCGACAACGGCAACGGCACACTCACCTTCACCGCCCGGGTGGGCGCGGGGAACGCGGTCAGGAAGACCGTCCCCGTGCCCGCGGCCTACCGGGGCATGCGGGTCAGGTTCGCGGCCGGCGACTACGAGCAGGCGAGCGAGGCGCTGCCGTACGGGGACGGCGGCCGGGTGGTCGTGAGCAGGCTGGCGGCCGGATAGTGCGTCGGGGGCCGCGGCTGCGGGGGAGTCACGGGACGTCCCCGCAGCCGCAGCCCCTTCGGACTGGCGCGTGGCCTCGGAACGGACCGGAACCACGCGTCGGCTCCGGAATCGGAATCCGGACGGCCGGAGCGCTAGCGGACCATCAGGGCCAGCACGCTCCGCCAGTCCTCGCCCGGCTCGGCGCGGAGCAGCTCCGCCAGTGCGTCGGCGCGGTACCGCCAGGGGCGCAGCAGTTCGGCGTCGGCCTCGGGGTCGGGGTGTGAGCGCAGCTCGACGGCGCTGGAGGAGCCGATCAACCGGGCCAGTTCCCCGGCCAGTTCGGCCCAGGAGACATGTCCGGAGACGGCATTGACCACCTGTCCGTCCGCCCGGCCGGTGCCGTCGGCGCAGCCGACCACCGCCCGGGCCAGGGCGGCGGAGTGGACCCAGCAGGCGCCGTACCAGGAGGCCCCGTACACCGCGGGGTCGGGAAGCAGCAACGGCCGTCCGGCCTGCGCGGCCTGGAAGAGCGCCCCGGTCGAACCCCAGCGCAGCTGGTCGCGCAGCCGTCGGTGCGGACCCCAGACGATCGGGGAGCGGACCACCGAAGCGGCGCCGCGCCCCTGCGTACCGGCGGTCTCCAGAAGGATCTGCTCGCAGTCCAACTTGCCCTGACCGTAAGGGGATACGGGCAGCTCGGCCGGTACCCCCTCGGCGACCTCGACACCGGCCGGACGGCCGTAGGCGTCGATGCTGCTGACGAAGACGAAGCTGCCGCCCCGCCAGGAGTCCACCATGGCGCGCATAGCCGCGACGTCCACCTCGGGCGAGGTGAAGGTGCAGGCCGCGTGGATGACCGCGTCGACCCCCGTCACCGCGGCTCGCAGGCTGTCGAGGTCGGCGAGGTCGCCCTCCACCACCTCGACCCCGTCCAGCGCCACCAGGTGCGCCGACTCCGGCCTGGCCAGCGCGCGCACCGGGCGGCCCTGCGCCAGCAGCTCCTGCAGCAGGGCGGCGCCGACGCCGCCCGTCCCGCCGGTGAGCAGCACCGTGCCCTCGCGGACCGCGCCGCGCGCCGGGCGTCCCGGCTGCCGGGCCGCGGCCGCGCGCCGGTCGGCCTCCCGCACGTCGAGCAGGGCCGCCACGGCACGCGGGGTGCGCTGCTCCAGGATGTCCAGACCGGTGAGCGGCAGGCCGGTCCGCCCACGCAGCCGCTCGGCGAGCTGGACGGCGACCAGGGAGTGACCGCCCAGCACGAAGAAGTCGGCCTCGGGGTCGGGGCGGGAGCCGAGCAGCTCGCCGAAGGCGGTGCGGACGGTCTCCAGCCTGCCCGGTCCGGCCGGGGTGCCGCTGGCGCCCGGAAGGCGCCCGGGGTCGATCGTGCCGTCGACCCGGCGGGGCAGCGCGTCCAGCAGGGTGACGGCGGCCGGGACGTCTCGGGCCGCCAGTCGGGAGCGCAGCCGCATCCGCAGCTCGGTTCCGCCGGGCGCACCGGCTCCGGAGACCACCGCGTACGCCAGCGGGGGCAGGCCGTCGCGCTCCACCACCAGTGCCTCGGCGACCCGGGGTTCGGCGAGCAGCGCGGTCTCGGCCGGATGGACCGGGGTGAGCAGCGGTTCTCCGGGCAGCAGCGCGAGCCGCCGGCCGCCGTCCTCGGCCACCGCCACGAGCAGCGCGCCGAACGCGGTGAGCAGTTGCCGCGCGGCCGGCTCGCCGAGCACATCGGTGTCGTACTGCACCAGGCAGCGCGGCTGCGGGCCCTCCTCGACGAACAGCCCGAGGTCGAACTTGGCCAGCCCGAGGTCGACCTCCAGCGCCTCGGCCGCCAGGCCGGGCAGCCGCAGCGGGTCCGGCGGCCGGACCACGTCGCAGGTGACCGAGAGCAGCGCGGTGCCGTCCGCGCTCCGGGCCGCCGCGCCCAGGCGCTCGACCACCAGATCGAACGGGACCTGGTGGTGCTGCTGCGCGGTGAGCAGCGCGGTGCGGACCCGGTCGAGCACCTCGGTGAAGGCCGGGTCGCCGCCGAGGTCGGTCCGCACCGGCAGGGTGTTGACGCACAGGCCGATCAAGCGGCGCAGCTCGGGCCGCGAGCGGTGGCCGCTGACGCAGCCCAGGGTGAGGTCGCTCTGGCCGGTGGCGCGGTGCAGGGTGGCGAAGGCCGCCGCCAGCACCACGGCGAACAGGGTGGCGCCCTGCTCACGACCGAGCCGGCGCAGCCCGGCCAGGGCCTCGGCGGGCAGCGGCTCGGTGTGCAGTCCCGCGGTCCGCGTCCGCGGCCCGCCGTGGGCGCGGCGGGGTAGCGGCACCGGGCGTGCTCCGGCCAGGCGGTCGGCCCAGACGTCCACCTCGGTGGCGAGCGAGTCCGCGCGGGAGTGCTCCCAGCGGGCGAAGTCGGCGTACTGGAGCGGGGGTTCGGGTAGCTCGGCGGGTTTCCGGTCGAGTGCCGCCGAGTACAGTGCGGCGAGTTCGGCGGTGAGGGCGGGCAGTGAGCCGCCGTCCACGGCGATGTGGTGCAGGGTGAGGAGCAGGGTGTGGTCGTCCGGGGCGTGCCGTAGGGCCAGGGCGCGCAGCACCGGACCGGTGGCCAGGTCGAAGGGGCGGCCCGCCTCGGTGTTCAGCAGGGCGGGGGCCTCCTCCGGCGTGGCCGGTACCACGGGGACGGGCACCGGCGCGGTGGGCAGCGGCTCCTGGTACGGCTCGTCGCCGTGCTGTCCGTAGCGGGTGCGCAGGATCTGGTGACGGTCAGTCAGGGCGGTGAGCGCGTCGGCGAGCGCCCCGAGGTCGAGCGGGCCGTGCAACCGGGTGGACAGCGGGACGTTGTAGAGCGCGCCGCCCTGGCCGAGGCGGTCCATCAGCCACATCCGCCGCTGGGCGTGCGAGAGCGGCGCGGGGCCGCTCATGCCGCGGGGGATGGCCTCGGGGCGGGTGCCGCCCGCCCGCTGCCTGGCCAGTCGTAGCAGGTCGGCCTGGGCCTGGTCGGTGTGGGTCATCGGGTGCCCTCCGGGCGAGGGTCGGCGTGGGCGGCGAGCAGGGCACGTTCGACCAGTGCCGCCTGGTCGGCCACGGTGGGGTGGGCGAAGAACTCGGCCAGCGTCAGCTCCACGCCCAGGTCCTCGCGGAGGTCGTCGACCACCCACATGGCCATCAGCGAGTGCCCGCCCTCGCCGAGGAAGTCGGCGTCCGGCCGGGAGACCGGGCGGCCGAGCGAGCGGGACCAGGCCTCGGCGACGGCCTGCTGCAGCGGGGTCAGCTCGGCGGCCGGGGCCTGGTCACCGGCGGCCGGCCCGGTCTCGGCCAGGGCACGGCGGTCGATCTTGCCGGCGCCGGTGAGCGGCAGGGCGTCCAGGAAGATCCAGGCGGTGGGGACCAGATGCTCGGGAAGCCGGTCCGCCAGCCGGGCGCGCAGGCCGTCCGCGGTCGGCAGCCGGCCCTCGGCGGGGACCACGCAGGCGGTGAGCGCGCTGTCCGGCTGCCCGGCCCCGCGTACCACGACCGCCGCCTGCGCGACCTCGGGGAGCAGCCGCAGGGCGTGCTCGACCTCGCCCGGCTCGATCCGGAAGCCGCGTACCTTGACCTGGTCGTCGGCCCGTCCGTGGAAGTCCAGGACGCCGTCGGGGCGGGCGGAGGCCAGATCGCCGCTGCGGTACATCGGGCCATGGCCGGGGATCTCCCGGAACCGGTCCGCGGTCAGCTCGGGCTGCCCCCGGTAGCCCAGCGCGAGCCGGGCGCCGCCGATCCACAACTCGCCCTGTGTGCCCGGGAGTACGGGCCGCAGCCGGTCGTCCAGCACGGCGGTGGTGGCGCCGCCGAACGGCCGTCCGATCGGCAGTCGGTCGGCGCAGTCGGCGGGGCTGACCCGGTGCAGGGTGGTGAAGGTGGTGGCCTCGGTCGGCCCGTAGCCGTTCACCAGCCGCAGCCACGGGAAGGCCCGCAGCACGGCGGCGGCGTGCTGTGCGGACATCGCCTCGCCGCCGGCGACCAGGGTGCGCAGTACGCCGAAGATCCGGGACTGCCGGGCGGCCAGCTGGTGGAAGAGCGCGGTGGTCAGGAAGGCCGTGGTGACGCCGAACCGTTCGATGTCACGGGCCAGTTCCTCGGCGGTCGGCCGCTCGGCGGGGGAGACCATCACGGCGGCGCCGCGCGCCAGCGGCGCCCAGATCTCGAAGGTCGAGGCGTCGAAGCTGGTGGAGGAGTGGAACAGCACCCGGTCGTCCGGGCCCAGCGCGATCCCGTCCGCTGCCGTCACCAGGTCGATGATCGCGCGGTGCGGGATCTCCACGCCCTTGGGGCGGCCGGTGGAGCCGGAGGTGTACATCACCAGGGCGATCGCCCCAGGGTCGTCCAGGGCGGGGTGCGGCGGGGTGACGGCGGTCTCGTCCCGGAGTCCGGTGTCCGGGAGCTCCAGGGCCAGGGTGTGCTCGTCGGGCAGTCCGGCCCCGGCCAGCAGGGCCTTGTCGCCGAGCGTGAGGCGGACCCCGGCGTCCTCCAGCATCGCGGCGGTGCGCGGGCGCGGATACGCCGGGTCGAGCGGCACGGCGTGCGCGCCCGCCCACCAGACGGCGAGCTGGGCCACGACCAGGCGGGTGGAGCGGGCGGCGAGCAGGCCGATGGCGCTGCCGGGGCCCACCCCGTGCGCACCGAGATCGGCGGAGAGTTGGCCTGCGGCGAGGACGAGTTGACGGTACGTCAGGACAGTCGTGCCGTCGGAGACGGCCAGTGCGTCCGGGTGCAGCTCGGCGTGCCGGGCGATCAGGCCGGGGACGCCGCCGGGTACGGGGGAGGTCAAGGTGGTTCCCTTCCGGGTGCCCCGGGGATGTGGCCGGGGCACCCTGGTGCGACGTGCGGTCAGGAGGCGGCGACGGCGTTCGGGCGCCGGGCCTCGACCAGCTCCGCGAGCCGGCGCAGATCGGGCTGGCGCAGCAGCTGCGGAGCGCGCAGCCGTACGCCGCACTCTTGCTCCAGCGCGACCAGCAGGCGGGCGGCGATCAGCGAATTGCCGCCCGCTTCGGTGAAGTTGTCGAGCGGGCCGAGCTCGGGCCGGCCGAGCAGCTCGCGGGTCAGCCGCAGCACGGTGTGCTCGGTGGGCGAGGCGGCCTCGGCATCCGGAGAGTCGGCGGTGTCGGGTTCGGCGGCGAGCAGCGCGGCCCGGTCCACCTTGCCGTTGGCGTCAAGTGGGAAGGTGTCGACCAGCCGGACCAGCGTGGGTACGGCCTGCTCGGGCAGCCACTCCCGCACCTGCGGCAGCAGATCGGCACCCTCGCGCAGGACGGGCTCGGCGGGCTGGACGAAAGCGACCAACTGCACCCCGCCCGCCGCGCCCGCCCGGGCGGCCACGGCGGCGCGCCGCACCCGCGGATCGCGCTCGAAGGCCGCCTCGACCTCGGCGGGCTCGATCCGCACCCCGCTGACCTTCACCTGGTCGTCCAGCCGGCCCTGGAACTCCAGGACCCCGTCGGGCCGCATCAGCACGCGGTCGCCGGTGCGGTAGACCCGGTCGACCCCCGGGGCGTCCTGCGGCGCGGCGACGAAACGCCGGGCGGTGAGCTCCTCGTCGAGGTAGCCGAGCGCCAGGCAGCGCCCGCCGATGCGCAGTTCACCGGAGGTGCCGCGGGGCACCGGGTTTCCGTCCTCGTCCGTGACGGCGACGAAGACCCCGGGCAGCGGGCGGCCGATCGGCGGGGTGTCCGGGCCGTCCGGGGCCGCACCGGGCGCCATGGTGTGCACGGTGGTCGCCACCGTGGCCTCGGCCGGGCCGTAGGCGTTGTGCAGGTGCGCGGTGACCCCGGGCCCGGGGTAGCGGCGCAACCGGTCGCCCCCGACGGTGAGATGGCGGAGCGTCAGTTCCTCGCGCCACGGCAGGTCGAGCACCGGCTCGGCCAGCGGGGTCGGCAGCACGCACACCGTGATCCTGGCCCGGTGCCACCAGTCGGTGAGCGCGCCCGGGTCCCAGCGCACCTCCTCGGGGGCCACGCTCAGTGCGGCACCGGAGGTCAGCGCAGCCCACAGCTCCATCAGGTGCGGGTCGAAGGCGACCCCGATCATCAGGCTGTGCCGGTCGCCGGGGCCGAGACCGGTCAGCTCGCGGTACCAGTGCAGCAGCGCGCCGAGCGACTCCTCGCCGACGGCCACCGCCTTCGGGGTGCCGGTCGAGCCGGAGGTCAGTACCGAGTAGAAGGTCCCGGCCGGCGCGCCCACGGAGCCCTCGGCCGCCGGAGCGAAGGCCGCGACCACGGTGGCGGGGGCGTTCGTGCCCTCAGCGGGCAGCGGCAGCGTCAACTGCTCCGCCTGGCCGGCCCGGTGGGAGGACGGCAGTAGCCCGGGGGCGCCGATCAGGCAGCCCAGCCGCAGGTTCCCCGCCACCGCCTGGAGGCGGCGCTCACCCGGGCGCGGGCCGAGCGGCAGGTAGCCGGCGCCCAGCCTGGCCGCCGCCACCGCGACGGCGACCAGCGCCACCGAGTGGTCCAGGCAGACGCCGACCAGCTCGCCCGGGCGCACCCGGTCGCGCAGCGCGTCGGCCACCGAGTCGGCCAGGGCGTCGAGTTCGGCGTAGCTCCAGCTGCGCTCGCCGTCGATCAGCGCGGGCGCGTCGGGGGCGCGGCGCACCCAGTCGAGGTAGCGGTCCAGTACGGCGGCGTCCTCGTGCGGACGGCCGTGGTCGATGCTGGGCGCGGATGTGTCGGTCATGGTTCTGGTCTCCGAGTCTGTGGGCGGGACGGGCGGCCTGGATCGGCGGTACAACTCAGCCCAGACCCATGGCCCTGGCGACGATCACCTTCTGGACCTCGGAGGTCCCCTCGATGATGGTCATCATCCGGACGTAGCGGTACAGGAACTCCAGCGGATGCCCGCGCACCCAGCCGGTGGCCCCGTGCACCTGCAGCGAGCGGTCCACCACCCGCACCGCCGTCTCGGAGGCGGTCAGCTTGGCCAGCGCCGCGTTCTCCGGCGCCTCGGTACCCTCGTCGACCAGCCGGGCACAGGCCAGGGTGAGCAGCTTGGACGCCTCCACCTCGGCCCGGCTGCGCACCAGGTGCTCCTGGACGTGCTGGTAGTTGCCGATCCGCTCGCCGAAGGCCTCGCGCTCCCGGGCGTACTCCACACCCAGGCGCAGCGCGTACTCGGCGACGCCGTTGGACATCGCGGCGACCACCAGCCGCCCGCGCGAGAGGCTGTCCATGGCCAGCGCCATCGCGGCGCCGACGCCCTGCTCGCCGCCGATCACGGCGTCCATCGGCACCCTGACCTGCTCCAGCATCAGCTCGAACAGCGGCTCGCCCGACATGCCCTCGTAGCGCTGCCCGATCCGCAGCCCCGGCTGGTCCATCGGCAGGACGAACGCGGTCGCGCCGCCGGTCGGCCCTTCGCCGAGGTCGGTCGCGGTGACCACCAGGGCGAAGTCGGCCCGGTCGGCGTTGCTGACGAAGGTCTTGCGGCCGCTGATGACCCAGCCGTCGCCGTCCCGCCGCGCGGTGCAGGTCAGCCGGAAGGCGTCGGAGCCGGCCTGCGGCTCGGTCAGCGCCAGGCAGCGCGCCGCCTCGCCGCGCACCAGCGGCGCCAGATACCGCTCGATCTGCTCCGGCGTGCCGTGCCGCAGCAGCGGGGACGGCCCGTCGGAACCGGCCAGCGCGTACGGGGCCAGCGAGCAGCCGCTGCGCCCGGCCGCGTGGTGCAGCAGCACCACGGCGGTGAAGGGCATCCCGGAGCCGCCGAGCTCCTCGGGGTAGTCCCCGGCGTAGAAGCCGAGTGCGGCCGAGCGCTTGCGGACGTAGGCGCGCAGATCGGCGGGCGGCTGGTCCGCGGTCTCGGGCAGCTCGGCGGCCAGCGGCACCAGCTCGCGGCGGACGAAGCTCTCGAAGGCCTCGACCAGTTCGCGGTGGCCGTCCTCGAGAACGGAGGAGGGAGTGGAGTTCACAGTGCGGCTCCGGTCTGGACCTGGGAGGGGCTGACGGTGGTCACGCGGACGGCGCTCACGAGCGGCCGCCCGTCAGGGCGCGGGCCTGGTCGGCCAGCACGGGGTGCTGGAACAGGGTGCGCAGCGGCGGACGGTGGCCCAGGCGCGGCTCCAGCCAGGCGGCGAGCTGGGCGGCGAGCAGCGAGTGTCCGCCGATCTCGAAGAAGTGCGAGTCGGGTCCGAAACGGTCGTGGCCCAGGACCTCACGCCACGCCTCGGCGACCAGCGCCTGCGCGGGATCGGTGAAGACCGCCTGCTCCTCGGGCAACTCGGCCCCGGGCGCCGGGAGTTCGGCGAGCCGGCGGACCAGCGCTGCCCGGTCGGGCTTGCCGCCCGGCAGCGTCGGCATCTGCTCCAGCGCCACCCAGGTGCCGGGGACCAGCGCTCCGGGCAGCCGACGGGCCAGCGCGGAGTGCAGCGCGGCCTGGTCCGGCTGCTCGGTGCCCTCCAGGAAGCCCACCAGCCGGGGGCCGGCGGCCGTCTCCCGGTCCAGCACCACCGCACAGGAGCGGCCGCCGAGTTCGGCGGAGCCCGCTGCCTCGATCTCCTCCAGCTCGATCCGGAAGCCGCGCAGCTTCACCTGGTTGTCCTGGCGGCCGAGGAACCACAGCCGGCCGTCCAGGTCGCGGTAGCCGCGGTCGCCGGTCAGGTACACCCGCTCACCGCCCAGCGCGGCGGGCGCGACGAACCGGGCCGCAGTGACCTCGTCCCGTCCGAGGTAGCGATCGGCCAACGCCGGTCCGGAGACCGCGAGTTCACCGATCGCACCGGCGGGCAGCGGATGGTGGCCCAGGTCCAGCACGTGCACCCGGGTCCCGGCCAGCTCGGCCCCGAGCGGGATCTCCTCGATGCCCTCGGCCAGATCGGCCGCGGTGACCTCGTGCACGGTCGAGGTGACGGTGGCCTCGGTGACGCCGTAGGCGTTCAGCACCGTCGCCGAGGTGTCCTGCGCCAGCGGGCGCAGCGCGGCGGCGGGCAGCCGCTCGCCGCCCAGCACGATCAGCCGCGGTGACCAGCGCCCGTCCCGCAGCGCCTCGCGCAGCTCCTCCCGCACGGCCAGGAGGTAGCTGGTCGGCAGGTTGGCCACGGTGACCCCCCGCGCGGCGAGCACCGCGACCAGTTCGGGACCGGTCGGCACCTCGCGCTGCGGCAGCACCAGCGCCGCCCCGGCGGCCAGCGAGGGCAGCACCTCCTCCAGCGCCACGTCGAAGGACGGCCGGGCGAACAGCAGCACCCGGTCCGCCGTGCTCAGCCCGTACCGCTGCGCCAGCGCGCCGGTGTAGCCGGCCAGCGCGGTGCGGCTCACCAGCACCGGCTTGGGCACACCGGTCGACCCGGAGGTGTGGATGACGTACGCGGCGCCGTCGAGCACCGCCGCCGGCTCGGCCTTCGGGAACGCGGGGCCGTCCAGCAGGGCGGGGACGCGCCCGTCGGCGGGCAGGGCGAGCGCGCTCTGCCGGGTGGCCAGCACCAGCGCGGGCTCCAGCCGCTCCAGCAGCAGGCCGAGGCGGGCTGCCGGGTCCTCCGGCGAGAGCGGCGCGTACACCGCCCCGAGGCGCAGGCAGGCCAGCAGGGCGACCACGCTGTCCACTCCCCGGGGTAGCAGCACGGCGACCGGCTGACCCGGTGTCACCCCGGCCGTCCGCAGCCGCTCGACCAGCTCGCCGACCCTGCGGTCCAGATCTCCGTAGGTCAGCCGCTCGGCGCCCGCGATCACCGCCAGGCCGCTCGGGTCCTGTGCGGCCGCCGGGTCGAGCAGGGCGAGGTCCGGGTCGGTCGGCCGGTCGGCCGGTGCCGTCACCGGCGCGCCCAGCGAGGACAGCGGGGCCTGCGGCTCGTCCAGGTAGGCGCGCAGCAGGTCCAGCAGGCGCTCGGCCAGCAGCTGCGCCACCGGTTCGCCGAACAGGTCGGCGTCGTAGTCCCAGATCAGGGTCATCCCGGCGGCGCCGTGCCGCTCGCCGACCACCCGGCGGTCGTCGGGCAGCAGCACCACGTCCAGGTCGAACCGGGTGGTGCCGGTGTTGAACCCCTCGTACAGCGAGATCTCCAGGCCCGGTGCCTGCACCTCGGGCAGCACGGCGTCGTGCGCGCTGAACATCACGTCGAACAGCGGGTTGTCCGCACCACCGGTGTGCAGGCCCAGCGAACGGGTCAACTCCTGGACGGGGACGTCCTGGTGGGGCAGCGCCCGCAGCAGCGTGTCGGTGACCTCGTCCACCGCGTCGGTACCGGGCGCGACCGCGTCGAGGCGGATCCGCAGCGGCACGGTGTTGACGAACATGCCGACCGTGCCCTCGAAGCCCACCGGACGGTTGCCCACCGCCGTGCCCACCACCATCTCGTGGTGGCCGCTGTGCCTGCGCAGCAACTCGGCGAAGAGCGTGAGCAGCGTGCTGAACGGGGTGTGGCCGTCGCTCTTGCTGCGCTCGCGCAGCCGCTCGGCGAGGTCGGCGCCGATCGACTGGCGCAGCTGGCCGCCCCGGTGGCGGCGGACCGCACCCGGACGCTTCAGGCCGGGCAGGACCAAGTCGAACGACGCGTCCTGCAACTCCCGCTGCCAGTAGGCCAGGCTGAGCTCCCTGGCCTTCGCCTTGCCGCCGTCGGTGTCGGTGCGGACGTGCTCCTCGTAGGAGCGGGCGGGCGGGAGCTCGGCCTGCTCGCCGAGGGTGTGCGCGCGGTACGCCGTGAACAGGTCGCGCAGCAGGATGGCGAAGGAGTGGCCGTCGTGGATCAGGTGGTGCTCCACGTGGACCAGGCGGTGGTGCCGCTCGCCGAGCCTGACCAGGTGCCAGCGCAGCAGCGGCGCTTCCCCGGTGTCCAGCGGCTCCTCGGCCTCGGCGGACAGCAGGCGGCGGAACGCCTCCTCCTGGTCGGCCTCGGTGCTCAGGTCGCTGCTGCGCAGGCGCGGCTGTGCCCCTTCCCGTACCCGCTGGGCCGGGAGCCCGGCGGTCTGGGGCACCAACTCCAGGCGCAGACCCGGGTGGTGGGCGATCACTGCGGCCAGGCCGGCGCGCAGGGCGTCGGTGTCGAGCGAGCCCCAGAGGTCGAGGGCGGCGGTGAAGTTGTAGGCGCGGCTGCCGGGGAGCATCTGCTCGTGCAGCCAGACGATCTCCTGGGAGGAGGAGAGAGCGAACATGGACGGATCCCTTTGCTTGTGGCGGGAGTTCCCGGCGCCGCGGCAGGCGCCCGGTCGGGGCGTGTCGCGGGTCGGGATATGACGGGACGTCAGGTCTTCGGACAGTCGGGCGGCACCTCGGGGGTGGGCGGCGTGCCCGGCCGACCACGGTGGTGCGGGGTGCGGCATGCGTGGCCGACCACGGTGGTGCGGGGTCGGCCACGGTGGTGCGGGGTCGGCCACGGTGGTGCGGGGCCGTTCACGTGCTACCGCGCGCTTCGGGAGCCGGATTCGTGGACGGCTTTCGCAGGGCGGGCTCGGCTGTGGGGTGGGCCGCGCGGTTCGCCGTGCTTCCGAGGCGGTGCGGGTCTCGGTCGGCGCGCTAGTCGTGCAGGGAGTCGAGCAGGGCGTGGAAGGCGGTGTGGACCGCTTCGTCGGTGAAGTGGGCACGGTCCCAGGCGAGGCGGACCAGTAGGTCGTCGCCGTGGGAGACGGACACCGCGAACGGGGCCGTGAGCGGCCGGCCGGCCAGATGCGTCTCCCGGCCTTCCGTGCCGCCGAGCACCAGCGGAGGGCGTCGCTGCAGGTCCTCGAAGGTGAGCAGGCCGTCCAGCGCCCCGCTCCACTGCGCCCCGGCCGACCGCGCGGCGTGGACCACCTCGTCGAACGGCATGTCGGCGTGGTCGAGGTCGTCCCACCACGAGGCGCTGAGCTCGTCGAGGTCGGCCGGGCCGGGGGCCGCCGGGTGCACCAGGGTGTTCAGGAAGCAGCCCAGCGCCTGCTGCGCGGCGGCGGGCCGACCGCCCCACGGGTAGCCGAGCGCGAGCGCCCGCCCGGTCCCGAACAGCCGGTAGGCGGCCGTCGCGACGGCGGCCAGCAGGGCGGGGAACGCGATCCGGTGCGCGGGGCCGTCGCCCACGGGCAGCCGGTGGCTCAGCATTCCGGTCGGCTGGTCGCCGCCGGCGGATGCCGGAGCGGCGCCGAGGCCGGAGAGCCGGGCGGCCCAGTGGGCGTGCGCGGCGGGCGAGGTGGCCTTGGCCTCGGCGGCGAGCTGGAGTTCGACCGCCTCGCGGTAGGCGTCCACGGCGGCGGCGAGCTCGCGCGGATCCGGGTCGGCCTGGGCGTCGTCCTGGTAGGCCAGGGCGATGTCGGCGGTGACGATGCCGAGTGACTGTTCGTCACAGGCCGCGTGATCCAGGGCGACGGCCAGCACCTCCTCGTCCTGCTCGGGGTCGCGCGCCAGCAGCAGCCGCAGCGCGGGCCCGTCCACCGTCCACTCCAGCAGCGCCCGACGCAGTGCCTCGTCGGCGGTACCGCTGGGCGGCACCGGGACTTCCCGCACCTCGGCGGCCGGAGCGCCGAGCCGCAGCACGGGCGTGCCGCGCAGGGCGGTGAAGGTGCCGCGCAGCGCCGGGTGGCGGGCCGCGACCCGGAGCGCGGCGCGGTGCAGGCGGAGCGGGTCGACCGTTCCGCGCGGGTAGGCGAAGAACAGCGGTACGACGTCGGGACGGCCCTGCGGGTCGAGCCGGCGGGCGAGCAGGAACCGGCGCTGGGCGCCGGTCACCGGGAGCAGCGTGGCCGCGGCCGGGTCGGCGGAGGAGGAGAGGGCGGACCGGTAGCGCGTGAGATAGGCGTCGGTGAGGCTGGCGGGCACGGGAGGATCTCCGCTTCGGCTCTGGTGGTTCGGGGCAGCCCCGGGAGTGGTGCCGGGGAGCCAGGTTCAGCGGACGTTGTGGTGCGGGGCAGGCCCGGTGGTGGTTCCCGGGCGCCCGGTTCAGGACGGGCGGGACGGTGCCGGGGCGGCGGCGCCCTCAGCGGGCGGGTGGGACGGAAGCGGGTTCCGCGTCCGGCTCCCCGGTGCGGTCGTCGACTCTTTGCCCGGATTTGACCCCGGCGTTATCGGCGACAGAGCCGCCTCCGCCCACGGACCCGGTCTCGGCCAGGTGCTCGGCTTCGGTCGCGTACGCGCCCTCGGCGACGCGCCCGGCTACGGACGTGGACGCGCTCTCGGACGCGTACGCGCCCTCGGCGGCAGACGCGCTCTCGGACGCGCCCCCGGTCGGCAGGTCCCGCATCCGCCGCAGCGGCGACAGCAGTACCGGTACCGGCACGGCGAGGAACCCCGCGGCGCACACCCACAGCGCGGTCCTGGGCCCGGCCGCGGCGGCGATGGCGCCGCCGGCCAGCGCTCCCAGCGGCATGGTGCCCCAGACCAGGAAGCGCATGGTGGCGTTCATCCGGCCCAGCAGCGCGGGCGGGCAGATGGTCTGACGGAAGCTCACCTGGGCGACGTTGTAGGCCACGGCGCCGAACAGTGCCACGGCCGACCCGGCGCCGAACAGCACCGCGCCGGCGCTCCCGGCGGACAGCGGCCACAGCACCGCGAACGGTGAACTGACCGCGATTGACAGCCAGATAAGCCTGCCCTGCCCGAACTTCGCGGCCAGCGGCCCGGCGCAGAGCGCCCCGGCCAGACCGCCGACGGCCGACACCGACAGCAGCAGTCCGATGGTGCCGGGCGAGAGCGAGAGCACCCTGACCCAGAAGACGGTCTGCACCGCGGCCAGCAGGGCGGAGAAGAAGTTGGAGCCGGCGGTGGTGACCGCGATGATCCGCAGCAGCGGGTGCCGCAGGACGAACGAGACGCCCTCGGCGATGTCCGCCCGCAGCGACCGGTCGGGCGCCGGTTCGGGGCGGGCCTCCTGGACGCGGATCCGCAGGAGCAGCAGGGCCGAGGTGAGGTAGCCGATCGCGTCGGCCACGATGGCCAGCGGGGCGCCGAGCAGCTGGACCAGTCCGCCGCCGAGCCCGGGACCGGCGACCTGGGCCGTGGATCGCACCGTCTCCAGCGCGCCGTTGCCCTCGACCAGTTGCCGCTGCGGCAGCAGCCGAGGCAGGAAGGACTGGTGTGCGACGTCGAAGAACACCGTGGCCACGCCGGTGACCAGGGCCACCACGTACAGCTGGGCCATCGTCAGCACACCCGCGGCCGCGGCCGCCGGGACCGAGCCCACCGCCAGGCAGCGCACCACGTCGGCGCGGATCAGCACCGGAAGCTTGCGCATCCGGTCCACCCAGGCACCCGCGGGCAGGCCGACCAACAGGAAGGCCGCGGTCTCGGCGGCGGTGAGCAGGCCGACTTGGAGCGGTGAGGCGTTGAGGACCAGCACGGCGGCCAACGGCAGGGCCACCAGGGTCACCTGGCTGCCGAGTTGGCTCGCGGCAGCTCCGGACAGCAGGAACCGGAAGTCGCGGTGTCGTAAGGCCTCACCTGCCAAGAGGCGCTGAAAGGCGTTCACCTGTGCGACTTTCGACGAAAAACCCTACGAAGGCCAACCAGTGGGAATGAATCCGGACTTCTGCCGACCCGGCCGCGCGGCGTCCGCCGTGCGGGGGACGGACGGTCGCGGCGCGGTGGTGCGGACGGTCGGGTCGCCGGTGAGCCGCCGAGAACCCGTGGCCTGACTGGTTCGGCGACGATCTAGCCGGTGTCCAGATTCCGGTCCGCTATCCGGACGATCGCTGTCCAGCCATCGGACGGATGCTTTCAGATATGGCCGGATCGGATGGACTGTTGTCGACTATTCATCTTCTTGTGAAGACGGTGTGATAGATGCAGGTCCGATCGGGAACGGAACGGATCAGCGGGTCGGGGCACAGGCGTAGAGCCGCTGCTGGGTCGCGAAGTCGTCGTCGAGCGCCCGGGAGTCGCCCGGTGCGGTGGTCGGTGCGCCGACGCCGTACTCTCCGGCCGGAACCTCGGCGCAGCTGGACCGGACCCAGGACCGGATCTGCGACGCGGCGGAACCGGTCGGGCTGCCGGTGGGTGCGGAGCCGGGCGTGAGGCTGTTGCCGAGCAGGACGTAGCGCACCGCTCCGGTGTCCACCAGCCGTCGGAACTCCGGCATCGTCGGCGAGGGTGCCAGGCCCGTGAAGCCGCCCATCGGCAGGACCTTCTCCCCGGTGGCCAGGATGAACGGCGAGGCGCCGCCCCAGCTGGAGGCCGCGAACAGGTAGGCGGAGCCGTTCCGGTGTACGCGCAGATACCCGAGCAGGGCCTGCTGCGAGGCGGTCAGTCGCCCGGTGGAGTTACCGCTCGTGCTGCTGTCGACCCGGCGCAGAGGCTGCCCGGCGGCCGCCGGCCGGGCGTCCGACGGACCGACGGCGCCCATGCTGGAGCCGCCACGCTTCGCAGTCAGCACCGAGGAGGCCCAGGCGCCCGGTGCGACCAGAGCCGCTGCGACGGCCGCCGTCAGCCCGCCCGCCAGGACCAGCCGGTGACCGGCCGGCCGATCCGGGTGCCCCGGCTGCCCGGGTTGGTCCGCCACCTCGCCGAGCCGGGCCAGCCCGAGGAGGCCCAGCGCCAGCCCGCCGAGCGAGAGCACGGTGGCCGCCAGCCACGGCAGGAACTCCGGGAAGCGGGTGGCCAGGAAGACATGCCATAGGACGGTGCCGGTGATCGCGGCAGGAAGTGCCCACGCCCGCCTGCTCTCGGAGCGGAACTCCCGCCACATCAGCACCGCACCCGCGCCGCTCAGCGCCGCCAGTGCGACGGCGACCACGCCCATGTAGTAGCTGTGTCTGCCCACACTGCCCGCGCTGAACACCAGGAAGAACAGCCCCAGCCACGTCCCCCACAGGACGATGCCCGACCGCAGCGCGTCCGTACGCCGTTCGCGCCGCCGCCAGAGCAGACCGCAGAGCAGCGCCAGCGCGGCCCACGGGTAGAACCAGCCGGTCTGCGGCGCGAACTGGCGGCCGAACATCTTGGTCCAACCACCGTCCCGCGAGCCGCCGCTCGTTCCGGCGGCCGCCGGGGCGCCGGTCGGCGTCGCGGCGGGAGCCGTGGCCGGAGCCGACCCCGTACCGGCAGCCGAGGACGGGGACGCCGTGGGCGACGTGCCCGTCGCGGTCGGGCGCGGACCGCCACGGACCGCCACCACGCTCCCGGTGTCCGCCGCGTTCAGCCCCACGGAGGAGAACCGGTTCAGGAAGTTGTAGCCGACCACCATGCTGATCGCCGAGTTGTCCGTGCTGCCGTCCACGAACGGACGGTGCCCGGCCGGGACGGCGGTGACGACGGCCATCCAGGAGACCGACACGGCCAGCGCCAGCAGCCCGGCCAGCACCAGGTGCCCCAGCCGCCGCCAGAGCGGGACCGGCGCCGCGAGCAGGTACACGGCGGCCAGCGCCGGCAGCACCGTCCACGCCTCCAGCATCTTCGCCTGGAACGCCAGCCCGACCCACACCGCGCACAGCAGAAGTGAACGCAGCCGGGCCGAGAGCGCCGCCCGCTGCGCCGCGTCCGCCGCCAGCACCAGCAGCAGCGTGAAGGCGGGATCCTCGACCGAGGTGCGGAACAGCCCGACGGTCACCGGCGTGAGGCCGAAGGCGGCGGCCGCGAGCAGGCCCGCGTCGACCCCCGCCCAGCGGCGGACCGTACGGAAGAGCACCAGTACGGTCAGCACTCCCTCGGCCACCTGGGGCAGCGCCAGCACCCAGGGATGGAACCCCAGCAGGCGCGCGGCCAGTGCCTGCGGCCATAGGAAGCCGGGCAGCTTGTCCAGGGTGATGGTGTTCGCGGGATCGAACGAGCCGAAGAAGAACGCCTTCCAGCTCTCGGTCATGCTGCGCACGGCGCCGGCGTAGAAGCCGTGGTACTGGCTGTGGTTGATGCGCCAGGCGAACAGCACGGCCGCGACGCCGGCGATGCCCAGCAGCACCGGGCGGGCGTATCCGGGCTGTCCCTCGGGGGACTTCCACGGGGCTCTGCGGAGGCGGGGGGCGAGGGGATCGGGAGTCCGGGGTTCGGTGAGCGTATCTGTGGCCATGAGCCGCACCTTCGGCCGCGCCCGTGCGGAACAGCGGCCGCAGCGCGCCGGTTTGGGCGATTTTATACCTTCCGCACGCCAATCGGCCTACGGAGTCCGCTGCTCAGGATGCGGCCAGCCGCCTCAGACGGTGGCGCGGGGTGGCCCTGACCGAGCGGTGGTACGCGGCGATCAGAGCACCGGCCACCACCTGGCCGACCGTGCCCGGGCGGCCTGCGACCGTGGCCCGCGTCCGGGCCCCCGATCCGGTCCGCCGGGGCCCGCCGCCTCCGCGGCAGGAAGAGGCGCTGGCCCCGGGGGTGCTGCGGAGATCAGCAGTTGCCCCCGTTGACGCCGTCGATCCGGCCGCCGAAGTCGTCGTTGTAGGAGCGGCGCCAGTCGCCGCTGCGCACCTGCCGGGTCTCCGTCGGATTCCAGTTGGTGAGGCAGGCGTCGGTGTTCGCCACGAACGAGCCCGTGTTGTCGTGGAGTTCGGACGGCAGGTCGCGGTAGCCGCTTTTGGCCGTCCACTCCCAGCCGTAGCCGTGGAAGTCCACACCGCTCCAGAAGCAGACCGAGCCGCCGGGGCACCCGGGCGGGCCGTCGGCCGGAGCCGCCACGGCGTTCGCGGCGGGCAGCAGGACGGCGGTGACGGAAAGGACCGCGGTGGCGGCCCAGGAACGCAGCTTCACGGGGACTCCTTCGTGGTGGTGGTCGTCGAGGGGCGGGGAGCGGGGACCGCGAAGGCCGAGGTCCCCGCCGTCAGCGCTGAGCGGTCAGCACTCCCGCAGGCCCGGCGCCGGGTCGACGGAGGTGTAGATGTCCACCGCAGGGACGTTGCCCCACGGGCCGTCATCGGTCTGGGTCCAGTACCAGATGTCGTTCCCGCCCGGGTGGCGGTCCCCGTGGCCCCAGCAGGCGAACCAGCTGTACGTGGTGAGCAGGCGCCCGCGCACCGCGGAGCCGTACGAGCGGTCCGCGTACGCCTTCGCCCCGGCCTTGTTGCCGCACCACAGCTTGCCGTCGCTGTGGACGCTGCAGTCGGCGGTGGTCCGCACCCCGGCGGCCGCCGGGGCGGGGGCAGCAGCGGTGGCGCCGGGCGCGGCGGCGCCGAGTCCCGCGGTGAGTGCGGCGGCGGCCAGAGCCACCGCGAACTTCCTTCCCACAGCCATGTCTTCCTCCTGTGCTCCGGTACTTCGCTTCGCGGCGATCCGGGCGGATCGTCCGCTGTCAGCAGCGTCGGCGCCGCCTTGGGGCCGGTCCATGGGTTTCCCGTTTCCTCTCGCCACGGACGACAGGGAAACCCCTGGTGAGCACCGGTGCCGAGGCGGCCGAGGCCGCTGCCCCGGTCCTTGGCCGGCACCGCGCAGCGTCCGGGCCGCTGGTAGCCGCACGGCCGGTCGGGCCGGGTCGAAACGGGTCGGCCGCGCGGTCCCCGCGTCCGGACCCCACGCTCCGTGAACCCTCGCGCGGAGCAGCACCGGCCGCACTGCCGGCCGGGCGGCGGTAGGACGGAGGAAGACGCCGTGCTGGGAGGAGAGACCCGGGATGAAGATCGTCGTCGACCTCAACCGCTGTCAGGGCTATGCGCAGTGCGTGTTCCTCGCACCGCAGGTGTTCGAGCTGCACGGCGAGGAGGCCCTGCTGTACACCCCACTGGCACCGGAGAACGAGCGCGAGCGGGTCCGCCGGGCCGCCGCGGCCTGCCCGGTGCAGGCCATCCTGGTCGAGGAGGAGGCGGCCCCAGATGCCAGATGACCTGAAGAGCGGCCGGATCGTCATCGTCGGAGCCTCGCTGGCCGGTCTGCGAGCCGCCGAGACGCTGCGCGACGAGGGCTTCACCGGCGAGCTGACCATGGTCGGGGATGAACGCCGACCCCCGTACGACCGGCCGCCGTTGTCCAAGCAGGTGCTGCTCGGACGGGTGCGCGCCGAGGAGACCCTGCTGCCCCGGCGCCGCGAGGTGGACGCCGAGTGGAAGCTCGGTATGCGTGCCACCGGGGTGGAACCGATCGGCAAGCGCGTTCTGCTCTCCGACGGCGAGCAACTGCCCTACGACCGGCTGCTGATCGCCACTGGGACCCGGGCCAGGCCCTGGCCGAACGCCGAAGAGGGAGCGCTCGACGGGGTGTTCACCCTGCGCACCACCGAGGACGCGGCCGGCCTGGCCGAACGCCTCGAAGCCGGGCCCGGGCGGGTCCTGGTGATCGGTGCAGGGTTCACCGGCTCCGAGATCGCCTCCGCCTGCCGGGAGCGCGGCCTCGAGGTGACCGTCACCGAGCGCGGCCCGGCACCCCTGGTCGGCGCCCTCGGCAAGTCCTTCGCCACCCTCGCCGCCAAACTCCAGCTCGCCCACGGGGTCGACCTGCGCTGCGGGGTGACCGTCACCGCGCTGAACGGCCGCGACGGCAAGCTGACCGGCGCCGAACTCTCGGACGGCACCCGGATCGAGGCGGACGTCGCCGTGGTCGCCCTGGGTGCGGTCCGCAACACCGAATGGCTGGCCGAGTCCGGGCTCGCCGCCGGCCCGCGCGGCGTGGCCTGTGACGCGGGCTGCCGCGCCTTCAACATGTACGGGATCGTCACCGACGACGTCTTCGTCGCCGGCGACGTCGCCCGCTTCCCGCACCCCCTGTTCGAGTACCAGCTGATCTCCCTCGAACACTGGGGCAACGCGGTCGCGCAGGCCGAGGTGGCGGCCCACAACATGGTCAACCCCGGACCGCTGCGGCGCCCCCACCTGGCCGTGCCCGCCTTCTGGTCCAGCCAGTTCGGCCTCAACATCAAGTCCGTCGGCGTGCCCACCTTCTCCGACCAGGTGGTCCTCGCCCAGGGCTCGCTGGAGGAGCGCCGGTTCGTCGCGGTGTACGGCTACCGGGGTCGGGTGACGGCCGCCGTCAGCGTGAACCGCGCCAAGTGGCTGCCCTACTACGAGCGGCTGATCCAGACCGCCGCACCGTTCCCGCCCGAGCCGGCCACCGTCGAGCCCTCCACGCACACGCCCGTCCCCTCCGACGTGCC
Source organism: Kitasatospora sp. NPDC032150 (assembly GCF_055579945.1). Lineage (NCBI taxonomy): Bacteria > Bacillati > Actinomycetota > Actinomycetes > Kitasatosporales > Streptomycetaceae > Kitasatospora > Kitasatospora sp. NPDC032150. Next base: position 105,058 of record NZ_JBVIMH010000005.1, on the reverse strand, counting down.
CGACCCGAAGGTGCTCTCGCACGGCCCGACCGTCGCGCTCACCGGCCACCTGCCCGATCTGCGCCTGACCCTGAGGCGCTGGGGCGGCTGAGCCCCGCAACACCGCGGCTGAGCCCGCGACGCCGGAGCTGAGCCCCGCGACACCCGAGACCGACGCCACCGCCACCGCCGAGGAGCCCCGCGCATGGCCGCCGCCGACACCTTGTTCCGCCGGATCACCGACTACGCCAACCGCGCCGACCCCTACCCGCTCTACGCCGAGCTCCGCGAGGCCGGCGTGGTCCGCCAGGACGACGGCAGTTACCTGGTCGGCACCTACCACGAGATCGCCGGGCTGCTGCACGACCCGAGGATCAGCTCGGACCGCCGCAACCGCACCGTCCCGGACCCGCTCGCGTTCGAGGAGACGGACCTGCCGCCCGCCTTCATCGGCCGCGACGACCCCGAGCACGAACGGCTGCGCAACATCGCCATGCGGCCCTTCGGCCCGCCCCACACGCCCGGTCGGATCGACGCCATGCACGGCGAGATCACCCACATCACCACCCAGCTGATCGACGCGCTGCGCGGCCGGGACCGGATCGACCTGGTCGAGGACTTCGCCTACCAGCTCCCGGTCACCGTCATCTGCCGGCTGCTCGGCGTGCCGCGCGAGGACGAGCCGAAGTTCCACGCCTGGACGGAGGCGGTGATCGCCGGCTTCGACCCCAGCCCCGACAGCAACCCGGAGGAACGTCTGCGCACCGCCACGGACGCCCGGACCGCGATGGGCCGGTACCTCGGCGACCTCGCCGAAGGCCGCCGGGGCAAGCCCTCCGACGACCTGCTCTCCGCGTTCGTCAACGACCCCGGACCCGAGGGCGGTTTCACCCGCCCGGAGCTGATGACCACCGCCGTCCTGCTGATGATCGCCGGGCACGAGACCACCGTCAACCTGATCACCAACGGCGTACTCACCCTGCTGCGCTACCCCGAGGCAATGGAACTGCTGCGTCGCGAACCAGAGTTGATGCCGAGGGCGGTGGAGGAGCTGCTGCGCTACGAACCCCCGGTCCATCTGCTGCCGCAGCGCACCGCGCTCACCGACATCGAGGTGGCCGGGGTCACCATCCCCAAGGGCGTGCCGGTCATCCTGGTGCTCGCCTCCGGCAACCGCGACCCCCGGCGCTTCCAGGACCCCGACCGTTTCGACCCGACCCGCCGGGACAACCAGCACTTCGGCTTCGGCAGCGGCGTACACGCCTGCTTCGGCGCACCACTCGCCCGGATCGAGGCCCAGATCGCGCTCACCGAGGTCGTCCGCCGCCTGGACGGCCCGCGACTGCTCCAGGACCCTCCGCCGTACCGGCGCAGCCCGGTCCTGCGCGGCCCCCGCCACCTGCCGCTCGAACTCGCCGGACTGAAGGACTGAACAGCGGGGACGCTCCGAGGCGCAAACGGACCGGCTGGGTTCGGTCAGGGTGCGGCGGACCAGGTGACCAGCGGGGGCCGTACCCGGGCGCACAACGGGTGGCCCTTGGCATCGGTGAGCGGTAGCCGGGCGACCAGCAGCCCCGATCGCAGCGCCTCCGCCGCGACCGCCGGTTCGACGTCGTCCAGCATCAGCTTCGCCCGGCGGAACACGGCGAACGTCCCGTGCTCGTCGACACTGCCCCAGGACAGGTAGACGAACCGTTCCGCCGGACGGCCCTGGACATAGGGGCTCCTGAAGTCCACCCCGGCCCGGGTGGCGGTCGCCGTGCAGTCGAACGTCCAGCACGCCGAGGCGGCGTCGCCGGGCTGCGGATCGAGCAGCTCCTCCCGCCGCTCCCGGCGCTGCACCGCGACATGGATGTTCTCCGCACCGGGGAAGCCGGGACCCGGGGCGCAGCTGCGCCCCGGCAGGTCGAACGCTTCGATCCGGATCAGCATGACGCCATCATGCCCCGACAGGCCGGCGGCCCCGTACGGGCGGCGGCGCACCGCTCCTGGTGGTCGCCGCCGGCTTCGACGAGATCCCCTTCGCCCGCTACGGCGCCTTCCAGCGGTGCGGCTACGCGGTCGTGGGCGTCAACATCCCGCTGCAGGCCGGATGACCGACTGGCAGGGAACTCCACGGCCACCATCCGTTCCCGGGACACCCGGTCGAGCAGCACCACCGAGGCCGCTTCCGGCACGGTACGCATGCCGTGGTGGGAGAGCCCGTGCAGCAGTCGGCCGAGTCCGCGCCGGTGCCCGGTGAAGACACGGCGGGACGCCCACCGGCCCCGCGCCCGCTGGCCGGCGAGGGCCTCGGCGGCGCCGACGTCCAGCACCACGAGGTGCAACTCACGCCCGCTGCGCTCGACGGTCAGCGACAGCCAGCGCCGCATCCAGGACCGGCTGCCGCAGTCGTGGACCAGTACCGGATCCCCGTCCCGGGCCCGCGCGTTCAGCCGCAGGAAGTAGTCGAGCCGTGCTCCGGGACGGTACACCGGGTACGGGAGCCAGTCGGGCATGACGGCCTGCCAGGCGACGTGGGCGGCACGCGGGTCGATCACCGCGGTGCTGCGGGACCAGCGCCGCAGCAGGGTGCTCTTGCCGGCCCCGGGCAGGCCCGAGACCACCACCACGGAACCGGGCGGGTACGACAGCGTCACCGGATCGCCCGCCTGCGCGCGCAGATCCACCAACCCGCGCGGACGGACCACCACCCCCGGCCGCTCCGGTACCGCGGCCTGCTCGTTCAGTGCTTCCATCCCTTGATCTTCGCAGGGAATCCCGGCCTTCAGGCCGGGTGGGAATGCGATCCTTGGCCCGGAGGCGCGGAGCGCCGGAGTTCTCTGCGTCCTGGGGTGACGGTCAGGCTGGCCGTTTCTGGTTCTCGATGTACTCCTTGACGATGCTCAGTGGTGCGCCACCGCAGGAACCCACGAAGTACGAGGGTGCCCAGAACACCGAGCCCATCCCGATCCGGTTGATTCGTCCCGTGTACTCCGCCCGCAGGTAGCGGGAGCTGACGCCTTTCAGGCTGTTGACCAGCCTGGAGACGGTGACCTTCGGTGGGTAGTGCACCAGCAGGTGGACGTGGTCGCCTTCGCCGTTGAACTCCCGCAGCTCACCGCCGAAGCTCTCGCACACGTCCCGCATGATCGCCTCGCAGCGGCTCAGCATCTCGTCGTTGAAGATCTCACGCCGGTACTTCGTGACGAACACCAAGTGCGCATGCAGGTTGTGAACAACGTGGTTTCCGCGTCGGATATCAGGGTCTGGCTCCCAGCGTGGTGACATACACCGATGCTAGTGTGACCACGTTCACATGAGCGAGGAGGGGGTGGGCTGGATGATCCGTGCGTACAAGTTCCTCATGCGGCCCACCACGGGGCAGGCCCAAGCCCTCGCCGAGATGCTGCGGGATCACTGCTCGCTCTACAACGGCGCGTTGCAAGAACGCCGCGACGCCTACCGGCACGTCTCGAAGACGAGCATCAATTACGGGATGCAGTCCGCGCAGCTCAAGGAGATCCGGGCGTTCGATCCAGAGCGTCAGGGCCGGTGGTCGTTCTCCTCCCAACAGGCCACGCTGCGCCGTCTGGACAAGGCGTTCGCCGCGTTCTTTCGTCGGGTGAAGTCCGGCCAGACGCCCGGCTATCCCCGGTTCCGGGGTGGCAACCAGTTCGACACGGTGGAGTTCCCGAAGGACGGCGACGGATGCCGGTGGGATTCCACCCCCTACGACCCGGTGACCCGCGTCCGGCTCCAGGGCGTCGGCCATGTGAAGGTGCACCAGCACCGCCCGGCGGTCGGCAAGGTCAAGACGATCTCGGTGAAGCGCGAGGGTCGTGGGTGGTTCGTCGGGCTGACCTGCGAGCAGGACCGGCCCGAACCACTCCCGGCCACCGGCTCCGTGGTTGGTATCGACCTGGGCATAACCAACTTCCTCGCCGACTCCGACGGCGGGTTCGTGCCCAATCCGCGCCACGGTCGGACGGCTGCTGCGAAGCTCGAAGCCGCGCAACAGGCCCTCACCCGGTGCCAGCGCCGCGGCAATCGGCGGCGCAAGGCCGTTCAGCGCGTGGCCACCCTGCATCGCAAGGTCCGCCGTCAGCGGCTCGACCACGCGCACAAGACCGCGCTCACCCTGGTCCGCGCACATGACGTCATCGCGCACGAAGACCTCAAGATCCGCAACATGACCCGCTCGCCCGTGCCGAAGCCCGACCCTGACCGGCCCGGTGCCTTCCTTCCCAACGGTGCGGCGGCCAAGGCCGGGCTCAACCGCTCGATAGCCGATGCCGGTTGGGGGGTGTTCCTGACGATCCTGCACGTCAAGGCTGAAAGCGCCGGACGGGAAGTCATCGCCGTGGACCCTCGCAACACCTCCCGCCAGTGCCCGCTTTGTGGGTACACCGCGCGGGAGAACCGGCCCACACAGGAGGAGTTCCACTGTCAGTCATGCGGCCACACGGCGCATGCTGACACGGTGGGAGCGATCAACGTTCTACGGGCCGGGCTGGTCCGTCGCGAGGCCAACCCGGCATAGCGAGAAGCCCCGGCGCGCACGCCGGGGAGGAGTCACGTCCAGCCCGTCCATCGCGTCCACGTACTCGTTCCCGGCTCAATCATCGGCGATGGCCGGCTCGACCGCGGACGACAGGTCCCGGGCGAGGATCCGACGATCGCCGCCCGACCCGGCACCGCCTCCGCCGTGCAGGGACAACTGGCCGGCGTTGCCGGGCGTTGACGCCGAATCCTGCGAAAGGCGCTGGGCGGGCGGGTCGTCAAGTGATCGCCCGCCGCCACCTGGTGACCGGCGCCGACGGCGGAGCACGGCTACGCGTACTCGGGCAGGGCGATGTTCCCGGCCTTGGCGAACTGCGCGGCCATCAGGTTCCGCATCGGCCAGCGGGTCATCGAGCGCATCGAAGCGGCCCGCAGGCGGATGGCCAGCGCGCTGGACGGCGCGTACCCCTTGGCGCCGCCGGGCGGCAGTTCCTGCGCCTGGTCGACATACGGGCGCATGATCCGGTCGTAGTTGCGGAAGGCGACGCGGTGGTCGCCGTCGGCCGCGGCCAGCTCGCCGGCCAGTACGTAGGCGCCGACCAGGGCCAGGCTGGTGCCCAGGCCGGTGAGCGGTGTCGCGCAGTATCCGGCGTCGCCGAGGAGTACCGCGCGGCCGCGTGACCAGGAGTCGAGGTGTACCTGGCCCATCGAGTCGAAGTGGAAGTCGGATGCGGTGCGCATGGCCCGCAGCAGCCTCGGGACCTCCCATCCGGCGCCGGCGAACCGCCGGGCCAGCAGCTCCCGTTGGGCGTCGGTGTCGCGGCGGTCGTAGGCGATCGGGGCGGAGCGGAAGCTGAGCCCGGCCTTGACCTCACCGGGGAGGCGGCCCGGCCGGGCCGCTGCGACGAGTCCGCCGGGGGCGTTGTACATCTGGTACCAGCCGTCGAGCTCCATGGCCTCGGTGGCGGTGAACCAGGCGTGGTGGACGCCGAGCGGGCGGACGCACTCCGCCTCCGGGCCGAAGGCGAGAGCGCGCACCACCGAGTGCAGTCCGTCCGCGCCGACCACCAGTCCGAAGCGGCGCGGGGCGGACTTCTCGAAGGTGACGGTGACTCCGTCCGCGTCCTGGTCGAGCCAGGTGACGGTGTCGTCGAAGAGGTACTCGACGTCGTGACGGGTCGTCTGGTGGAGCAGGTCGCCCAGGTCGCCGCGGAGGATCTCGATCTCGGAGACGATGCCCTCGCCGCCGAAGCTGTCCTCCGGCATCCGGGCGGTGAACCGGCCGGCGGTGTCGACCAGGGCCAGGCCGCGCTGGTCGACGCTCAGTGCCCGGGCCTGGTCCATCAGCCCCATCCGGGTGATCACGGTACGGCCGGCGCCCCGCAGGTCCACGGTCTGGCCGCCCGGCCTGGGGGCCGGCGCCCGCTCGACCACGGTCACGGTGAAGCCTGCCTTGCGTAGCCAGTACGCCAGCGCGGGTCCGGCGATGCCGCCGCCGGAGACGAGGATCTCGGTGTTCTGCATAGAGCAGAATGTATGGCGTACGCAGTGCACTATGCAAGTCATAAAACCGCTGCTGACTAGGCGAGTTGGCAATCCAGTGCACTAGTGCGGGTGGCTCTTCTTGGTGCCGTTTGGTGCTGCGGCTAAGCTGGCGTTGCCATTCGAGGTGCACTAGTGCGGAGAGGGAGACGTGGAGAAACAGGACATGCCGCGCTACAGCCGGATCGTCGCGGAACTGCGCGGGCGCATCGAGTCGGGTGAGCTGGCGCCGGGTGACCGGGTGCCCTCGACCCGTGAGATCACCCGGCAGTGGGGAGTCGCGATGGCGACCGCCACCCGGGTGCTCACCGAACTCCGGCAGGCGGGTCTGGTCCATGCCGTACCGGGCGTCGGCACCGTCGTCGCGGCCCCCGCCGCGGCCCCCGCCGCGGCTCCCGGCACGGTTCCTGCCGGGCCTGTTGCCGGGGCCGGGGAGCGGGCGGCGCGTACCCGGCGGAGGGGTGGAGCGGAAGCCGGGCTCGCATCCGAGCGGATCGTCGCCACGGCCGTCGAGGTCGCCGACCGGGAGGGGCTCGCCGCGGTCTCGATGCGCCGGGTGGCGGCCGAGCTGGGGGTGGCGACCATGTCGCTGTACCGGCACGTGGCCGACAAGGACGACCTGCTGACGCAGATGCTGGACCGGGTCTTCACCGAGTCGCCGCTGCCCGAGGAGCCGCCGGAGGGCTGGCGGGAACGGCTCGAACTCGGCGCAGGGATGCTGTGGGCGATGTTCCGCCGGCATCCCTGGCTGGCGCTGGCCCTCTCGATGACCCGTCCGCAGCCGGTCGCCGGCGCGATTCCGTACACCGAATGGGCACTTGCCGCCCTGGACGGCCACGGTCTCGACCTGTCGACGGTCTTCACCGCGCACCTCACGCTCTTCAACTACGTCCGGGGCACCGCGGTCAACCTGGAGCTGGAGATGGACGCGGAGGCACTCACCGGCCTCGACAGCGAGGAGTGGCTGGCCAGTCAGGAGCCCGCGTTGGACGCGATCCTGGCCGCCGGTGACTTCCCGAACATGCGACGGCTCACCGAGGTCGGGTACGACTTCGACCTCGACGGCCTGTTCGAGTTCGGCCTGCAGCGCATTCTGGACGGCATCGCGGTTCTCCTCGAGCGGCAGCGTTGACGCCGCTTTCCGCGAGCCGCACTTAATCCCAGCGATCAAGGAGGAATGGGGCGTATCGTCATGAACTCGCCCGTAGTGAGCGGAGGTTAACCAGAGATGGGACTGTTCAGGGACGCCCCGCCCCGTGAGCATCCGGAGTACGCCCAACTGCGTTTCATGGCAGCCGGATCACCGTCGTGGTGGAAGCAGAACCGGCACAAGGTGCTGGCGGTCGCAGGCCTCCTGGTCGGCTTCTGGCTGGCCGGCCACCACGACGCCGCACCCAAGACCTGCGCCCCGGCCATCACTTCGACCGGCGCCAACTGATCCCACCGGCAGGCCCGTCCCCGTCGGCCGACGGGGACGGGCACTCCTGCCTGCCCGGAGATGCTCGTGACCCCGCACCGGCGGACGGCGACCTGCCACAGTGCCGCCGGTGGACCGTGCATGCCGTGCCGTGGTCACGACATGGCCGGGCCCGGCCCCGACACACGGTCAAGCGTCCCTCGAGCAACGGGGTCACCGAGAGCCGGTGGCGAGACCGCCGGCCTCTACGATGTGGCAGGCGCAAGCGTGATGATCAGCGGGTTACGGGGGCTTCGAGGATGTATCAGTCATGGGACGAGTTGGTGGCGTACCGCTCCAGGATCCGGGGCTGTGTGCTCGGCGGGGCCATCGGGGACGCCCTCGGGTATCCGATCGAGTTCCTCCCCCTGAGTGCGATCCGGGAGAGATTCGGGGCCGCCGGTGTCACCGGCCTCGTTCCGGACCACGAAGGTGTGACCGGGCGGATCAGCGATGACACCCAGATGACCCTCTTCACCGCCGAAGGGGTCCTGGGCGCCTACCGCCGAGCCGCGGCGAAGGGCATCGGCGGGGCGGAGACGGCGATGGTCATGGACGCGTACCTGCGCTGGCTGGACACCCAGCACCACCCCGCCCCGCCGCCCCGGGACAGCAGCCTCCGGCACCACTCCGGATGGCTGCGCGAGCAGACCTGGCTGTACGCGCGGCGGGCTCCCGGCAACGCGTGCCTCTCCGGCCTAAGGGAGGCCCACACCCCGAAACCGTGGGGCGGGCTCGACGGAACGCCCGGGCCGGTGAACCCCGACTCCAAGGGCTGCGGCACCGTCATGCGCTCCGCACCCTTCGGTTTCACCGGAGCGGGCGCGCAGTCCTCCTTCGAACTCGCCGCCCGCTGCGCCCAGATCACCCACGGCCACCCCACCGGTTACTACGCCGCCGGCGCACTCGCCGCCATGATCAGCCGACTGGTCAACGGGGACAGCCTGGAGGGCGCCGCGCTGCGGGCGATGCAGGTCCTCGCCCGCTATCCGGGCCACGAGGAGACAACCGCCGCGCTGCGCAAGGCGATCGACCTCGCGGCCGAGGGCGATCCGACCCCTTCGACGCTGGAGAGCCTGGGCGGGGGCTGGATCGCGGAGGAGGCGCTGGCCATCGCGCTCTACGCGGCGCTGGCCGGGCGCACCGTCGAGGCGGCGCTGCTGCTCTCCGTCAACCACTCCGGCGACAGCGACTCCACCGGGGCCATCTGCGGCAACCTGCTCGGCGCACGCCACGGGGACGTGCGCCTCCCGCACGACTGGCTGACCCGGATCGAGGGCCGCGCCGTGCTGACGCTGCTCGCGGACGACTTCGCCGCCGAGGTCAACCCGGGCAGCGGGCGGGTCTGGAACTACTGACCGGACACCACCTCTTCCAGGGCCGTGCCGCCGCCACCCGACGGGTTCTCGTCGGGTGGTACCGGCACGCCACCCGTCGGCAGTGGTCTTCGGTGGTACGGCCAGGCCGACACCTGGCGTGGACGGGCCTTCGCGAACGCGCCGACCTCCTATCGTGGTCGGGTGTCGTCAGGCAGTCGGATGGGACGAGGAGTTGGCGTGCCGCGGCTCGAGGCAGTGAGCAAGCGTTACGGACGGGGGGAGTGGGTCGTCAGAGACGTCCACGCGGAGATACCCACCGGGGAGGTGGTGGCGTTCACGGGCGGCAACGGGTCGGGGAAGTCGACGCTGCTGCGGATGCTGGTCGGTACCTCCCGGCCGACGAGCGGGGTGGTCTCCGGCCGGCCCCGGCAGGTCGGTTACGTCCCCGACCGCTTCGCCCCCGACGGGCACATGTCGGCCGTGGCGTACCTGACCCACATGGGTCGCATCCGGGGCCTGGGCACGCGGGTCGCCGCCACCAGGGCGCACCAACTGCTGGACCGCCTCGCGCTGGTGGGCGGCAAGGAGGCCCGGCTGCACACCCTGTCCAAGGGCAACGCGCAGAAGGTGGCGCTGGCCCAGGCGCTGCTGGTGGAACCGGAGTTGCTGGTGCTCGACGAGCCCTGGTCCGGGCTCGACGCCTCGGCGCACGGCACCCTGACCGAGATCATCTCCGAGGTGGCCCGTGCCGGCGGTTCGGTGGTCTTCACCGACCACCGGGAGTCGATCACCAGGGTGCTCTCCTCGCGCACCTACACCGTCAGCAAGGGGACGGTGGCGCTCCGCCCGCCGCAGGAGCAGCCCGCTCACCGTCCGGTTGCCGAGGTCGCCCTGACGTTCCCGGAACACGGCGGCACGCCCGGCGAGCCGGACTGGGACGCGCTCGGCGGTGTGCGGTCGGTCGCGCGGCGCGACGCCCGTCTCGTCGTCACCGTGGACCGTGACTTCGTCGACGCGCTGCTGCTGGCCGTGCTGCGCAGCGGGTGGTCGGTACTGACCGTGACCCGGGAGGAGCGGGGCCGGGCCACCGCGCACCCGGTCGAGGACATGGGCGCCGTGCCCGGGGGGAGTGTCCGGTGATCGCCCTGATCCGCTACTCATTCGCCACCGCGCTGCACACCCAGCGGTACCTCGCGCCGTTCCTGCTGTTCACCGGTCTGATGGGCGTGCTGACCGCCAACGGCAGCGGTCCGCTCCCGCCGGCGTACGCCTCCTCGGCGGGGGCGCTGTTCGTCGCCTCCACCTGGCTGACCACCGCGCTGATCGGTATCGACAGCCCGGTGCAGCGGGCGATCGTGGTGGTCGGCAGCGGCAGGGCGGTCAAAGTACTGGCCGGCTCGATCGCCACGGTGCTCATCAGCTGCATGTTCCTGATGGTCTTCGGGCTGCTCTTCCCGCTCTGGGTGGGCTCCTACCACGTCCGTCCTGCCGACCTCCTGCTCGGGGTGATCGCCCAACTCACCTGCGCGCTCACCGGAATCGCCATCGGACTGCCGTGCTCGCGGCTGGTGTTCAGGCGCCAGGGCCATGCCCTGGTCGCGGCGCTGGCCCTGGTCATGGGCTTCCTCTTCACCCAGGGCGCGCCACCCGTCAACCGGCTCTTCCGGCTGATGGCGACATCCACCGACTCCGCCGCCCTGCTGGCCCCGTCAACCGGCATGCTGGCCATCGCGACCGGCCTCTGCCTGGCATCCGCGTGCACCACCCACTACCTCACCAGCCGCAGGGAGTGACCGGAACGACCTCCGTCGCACCCGCCGAGGCCGTTCCGACCCACCCCGGGCGGCCCGAGGAGCCAGGGCCGCATGCCGCGCTGACGAGCCGGGCCTCCTCGTCCGAGAGCCCGCAGACCGGCGGCGTTGTCAGTGCCTACCACCATGATGAGCGGCATGAAGGAAACAGCCGTTCTGGTCTCTCCCGCCGCCTACGCCGATGCCGTCACCACCGCCGTCCAGGCGGCCGCGGCCTACTACGCCGACGGCAGCACGCCGCTGGGTGACGACGAGTACGACGCGCTGCTGCGCGCGATCGAGGCGTACGAACTCGCGCACCCCGACGGGGCGCTGCCGGCGTCACCGACCGGCAAGGTCGCCGGCGGAGCGGCGGTCGGGGACATCCCGCACTTCGTGCCGATGCTCAGTCTTGACAACGTCTTCTCCGCCGAGGAGTTGACGGCCTGGGCCGCCGGGCTGGAGCGCAGACTCGGGCAGCCGGTTCAGGGCTGGTGCGTGGAGCCCAAGTTGGACGGCCTGGCGGTCGCCGCCCGTTACCGCGAGGGCCGGCTGGTCCAGTTGATCACCCGGGGCGACGGACTGGCGGGCGAGGACATCACCCACGCCGCCGACGCCGTGCTCGGCCTGCCCGCCCTGCTCACCGAGGCGGTGGACGTCGAGCTGCGCGGCGAAGTCCTGCTCACCCAGGAGCAGTTCGAGGTGGCCAACCGGGTGCGCGTAGAGCACGGCGCGACCCCGTTCGCGAATCCGCGCAACGGCGCCGCCGGCACCCTGCGCGCCAAGGACCGTCCGTACCGCATCGAGCTGACCTTCTTCGCCTACGGGGCGGTCGGCCTCGCCGGGCTCGCCCACAGCGAGCTGCTCGCCCGCCTCGCCGAGCTCGGCGCCAACACCGCGGCCACCACCCCCGCGCACCCCGTGCGCTGCGAGGAGCTGTCGCAGATCGAGTCCCGCATCGAGGAGATCGCAGCCCTGCGCGCATCGCTGCCGTTCGGGATCGACGGGATAGTCGTCAAGGCGGACGCCGCCGCTGACCGGGAGCAGGCCGGCTCCGGTTCCCGGGCGCCGCGCTGGGCGGTCGCCTACAAGCTCCCCGCCGTGCACAAGGTCACCCGGCTGCTCGCCGTGGAATGGAACGTCGGGCGCACCGGTGTGATCGCCCCGCGCGCCGTCCTGGAGCCGGTGGTGGTCGACGGGGTCACCGTGACGTACGCGACGCTGCACAACCCGGCCGACATCACCCGTCGCGGCCTGCTGATCGGTGATCAGGTCTTCGTCCACCGGGCCGGTGACGTGATCCCGCGGGTGGAGGCCCCGTTGGTCGAGCAGCGCACCGGCGCGGAGCAGCCGATCGTCTTCCCCGAGGTCTGCCCCCGCTGCGGCGACGGGATCGACACCTCGCAGCAGCGCTGGCGCTGTGTCCGTGGCCGTGGCTGCCAGGCGGTCGCCTCCATCCGCTACGCGGTCGGCCGGGACCAGCTGGACGTCGAGGGACTCGGCGGCACTCGCGCCGTGCAGCTCGTCGATGCCGGGCTGGTCGCCGACGTCGCGGACCTCTTCGCACTGACCAGGGAGCAGCTGCTCACCCTGGACCGGATGGGCGGGACCAGTGCCGACAACCTGCTGGCCGCCATCGAGGCGGCCCGGACGAGGCCGCTGAACCGGGTGTTCTGCGCACTCGGAGTCCGGGGTACCGGCCGGTCGATGTCGCGGCGCATCGCGAACCACTTCGGCAGTATGGCCGCCATCCGCGCGGCCGACGAGGCGGCCTTGGCCGACGTCGAGGGCATCGGCGCGGAGAAGGCTTCGGTGATCGTCGCCGAGCTCGCCGAACTCGCCCCCGTGCTCGACAAGCTCGCCGCTCAGGGCGTCGGGGTCGGCGAGACGGCTCCCGCCGCGGCTGTCGTGCCGGCCGGTACCGACGGTGTCGTCGGCCCGCCGCTGGTCCAGGCGGGTCCGCTCGCGGGAGAGGCCGTGGTGGTCACCGGCAGCATGACCGGTCCACTCGGAGCGCTCTCCCGCAACGAGATCAACGAACTGATCGAGCAGGCCGGCGGCAAGGCCTCGTCCTCGGTCTCCAAGCGCACCACTCTCCTCGTCGCAGGAGAGAAGGCCGGCTCCAAGCGGACCAGGGCAGAGGAGCTCGGCATACGGATCCTCACCCCGCAGGAGTTCGCCGAGCTGGTGGCCGACCTGCTCGCCTGACGGCCCGCGCTCCGCGAGGACCCCTGGCGGACCACCGCTGACCTCGGCGTCGGCGGTCCACCACCGACCGGGGCGCCGGCGAACGGGCGGCCACGGCCGTGCTCCGAGCTGCCGCATCCAGCGGAGATCGGTTTCAACGTCGTCGCCTTCGTCCCGTGCCGGGCCGGCTGCGACGTCCAGGACGTCGGGGTCGGCCTGCCCGGCCCGGCACCGGTACTCCTCAGCGGCCCTTCCGCCCGCCTGGTCGTGCACCGTTTCCGGCGGACTCGAACGCCGCACCGGCGGCGGTGCGCCCCAGCCGTACGTAGGTGACGACGGCCGGCACCGCGAGTGCCGGGCTGGCGGAAACGGCCACGGCCCACGGCAGTAGGCCAGCGGCGGCCGGCAGGACGAGCGCGAGGAGGACCGGCACTGTGGACAACAGGGCGATGCTGAGACGGAGTCGAGAGGACATGTCCACTCCTGGGAAGGTGATCACTCCGGACAGGGCGTCACATCGAAGCGCGGGCGCGGTCGAGGTAGTCGGTCAGTTCGGGCCAGCCGCCGGCCGGGGTGGAGGGGTCACCTGACAGTGCGGCGGGTTCCTCCCGCCAGGCGGCACGGACCGCCGTCGAGATGCCGGTGTCGCCTCCGTTGAACAGCGCACTCAGCTCGTCCATCCGCCGGACCAGCTTCCGCACCTGCGGTGCGCTCGGCTCGACCCCCGAGGTCCGCAACGCCTCGGCCCTGCGGTACAGCTCGGGCCACTCGACCTCCAGGAGGTAGTGCGCGGCTGGTCCGAGGGCCGCAGTCCGCTCGCGCAGGGCCCGGATCTGGTCCTCGTCGAGGCGGCGCCGCAGCGCGAGTTCGGCTTCCGGGCCGGCACCGCGCATCGCCCGGAGCACACCGACCAGGGTGGTGGCGTCCGGCTCGCGTTCGGCGGCCAGCTCGCCGTGGATGTGGGCCAGCCGCTGCCGCAGGGTCTCAAGGGCGGTGACGGACTCCTCGACCCGGTCCAGGTGTTCGCGCAGCAGCCGGACCGGGTCGACCCCGGCGTCCAGGCAGGTGGCGATGGACTCCAGGCCCAGGCCGAGCCCGCGCAGCGCGAGCACCTGGTACAGCCGGACCACGTCCTGCTCGGTGTACTCGCGGTGCCCGCCGTCCGTGCGCCGCGAGGGGCTGAGCAGCCCGATCTGGTCCCAGTGGTGCAGGGTGCGTACCGTCAGCCCGCTCGCCTCGGCGAGCGCGCCGACCTTCCATGTCTGTTCGAAGCTCATGAAGCAAACGATGCGTCCTGACGTCGCGTGAGGTGCAAGCCCGGCCGCCGGAGAACCACCGCGACCGTTCGCGCCGCGCATCGGTGCCGGGAATGATCTTCGCCCCGGTCGGTGGTCCACTGGCCGGGGTCAATCCGCAGGCGCCGTACGAGCTCGGCCGGAGCTCCGGCACCGCCGCCGTACCGTCCTCGCCCGCGGTGTCGCCGCACGAATGGCCCGGGGAACCCGGCCGGACACCTCCTCCTGCCCAGGTCGCCTACTGCCGATGCCCCGGCCACCGTCGGATGCCGAACGGTGGCCGGGGCGCGGCGCCCGGTTCAGCAGGGGACCCGGAACCCGTCGACTGCCGTCCGGACGGCGGCCTCGGCGCGCCGCCCGGCACCGCCGGCCGAAGCCGCCGAGCGCGGTACCGCGAGTTCGCCGATCCGGGCGCCCCGTCCGGCGGCGTTCTTGACCGAGACCCGGTTCAGCGGCGCCGGGCTGATCCGCTTGCGCGCCTTCACATAGGCGGCGAAACTCTCGAAGTCCCTGGTGTGCCTGAAGGGTTCGGTGTAGCCGGCGAACGCCGGGTACCCGTCACCGTTGACCAGCGTGTACGCGGGCATCGCGATCCGGTAGGAGCGGGCCAGGTCCAGTGGCTTTCCGTCGATCAGGACCTCGCGGGGATCGACCCGGTGGCCGGCCGGGCCCGTGGCGTCGAAGCTGTAGTGGACGTTGTGCGAGACGGCCAGCGGCGCGAACTGCAGCCCGCCGCCCCCGACGTCCGTCCACTGCTGTTCCAGGGCGTCGTGGATCTGCGCCCCGGTGACGGTTACGGTGATGATCGCGTCGCCGTACCCGACGGCGTTGAACACCTGCCCGAAGGTGACAGTCCCGCCCGAATGGGCGTCATGGTCGAGGTCCGCGCCGATGATGCACTGGCCGAAGCGCGGTGCGATGGCGATGACGGCCAGTTCGGCCGGCGTGTCGGGGAAGGCGTTGCCGTCGTTCATCGGGCCCTGCGGCTGCCGTCCGGCCCAGTAGGCCCAGTCGGCCACCAGGTTGCCCAGGGTGCTCTCACCCGCCCGGTTGGTCCGCCGGGTGAAGGAGGCGGTCTGTTTGGCGATGGCGGTCCTCGCGCGCCGCTCGGCGTACCCGGCCCAGTAGTCCACCACCTGCTTCAGCTCCGGATCGGGTGCCACGTCACGGGTGTTGGGGTGGTTGACGGAGGTGGTGAGCGTGCGCACCACCCGGCCGGTCGCCGGATCGAGCCGCAGGTTGATCTCGTTGATCAGCTGGCCGTAGCACCCGGCCTCCACGAACGGGCGCGGTACGCCGTTCGGATCGGGGACCATCATGTTGAACGCGCAGTGCCAGTGGCCGGTGACGATCGCGTCGATGTCGGGGGAGACCCGCAGTGCCAGCTCGTAGGCCGGCCCCGAGGGGTTGCTGCCGCTGTTGAAGTCGGTGCCGGCCACCGCACCGTCGTGCATGCTGAGTACGATCGCGTTGACACCGCGTGACTTGAGCTCCGCCGCACAGCGGTTGGCGCTCTCGATCTCGTCCAGGGAGGCCAGCGCCGGCTGGAAGGACGCCGGGAAGGACTCGGTGCCGATCGCGGTCAGATGGATGAAGCCGATCGGGAGCCTGTGCCCCCGGCCTGCGTCCACCCACTCGATGTTGTACGGCGGCAGGACCGTGCGGTTGCTCGCCTTCCACACCATGTTGGCGCTGTAGTAGCGGAAGTCGGCGCCCTTGAACCGGCGCCCGCCGGAATCCTGGAAGGAGTCGTCCCAGCCGGCCTGCGGGAACGGGACGCCCTTCGCCATGTGCTGGGTGAGGAAGGCCGGCGACTTGTCGAACTCGTGGTTCCCGGCCGAGGCGAAGTCCAGCTTCATCCGGTTGAGCGCCTCGATGGTCGGCTCGTCGGCGAAGGCCGCCGCGTCGAACTCCCAGCCGGAGAACAGGTCTCCGGGCGCGAAGAAGATGGAGTTCCTGCGCCCCGCCCGGAGCCTGTTCAGATGGGCCGCCAGATAGGCCACCCCGCCGACGGTGTACTTCTGGCCTGCGGTGCCGGTGATCACCGAGTCTCCGGCCGGTGCCGCCTGCAGATAGCCGTGCAGGTCGGTGATGTTGAGGAGTTGTACGTCGACGTACTCGTCGGCCGTGGCCGCGTCCCGGGCATGGTCGCCGGCGAAGGCCGGAGTGCCGATGGCGGCGACGGTGGCGACGGCGCCTGCGCTGGTGATGAAAGCCCGCCGTCCGATCTGTCGCACTGGCTTCACTCTCCTGCGGATGTCTCCTACGGTTGAGGGACACATGACGGGGAGACAGGGAACGCCCTGTCATCGGTCCCTGTACCGCCAGGGTGCCGAGCCGCAGGTGGCGGCCGGAATCCGCCCGGCATGAACAGTACGTGCACATCCGGCGTCAGCCGTGCACTGCCGCGACTGCCACCGCTCCGCGCCCGGTCAGGGCTCCTCGGCGCATCGGACCCGGGGGACGACCTTCCAGCCCTGACCGGCGTACGACCGGCGCACGACCGGCGCTCGGCCGACGACTACTGGCAGTGGTCGGCCCCGGCTGGCGACGGATGGAAACGGCTGGTCAGGAGGCGCGGGCGAAGGCGTCGACACCGGTGAGTTCGGCGGACAGCTCCCACAGACGGGCGGCCTGACCGGGATCGGTGGCATAGGCGCGCACACCGGTGAGCGGGGCGTCCTCGGGCGTGGTGAGCTCGGCGACGTCGCAGTCCTCGCAGTAGAGGCCGCCCAGTTCCGCGAGCCCGGGTGAGGTCGCCGCCCACACCTGGGTGGCCGCGCCCTGCTCGGGGGTCTTGAAGCCGGGATCCGCAGGTTCGCCGTCCTCGTCGATCCAGCCGAAGGACGTCATCTCCGCCTTGGTGAGGTGGCGTTGCAGCGGGGTGAGGATGCTGCCGGGGTGCAGCGAGAACGCCCTGATCCCGAACTCCCTTCCGAGCGCGTCGAGATGCAGTGCGAACAGCGCATTGGCGGTCTTCGCCTGACCGTACGCCTGCGTCCGGTCGTAGCCGTGCTCGAAGTGCGGGTCGTGCCAGCGGATGTCCGAGAAGTGGTGTGCCGCCGAGGAGACCGAGACCACGCGCGCGCCGCCGTCCACGATGGCCGGCCAGAGGTGGTTGACCAGGGCGTAGTGACCGAGATGGTTGATCGCGAAGTGAGCCTCCCACCCGGGACCGATCCTGGTCGGCGGCAGCGCCATGACGCCGGCGTTGTTGATGACGATGTCGACCGCGCGACCCGAGGCGAGGAAGCGTTCGGCGAACCCACGCACGCTGTCGAGGTCGGCGAGATCGAGCTCGTCGACCTCGACCCCCTCGATCCCCTCGACCGCCGCCAGGGCGGTCGCCCGTCGCCGGGCCGGGACGATGATCCGGGCACCGGCACGGGCCAGTGCACGGGTGGTCTCCAGCCCGATGCCGGAGTAGCCGCCGGTGACGATCGCGAGCCTGCCGGAGAGGTCGATGCCGCGCAGGACGTCGTCCGCACTGCTGCGCGCCGAGAAGCCTGAACCGATCCTGTGCTGAGAAGTCGTGGTCATGGAGCCGAGGCTAGGAACTGGAGTGCGCTCCAAGTCAAGGAAGGCCGGCGGGTGGAGGGGCGGGCCACGAGGGGCGCGCCGGCCGACGGACCGTGTCCGGTGGGTCCGCCCGCCCGGACCCGCGACCTCCGGAAAATCCCTGGCGCACCGCCAGATGCCACCGGCATCCTGTCCGCATGCTGATCAGGGAAGCCACCACCGAGGACTGGCCCGCCATCTGGCCCTTCTTCCGGCAGATCGTCACCGCGGGGGAGACCTTCCCCTACCCGGTCGATCTCACCCAGGCACAGGGCCGCGACTGGTGGCTGCTGCCGGCCCCTGACCGTACGGTCGTCGCGGTCGACGAGAGCGGTGCCGTGCTGGGCACGGCGAAGATGAACCGCAACCGCATGGGCAACGGCTCGCACATCGCCAGCGCCAGCTACATGGTCGACCCGGCACGCTCTGGGCAGGGCATCGGCCGGGCCCTGTGCGAGTACACACTGGAGTGGGCACGCGCCGAGGGCTACCGGGGGATGCAGTTCAACGCCGTCGTGGAGACCAACGAGCACGCCGTGAACCTCTACCGCTCGCTCGGCTTCGAGGTGCTGGGCACGGTTCCGGAGGGCTTCCGGCATCCGGCGAAGGGCTATGTGGGCCTGCACATGATGTACCGCCCGCTCTGAGCCGGACACCCCCGGCCTGCCCCGTACGGTCTTCGCGGTGGTCCCGTGCCCGGCGACCAGCAGCGTGACCAGTTCGTCGCGGATCAGCCGGTCGGTGTACTCGGGCCGGCTGGTGGCCAGATCCAGCACGACGTGCAGCGGGCCCGGGCCGTCCGGGCCGGCGACGCCCCGGCGGGCGGCCGCTATCGCGTGCCCGGCGACGGCGTCGATCCGGGCCAGGTCCGCGGCCACCGCCGACTCGACGGCGGCCTGCGCGGCGGGCACCCCGGCCGCTGGCGTCGTGGGGGTGGTCGGCAGGGCGGCCACCACCGCCTCGATGGCGGCAAGTTCGTGATGGGTCGCGGTCGCGAACAGGACATGTGGCGTTCAAGCGGGCGAGCGGGTCAGCCCGTCGCACCGGCGTCGGCAGGCGTGCGTCAGTCCAGGACGGTGATCGAACGGACAGACGCAGCATCGAAGAACACCGTCCACGCGGCGGACCACCGATCCCGTCGACCTGACCGTCCCGGATGCGCCACTCGCTCGGCACGCGCCGACCACGTCCCCGCACGGACCGCTGGACCGGCCGAACCGGGTCGGACGCCACCCGCCGGAGCTCGCCTGCGCCCCTGCCGGTGACGCCTCGCCGACCCCTCATCCGACAGCTCGCGAAGCCGCGCCGGAGCATTGGTCCAAATCGGTTCGCCTCGCGCCGAAACCGCTGCACCGCGCGGGCGCCCGGGGATCCTTCGCGCGGCGAGAAGCCATCCGACGAAAGGATTTCCATGCCGGACCAACTGCTCAACCGCGCCGCACGAGTGGCGGCCGTCGCCGCCGTCGCCCTGGCCACGGTCGTCGCCTCGGCGGGCGCCGCGGGCGCGGTGTCGCCCGAGGAACACCCGATCGAGGTCAAGGTCGACAGGGCGGGCATCCAGGCGCCGCAGAACCACCTCGGCGGCCTGGTCAGCTTCCGGGTCAAGACCGACGACCCGAACGGCCGTCAGCTCCAGTTGCTACGCCCGCACGCCGGAGTGGCCATCGGCAAGGTGCTGCACGACCTGGCCGACTCGATGAGCCGCAGGCCGTCCACCGCAGCCGCGGGCATCCGGGCGGTCCGCCACGAGGCCGAGGCGCTCGGCGGCGCCATGGTCACCCCGAGCGTCCACGAGCAGTTCACCGAGGAGGTCGCCCCCGGCACCGTCTACCTGTTGGACCTCACCGCCTTCCGGGCGGACCCGGCCCACCCGGTGATGCGGACCATGGAGCTGGCCGGTACGAACGGGATGAACGCCAACCAGGCCCGTTACCCGCACGGCATCGTGGTCCACCGCACCACGCCGGACGGTCCGCGCTTCCAGACCGACGATCTGGACCACGTCCACCTGGCCTACCTGGTGCACAACGGCTCGCGCCAGATCCACGAGACGCAGCTGCGGCCGGTCGCCCCCGGTACCACCGACCAGCAGGTCCAGACCTACCTGGCCACGGTCGCGCAGGGCCGTAAGGCGCGGTCCCCGTTCACCGGCCCGCCCACCGGCCTCGGCGCCTTCTCGCCGGACCGCAGCGCGTCGATCCAGGCCCATGGCCTGCAGCCGGGCCGGTACGCGGTGCTCGACATGATGCCCGACGAGGAGACCGGCCTGTCGCACGCCGTCCTCGGCATGCACGAGGTCGTCGACCTGAAGTGACGCAGGGCGGCGGACGGTCGGTCGGCGGGGCGAGACACCGCCCGCAGACCGCCTGCCAGCCACGCCGCCGGGACCGGTCCGGCCGGACCGGTCCCGGACCCGGTCACAGGAATGGGTCTACCTCTCAGTCCTCGAAGTCCGTAGCGCGGCCGATGGACTCCCAGGCCAGGGCCTGCGCGCGAGCGCCGTCCAGATGGCCGAGGATCCCGTCGACGGCGTCGTTGCCGAGCGCCAGCCGCAGCGGGGTGTGCTCGGCGTCCAGCGCGGCCAGGATCGCCGCGGCGGCCTTGGCGGGGTCGCCCGGCTGCTTGCCGTCGCTGCCCGGCAGCCCGGACCGGACGGGGCCGACGGTCTCCTCGTAGGCGGGAATGGCCGCGGACTGCTGCAGGGCGCCGCCCCCGGCGAATCCGGTCCGGAACGCGCCGGGTTCGACCACCAGCACCTTGATCCCGAACGGAGCCACCTCCTGGGCGAGCGCCTCGGACAGGCCCTCCAGCGCGAACTTGCTCGCCGAGTAGGCGCCGACACCCGGGAACGAGAAGCGCCCGCCCATGCTGCTCATCTGCACGACCGCGCCCGAAGCCTGACGCCGCATCTGGGGCAGCACCGCGCGGGTGAGCGCGGCGGGGCCGAAGAAGTGAAGTTCCATCAGATCGCGCAACTCGCGGTCGGTGGACTCCTCGACCGCACCGATCAGCCCGCGGCCCGCGTTGTTCACCAGTACGTCGATCCGCCCGTACCAGAGCAGGACCTCGGCCACAACGGCGCTGATCCGGGCCGGATCGGTGACGTCCAGGGCGACCGGGATCACCCGGTCGGGATGCGCGGCGGCCAGTGCGTCCAGCGCCTCCGGCCGGCGGGCCGCCGCCACGACGGTGTCACCGGCGGCGACGGCGGCCTCGGTGATCGCCTGGCCGAAGCCGGACGAGGCGCCGGTGATCAGCCAGACCCGGCCGTGGGCCGTGCGCTCGGCGGGCTGGGCTGGGGACACGCTGGACATCTGCATCTCCTCGGTCCGCGACGCCCGAATGCTCCTGGTTTCCGGGCACCGCTTGGTGGTTGACGACTTCAGTTATGCCAGCCGGCTCATCCGGCCGTCCAAGACACAGGCCCGGTGGCTCGATAAAGGCGGCTTATGATCGCCGGATGGAGCTCCGTCAGTTGCACTATCTGGTCGCGATAGCCGAGGAGGGAAACCTCGGCCGGGCCGCTGCACGGCTGTACGTAAGCCAGCCCGCGCTGTCCTACGCCCTGAGGAACCTGGAGTCGGAACTCGGCGTGCGGCTGTTCGAACGGCACTCCGGAGGCGTCACCGCGACGGCGGCCGGTCGCGACGTGGTGGCCGAGGCCCGCCGCACGGTACGCCAGGCCGAACGGGTCGCGGCCGCCGCCGAGCGGCACCGCCGCGGCGAGACCGGGGTGCTGCGAGTGGGCTTCGAGGCCAGCGGCGCCGGTGAGTTGACCACCCGCTCGCGGGCCGAGTTCGCCCGCCGCCACCCCGGCGTCCGGGTGGAGCCCAAGCGCTTCGACTGGGGGCAGGAGGCGGCCGCGCTGCGGGACGGCCGGGTGGACGTCGCCTTCGTCTGGCTGCCCGCCGACCTCACCGGTCTGTGCGCCGAACCGGTGCACGCCGAGCCCCGGGTCGTCGGCCTGCCGACCGGGCACCCGCTCGCCGACCGGGACGGCCTCTCGGTGCTCGACGTCAACGACGAACCGCTGATGTGGACCGAACGCGCCCCTCGGGAGTGGGTCGACTGGTGGGCCGTCAACCCCAGGCCCGACGGATCCAGCCCCAACTGGGGTCCGACCAACGACAACGTCGAGGAGATGCTCGAACAGGTGGCGGAGGGCGCTGCCGTCTGCTTCGCCCCGCTGAGCATGACCCGCTACTACGCCCGCCCCGATCTGGCCTGGGTCCCGCTCACCGACGCCGATCCGCTGCGGGTCGTGCTGGCCTGGTCCGAGGGCACGGACAACCCACTGGTCCACGGCTTCGCCGAGGTCGTCCGAGAGCTCGCGGCCCAGGTGTGACCGGCGGTGCCACGGCGCTACCCGGCAGTGGGGACGGCCCGACCCGGTCGGCGGTCCTGCGGCTTCCCGAACAGTCCGGACGAGACGGTTCCCCGGTCGGGTTCGTGTCGACCGCGTTGTCGACCGAGCAGTCGCTCGCCTTCTTCGCCACCGGCGAGCTGCCGTGGCGCACCGGCAACGGCTGAGCGGACCGCAGCTCACGCATCCCGGCCGGTGCCGGGCAGCGGTGTGTCCCAGTCGAGCAGGCGGATCAGCTCGTCGTCCACCCGGGAGACCGGGCGTGCGGAGTCCCGCACCTGTGGGCCGGGCGAGCCGGGCGAGCGGGTCCGGCTCGCGGTGAGCTGGGCGCTGACCGTGATGTTCTGTTCGACCCGGGGCCTGCGGTGCAGTTCGTAGCAGTCAAGCGCCGCGGCGGTGGTGTCCGCGTCGCGCAGCGCCTTGGCCAACACCACGGCGTCCTCGAGCGCCATCGAGGCGCCCTGGCCGGTCGCCGGTGAGGCCGCGTGCGCGGCGTCGCCGATGAGCACCGTACGGCGTCCCTGCCAGCGGGTGCCGGGAGCCAGGTGCAGGGCGTTGGTCACCATCAGCCGCTCGTCCGTCGCCGCGACGATGTCGGCCGCCGGTGTGCGGTCGGGGCGCAGCAGCGGCAGCAGGTGTTCCCGCCACTGCTCCGGCGTCGCCCGGGCGATCTCCTCGGCGGTCGCCGCCGGGCCGGGCACCCGCGCGAACCAGTAGGTCTCGGCGGCGGGGGAGACCAGGTAGCCGAACGCGGCGCCGCTGCCGCGGACCATGGTGATCCGGTCCGGCTCGCCGTCCACGGGCGCGGCGGCCGTGGTGTAGCCGTAGAAGACGCGCTGGCCCGCGTACTCGGGTCCCGGTGCGGCCGGATCGAGCTGGCTGCGCACGGTCGAGCGAAGCCCGTCGGCTCCCACGACCAGGTCACCGGTGGCCGAACTGCCGTCCGCGAACTCCACGGTGGCGCCCGTCTCGTCCTCGCGGAGGGCGGTGAGCCGCGCAGCGTGGCGGATCGGGATCCCCCGCCGCCGGACCTCGCGCTGCAGCGCCGCACCCAGTTCGGCACGGCGCAGGCAGCGGTAGCGGGTCAGCGGTTGGTCGTGTTCGCCGAGCGGCACGGCCGCGAGTTCGGTCCCGTTCTCGTCGATCACGTTCATCCGGCTGATCGGGAAGCCGAGGCCGGCCACCGGTCCGGCCGCGTCGATCTGCGCCAGCGCGCGCATGCCGTTGCTCGCCAGGGTGAGGAACGCCCCGATGTCCTCCCCGGTGTTCGGATGCGCCTCGTGGACGGTGACTTCGAATCCCGCCTTGTGCAGTGCCAGGGCCGTCGCCGTCCCGGCGATCCCGCCCCCGATCACCATGATCCCCGCCAACCCGAGTCCCCTTCCCCCTGTCGCCCCGGCGGTCACCGGCGCGGAAGATGCCGCTGATGTCCAACCCTGACCATAGCGCCGGGGCGCCACGGCATCCGGCCGGACCGGTACACCTGACCGGATCCCGGCTCGGCCCGGTGCGTCGGGCCGCCAGCGTGGACGGCCGCGTCTCCCGGGCCTGCGGGGCAAGCGGATCAAGCTTCGCGGACCCGGGCACGGAACGCGTGCGTACGGCTGCTCACCTCGTCCCGGCCTGGCCGGAAGGGGGTGCTACGCGTTGCTCGGTCCAGATGGTCTTGCCCGTCGGGGTGTGGCGGGTGCCCCAGTGCTGGGTGAGGTGGGTGACGATCAGCAGGCCGCGGCCGTTCTCGTCGTCCGGCGCGGGGTGGCGGGGGTGCGGGGTGGTGTCGGTGGCGTCGGAGACCTCGCAGACGAGCGTGTCGTGGTCGTACAGGAGCCGGACGTGGATGGGGCCGGAGGCGTGCTGGATGGCGTTGGTGACCAACTCGGTGAGGATGATCTGGGTGGTGAACACCTCCTCCTCCAGGCCCCAGCGGGCGAGCTGCCGGGCGGCGGCGGTACGGATCGCGGCAACGGCCGTGGGGGCGAAGAGCACGTCCCAGTCGGCGATCCGCTCGGGCCGCAGCAGGTGGGTACGGGCGACCAGCAGAGCGGTGTCGTCGGTGGGGCGGATGGGGGTGAGCGCGGCGAGCACGTCGTCGCAGATCTCCTGCGGGGTGCGGTCGCGCTGGTCGGTGAGGGCGGCGACCAGGGCGCGCTCCCCGGCGGCGAGGTCGTGGGTGTGGTTGGTGATCAGGCCGTTGGTGTAGAGGACGAGAGTACTGCCCTCGGGGAGGTCGAGCCGGGTGGTGTGGAACGGGTGGTGGCCCAGGCCCAGCGGCGGGTTGGTGGGGACGTCGGGCACCTCGACGGTGCCGTCCGGGCGGATCACGACGGGCGCGGGGTGACCGGCACCGGCGAGGGCGCAGGTCCCCGCGGTGGGGTCGTAGATGGCGTAGAGGCAGGTGGCGCCGGCGATGACGGACTGCGAGTCGGAGGTCTCCTGGTCGAGCTGGGTGACCAACTGGTCGAGGTGAGCGAGGAGTTCGTCGGGCGGAAGGTCGAGAGTGGAGAAGTTCTGCACGGCGGTGCGCAACCGTCCCATGGTGGCCGCGGCGTGCAGGCCGTGCCCGACCACGTCGCCGATCACCAGGGCGGTGCGGGTACCGGGCAGCGGGATGACGTCGTACCAGTCGCCGCTGGCACCGCTGGGGGCGGGCAGGTAGCGGTGGGCGATGTCGAGGGTGGGGTGCGGCGGCAGGGTCCGGGGCAGGAGGTGACGCTGGAGCGTGGTGGCCATGGTGTGCTCGCGGGTGTAGCGGCGGGCGTTGTCGATGGCCAGCGCGGCGCGGTTGGCGAGCTCCACCGCCAGTGACAGGTCGTCCTCGTCGAAGGGCTGGCTCTCCCGGGTGCGCCAGAAGTTGACGACGCCCATCATCACGCCCCTGGCCTGCAGCGGCGCGGTGACGAGGGAGTGGAAGCCGAAGTCGATCACGGCCTGGGTGCGCTCGTGGTCCTGGGTCAGCCAGCCGGCGTCGGCGCTCAGGTCCGGGACGAGCACGGGCTGGCCGCTGACGAAGCCGGTCGCCTGCGGGGTGGTGCCGGCGAAGGTGTGCAGCTCGTCCTCCTGGTAGAGCGGCGAAGGGCCGGGACCGGCGATCGCGACCCGCCGCAGCACGGCCGACGCGCCGCTGCCCAGGGCATGGGGCTCCTCGCCCTCCAGGACGGGCTCGGCGAGGTCGACGGTGGTGTAGTCGGCCAGCCGCGGGGTGGCGATCTGGGCGAGCTCCTGGGCGGTGCGCCGGATGTCCAGGGTGGTGCCGACGGCGAGGCTCGCGTCGTACAGCAGCCTGAGCCGGTTGCGGGCGGTTTCGGCTGTCCCGGTGAGCGTGTGGAGTTCGGTGGTGTCCCGCAGGGTGGCCACGCTGCCGGGCGGACCGCCCTTCCGGTCGGTCGGCCGGTTGTTGATCGCCAGCAGCCGGTCCCCGAGCGGGACCACCTCGTCGGTGACGACCCGCCGGGAGGCCAGCAGCTCCGCCATCCGCGGATCCAGGTGGAGGTCCGGATCGGCGACGGCACGGCCCTCGGCATCGGTGGGCAGGTCGAGCAGGCGGCGCGCCTGGTCGTTGGCGAGCAGGATGCGGCCGGTGCCGCCGACGATGACCACCCCTTCGCGGACCGCGTGCAGGACGGCGTCGTGGTGCTCGTACATCCGGGTCATCTCGGCCGTTCCCAGACCGTGGGTCTGGCGGCGCAGCCGGCGGCCCACCAGGGCGGTACCGGTGGTGGCCAGTGCGAGGGCGGCCGCTCCGGTGCCCAGCACCAGGGGGAGCTGGTGGTTGATCGCGCTGCTCACCCGGCTGACCTTGAGCCCCGCGGACACGATCCCGATGATGCTCCCGCCCGTGTCGTAGACCGGGACCACGACCTGGAACTCGTGCCCGAGCGGGCCGTGGACGCTCTCGATGGTGACACGGCCCTGCTCCAGGGAAGGGGCGATCGTGCCGACGAACTTCTTCCCGATCAGCTGCGGTTCCGGGTGCGTGAAGCGGATGCCGTTGCGGTCGGTGACGACGATGAAGTCGACGCCGGCCTGCTGGCGGGCGATCTCCGTCCGCGGCTGGAGCACCGCGCTGGGGTTCGGGCCGAGCATGGTGGCCGCCAGGCCCGGAGTGTGCGAGAAGGACTCGGCTGCGGCGAGCGAGCGGTCACGGGCTTCGTCGAAGCGGTCACTGCGTGCCTGGATCAGCAGGGTGACGACGGCGGCCACCACGAGCAGCAGCACGATCAGCACCTGCAGCAGGAACATCTGCCCTGCGACGCTGCGCATGCCCGGTCGGCGACGTGCCGACGAAACGGGCGGGACAGCGTCTGGCTGTCGCCGCTCGCGGCGGCCGCTCGGTCGGCGTCGGAACGGCCAGGAGGAGCGGGGCAGGGCTCGGGCCATGGGTAAATGTCTATCCCGGCCCCGCCGTGAGCGGGCCGCACCACGCTGTGGACCTTGCGCCGAGCGAGCGGAAAGCCACTCCCGCACCCGGGTGGCGTTCCCGGTCACGGCGGGCCGCAGGGCCAGCGTGACCCCTCGCAACAGACCGGAACCGCTCCGGCACCCCGGCCGGGTCGGTCAGCGCTCCCGTCCGGGGACGGCAGCGTCAGCCTGGTGGAGTACCGCGGTCTCAGCCGGCCGGGGTACCACGGCGTCAGTCGGTGACCGGCCGCCAGGCGGGCCGGGCGCCGTCCCGTCGCACCCGGCCGAACACCACGTCGGCGAAGTGGACACCGAAGCCGATGGTGTCGGGGCGCGCCAGTTCGGCGACCAGCTCCCGGCGGTGGCGTGCGGCGAGTTCGGGGTCGTGATCGGGCGCCGCGGACCACTCCGGGTGGTCGATCTGGATCGACGAGTGCATGGCGTCGCCGAAGGCGATCAGCCGCCGGCCGCCCCCGGTGACGGTGTAGGCGGCGTGCCCGGCGGTGTGGCGGAGCTGGACACCGAGTTGGACCTGCGCCTGGACACCGAGGTGTGCTTCCTCAAGCTCGTTCCTCTGGTGGGTGGCTGATGGCGACGACGGACATCCTCGACGCGGCCGCGGCGCGGCTGCTCGACGCGCTCGACTCCGGCCAACCGGGCGCGGTCGCCGAGGCGCTGCTGGCCATCGACACCGAGGTCGATGGCCACCCGTCCACCGAGAGCCTGGTGCGCGCCCGGGCACGGGTGATGGAGCTGCCCGCGGGGCCGGGCCCAACTGGTGGGGCTCCTGGTGCGGATGCTGGAGGACTGCCACACCCCCGTACCGCGGATCGAGCGGCGCCGCCAGGCCGTGGTCCGGCTGGCGTCGATGCTCTCCCGGGGCGTACCGGACGACGCGATGCGCGATGCCCGGGAGGACTGGCTGCACGTACTGGGCCGCCAGTGGCACATCACCGACCGCTCCCGGGCGGAGCGGCTGATCCGCGGCGAGATCGAGGCCACAGAGCCGTCCGAGGGGGTGCCGTCATGTCGGACGCGCGCCGGAGGGGCGCCCGCGTGGTGAACCGCGCCCTCGGAGCTCGAGTCGCCGTCAGTCCTCGTAGCCCTTCTCGGCCAGGATCTTCTCGATGCGGGCGCGATGCGCCTCCTCCCACGCGTCGAGGGATCCGCCGGCCTCCTTGGCCAACTTCGCCTGGGCGTCGAGGAGTACCCGCTCCCGGCGACCACCGGGGGTGACCACGATGCCCTCCTCGTCGGCCACCACGATGTCGCCGGCGTTCACGTGCACGCCGCCGCACCGCACCCGGCCGTTGAGCGGTTCAACTGCCGCCTTGGTGCCCGGGACGGGGATGACTCCCCTGGCGAAAACGGGGAAGCCCATCTCGCGCACCTCGGCGAGGTCACGGATCACCCCGTCGACCACGAACGCCGCGATTCCCCGACGCTGGGCGACGGCACAGACGTTTCCGCCGGCGACCGCGTAGTCCACGTCGCCCGCTTCGACGACGATGACCGAGCCGGGCTGGGCGCGGTAGATGGCCGCGTGGAGCATCAGGTTGTCGCCCGGAGGGCACCGCACGGTGAACGCCGGTCCGGCGACCCTGGGAACCGAGGGCCACAGCGGGCGGATGCCGACGTCCATGACCTGCTCGCGCCCCAGCAGATCGGCCAGGGTCGTCGGGGGGACGCTCTCGAATCCGGCGACGTCGTTCACGGTCTTCCTCCACCTATCGGGCGCGCCCCTGCTCGTCCGATCCGACGATCCGAGAGACGGGCCTGAGATCGGTGAGCAGCCTGTCCTGAGCCAGTCTCGATGTCAAGATACTTGATATCGATATAACTGGCGCCGGGCGGAGCCCGGTGGCCGCGGGGGCGGGACGTCTGGACGCCTCCGGCTGGCAGTCGCCAACCGCCGGTGCCCGGAGATGCGTTGAGGTCAGTCCCGGGCGGTGGGAGGTACGGCGGCCGCGCGGCCACAGGCACTGTTCAGCGCGTCCCAGCCGCTCAACTTGACGCGTTCGCCCCGGCCCAGCGCGGCGGCGAGTTCGCGCTCCCGCTCGTCGATGCCGAGCCAGTCGGTGTAGCTCACCGGCCGCACACCGCGTGCGGCGAGCAGGTCGGGGAGCACCGGAGCCGCGGGATCCGCGCGGTGAACGGGCGTCACGCCATCCACCCGGTCGGCGAGGAGCGTGCGGACGGTCTGCGCGGCGTCGGACTTGTTGCTGCCGATCACACCGGTCGCCCCGCGCTTGAGCCAGCCGGCCACGTACTCGCCCGGCTGCGGGGTGCCGTCGGTTCCCAGAACCCGGCCATCGGCGCTGGGGACGACGGCACGCCGTTCGTCGAACGGAACCCCGGGAAGCGGCACGCCCTCGTAGCCGACCGATCGCAACACCAGCTGTACCGGGATCTCCGCGAACTCGCCCGTCCCGGTCACCTGACCAGTCTCTGTCGGCACGGTCCGCTCGACCCGCAGCGCCGTTACCCGTTCGGCGCCGATGATCTCCACCGGCCGCAGCCAGAACCTGACCGACACGCGCCTCGGGTGTCCCTGCGACGACCGCTCGGCCCAGCCCCGGATCACGGCCAGATTGCTGCGCACCCGCCGGTCCGACTCCGCCTCGCCGCCGATCTCTCCGATGGGATCGAACCCGTCGGTCCCGGCCGTGTCGACCGTGATGTCGGCGCCCGGCACCTCTCCGAGTTCGCGGAGTTCCTTCGGGGTGAACCTGGCCTGCGCCGGCCCGCGGCGGCTGATGATGTGGATCTCCTGGACCCTGCTGGCCGCCAGCGCCGCGAGTACCGGCTCCGGTACGTCAGTGGCACTGAAGGCGGCCGCGGGCTTGGCGAGGATCCGCGCCACGTCGAGCGCCACATTGCCGGCTCCGATCACGGCCACCGCCTCGGCATCGAGTTCGAACATCGCCGGGTCCGAATCGGGGTGCCCGCAGTACCAGCGGACGAAGTCGGCCGCCGCGGCACTGCCCGGCAGGTTCTCGCCGGGCACCCGCAGCCGGCGGTCGCGCGGCGCGCCGGTGGCGTACACCACCGCGTCGTAGCACGCGAGGAGCATCTCGCGGGTGACGTCCCGGCCGAAGCACAGACCGCCGAGAAACCGGACCTGCGGGTGTTCGAGCACCCGCCTGAGATAGTCGGCGATCGACCTGATCGACGGGTGATCGGGGGCGACGCCGTAGCGCACCAGGCCATAGGGCGTGGGCAGGCGGTCAAGCACGTCCACCGCGACCTCGAAGCAGTCCGCGGACGCCGAAGCCTGCTTGATCACGGCCTCTGCGGTGTACAGACCGGCCGGCCCCGAGCCGACCACCGCCACCCGCAGCCGGGTCGCTGCGGAGTGAGGGCCGCGCGCCACCGCGTGACCGGACGCGGCAGCCGGAGCCGCGCCGACTTGGACCGGGTCAACCGTCATCGGCCCGGCCTGCCGGTGCCGACCGCTGTCGGCCGACCGACGCCGACCGGCCGGACCGATCCCGGACGGCTTACCCGGCACCGAGCGGCCGGAGCGCACGGGCGGTCGGACGGACGAGACGAGCCCACCTGCGCTGTCATGGCATCCCCTTCCGCTCCCGGCCGAGCACGGCGGTCGGACCGACGGGCGGCGCCCTGACCGCCCGGCCCCGGCTCCCGACCCCGGCGCTCCGGCGGCTCGGAGGGCGCCCTCGGCTCCATCGTTGCACCTCTCCAGCGTCGACGGCGGTCGCCTCCACCACGGTGGTCGGACGGTGCCAGCCGGTACGGACCAGCCCTTCGCGCTGCAACTGGGCGAGGCCCTCGCGTTCGACTCCGCGGTTGCCACGGCGGCGTTGCACATCGGCTCGCGTGGAGCCTTCCGCGGCGAGCCGGACCATCCCGCGTACGGCGCGAGCAAGGCCGCGCTGCACGCGTTCGGCCAGTCCCTCGCCGTCGCCCTGGCACCGCACGGGATCTCGGTGACCTCGGTCGCCCCCGGCTTCACCGCCACCGACAGGGTCGCCGACCGCCTGACCGGCCCGTCGGGGGACGCCCTGCGCGGCCAGAGCCCGTTCGGCAGGGTCGGCACTCCGGAGGAAGTCGCCGCCGCCGTGGTCTACCTGGCATCGGCCGAAGCCACCTGGGCCTCCGGCACGATCCTCGACCTCAACGGGGCATCACACCTGCGGCTGTGAGCCCCCGATCGCAGAGGTAGCGGCCAGGGGCGAGAACTGCGGTCACCGGCGGGCGGTTGCCGGTAGCGGATGCAATCGGTCGATGAAGCTACGGGTCAGCACGCGGGTGGTGCTGCCGTCGTCCTCGGCAATGTCCCGGACGTGCTCGAAGCCGATCCCCTTCAGTAGGGCCAGCGAAGCGCTGTTCGGTGCAGCCACGGTGGCGTGCACTTCCGTCAGCCCCAGAGTGCCGAAGCCGTGGGCGACGATCGTCTCGGCCAGTTCTCGCCCCAGGCCGGATCCCCACGCGTCCGGGGTCAGCGCGTAGACGATCTCGTGGCCCTGGACCTCCTCGCTCGGCTTGATTTCAGCGTGTCCGACGTAGCGGCCGTCGCGACGAACGGCCCAGACGTCGAACAGGTCCTTGGCATAGACCTTCGTGAAGATGCGCCCGAACAGGGCCCGGTCCTCAGCCTCGGTAGAGGGGCCGTCACCCATCCACTGCGACACCCTCCGGTCCTGGAACAAGGCGACGAAGTCCTCCTCGTCCTCGGGGGAGTACGGCTCAAGCTGCAGACGCTCGGAGTGCAAAGTCGGGGGCACGGAAGGGACGCTATCAATCAGTACTCGACGCGTGAAAGGCATTTGTCAGCGATGACCCTCCCCAGCGCAAGGCCGCACGCCCACCGCACCACGATTCACCGCCCGGTGCATGGCACCCGCCACCGACTTCTACGTCGTCAAGGGCGGCTACACGTTGGGAAAGTGATCGCGACCGGCGATCGCGGCCGGTGAGCGGCCGGACTTCGAGCCCGACTTCGAGCCAGACCTCGGGCCGGATGTCTGGCCGGGCGTCGCAGCACGGACGCCTCCTCCCGTCGGCTCAGGGAGGGCAAAGGGCGGGGCCGGCTCCTGGCGGCCCCGCCCCCTCGGCCGTGCCGGTTCAGGGGAGCTTGGCGGCGAGGACGTCGATGGTGCGGATGTCGGGCGCGGTGGCCAGGTGGGTGGGGGCGATCTTCATCAGGGCGGCGGCGATCCGGCCGTTGATGTGTGCGGCGCGGCCGGTCTCGTCGGCGAAGGTGTCGAAGATCCCGAACACGGTGGGGCTCTCCTTGAAGGCGAACCAGGTGACGGTGAGCTCCTCCTCGCGAGCCGATGCCAGGGCGTCGCGCAGCAGCGTCTCCACCTCCTCGGCATGCTCGGGGAGGGCCTCGATGCGGGCCAGCAGACCGATGTTCGACGTCATGTGTTCCGTCCTCGCTCGTTGTGGTGGGTCGCGGGTTGGGGGGACCCCCGAAGACCCCTGTGTCCCTGCTCCCCAGGGCGGTGGAGGTGCTGTAGAGGTTGGGCAGGTTCTTCCACGGGTTTCCTTT
>NZ_JBVIMH010000005.1:29981-73161 GCF_055579945.1 Kitasatospora sp. NPDC032150 | reverse complement strand
CCCCTCTTGGGCGTTTTGGGGGAGGCCTTTGCGAGGGCCAAACAGCCCGGTTTTCGCGTTGGTTTTTTCCTTCCTTTTTTTTTGTGTTGCCCCCTTTTCGCCGGCCCCCCACGAAGCTACGGGCCGTACGCCCCCCGGGGCAGTGGCGTGTCCGGCAGATTCGATACCGTTTCCGCCATGCGTGTCGCTGTGCTGGTGCTTGAGGGCGTGTTCGATTCCGGGTTGGCTGCCGTCCTGGACGTGCTGAGTTGCGCGAACGAGCTGCGAGAGCGGCTGCCCAAGCCGCCACCGTCCTGGCAGGTCACCAAGGTCGGTTTCACCGGCACGGTCCGCACCGGTGCCGGGCACCTGGTCGAGGTGGCCCCGGTCGAGCAGGCCGCCGACTGCGACCTGCTGCTCGTCCCGGCGGTGTCCGAACGCCGGCCCGAGGAGCTGGTGCGCTGGGCGGCCGGAGACGACGCGGCCCGGGCGCGCGAGCTGCTGGCCGACCTCCGCGCCCGACGTACCCCCGTCGCCTCCGCCTGCGCGGGTACCTTCCTGCTCGCGGAGGCCGGCATCCTGGACGGCCTGCGAGCCACCACCACCTGGTGGCTCGCCCCGCTGTTCCGCAGCCGGTACCCGAAGGTGACCCTCGACCAGCAGCGCATGGTGACCAGCTGTGACGGCATCACGACCGCAGGTGCGGCCTTCGGGCACGTCGACCTCGCGCTGACCCTGGTCCGCCGGCGCAGCCCGGCCCTGAGCGACCTGGTCGCCAACTACCTCGTCATCGACGAACGTCCCTCCCAGGCAGCTCACACGATGACCGCCACCCTCGCCGAGAGCGACCCGACGGTCGCCGCCTTCGAACGCTGGGTCCGCGACCACCTCCACGAACCCCTGGCCATCAAGGACGCGGCCGACGCCCTCGGTGTCAGTGAACGCACCCTCCAACGCACCACCCGCGCCGTCCTGGGCACCTCACCGGTGCGTTTCGTCCAGGACCTCCGGATCGAACAGGCCGTCCACCTGCTGCGCACCACGGCCCAGCCGATCGACGCCATCGCCCATCGCGTCGGCTACGAGAACGCCAACACCCTGGGCATCCTGCTGCGAGAGCGCACCGGCCGCACCGCCGGCCAGCACCGTCGCAGCCACCACCACTGACCGGGCGACGGTCGGTAGGGGGTGGAGACGGCTGCCCTGCCGGCGGGCGGCCGGCGCCTGTCCGGTGCCGGTACTCAGGGGCCTGCCCATCTCCGGCGTCGCGTACATGAGAAAACCGTTGGCAGGCGGCCTACCGCTGGCTGTTGGATCTCCGATGTCGGTACTGCTGCCCGCTGCGGGCGAACGGAGGAGCGGCGATCGGATGACTGTCACGTACGAGCGGCTCGACACCGAGGCGGACGCCGACCGGCTGGTGGCGTTCCTGACCGGTGAGGTGTGGCCCTTCCATGCCTTCGCCTCGCTGACCGAGGAGATCGTCCGGACGAAGCTGGCGGAGGGGTACTACGGCGGCGAGTCGACCCGGAGCTTCTGGATCAGCGAGGACGGCGAGCGAGTCGGCCTGATCCGGCTGGAGGACCTCGACGACGACACACCCCTCTTCGATCTGCGGATCGGCGCCGCGCACCGGGGCCGTGGCCTGGGCGGCCGGGCACTCCAATGGCTGACCGGTTACGTCTTCTCGGAGTTCCCCGACGTCACGCGGATCGAGGGCACCACGCGCCAGGACAACGAGTCGATGCGGCGGGTGTTCCGCGGCTGCGGCTACGTCAAGGAGGCGCACCACCGCGAGGCCTGGCCCGACCACGACGGCGCGCTGTACGACTCGATCGGCTACGGCATCCTGCGGCGGGACTGGCTCACCGGTTCGCGGACCGAGGTGCGCTGGGACGACGAACCGAACGGTCGTTGAGCTGTCGACCGGCGGACCGGCCGAACGCCCCGATGTGCGAGACGACTTGACTCATGGAACGGAATCACCACAGTCGAGCCTCGTACAGCGACAGCTCAGTGTCACTTGTGGAGCGCATCCGCGCCGTTGTAGCCCACCGGTAGGCCGTCGGCGAAGAACACGTCCGCGGTCATGTGGTCGGTGCGCAGTCTGAGGATCGCCTGATACGCGGGCGAGTCGTACCAGGCGCGTACCTGGTCGCGGTCGGGGAACTCGATGACGATCAGGTCGCCGGTCCAACCGCCCTCGATCGCTTCGACATTGCCGCCGTGCACCAGGAAACGGCCGCCGAACGGTTCCAGGGTGGCGTCGATCCGCTCGAGGTACTCCACGATGTCGGGGCCGAACTCGACCTGGTGGACGATGGCGACGGCGTAGGCGGGCATGGCGACCTCCGGTAGTCCTGGCTGATGGGCGGGCCCGGGGGCGAGAGCGGATCCGCGCTCGTTCCCCGTCACGTCATCGACGGTATGCCGGTGCACCCGAGCGGCGAATCAGTCACCTATCAGTCGTCGACTCCGAGACTCCGAATGTCGACTGCCCGGCCCCACAGCACGGCTTGCCGAGGCTGTGGGCAGGGCTGGTCCGCTTGCTGCCCCCGGCTCTACCCACAGCCCGTGGCCCGCTCGGTTGTTGGCAGAGCCGTGTGAAGCGGGTTGTGGGTTGTGGGGCTGGTACGGCTGCCGTCCTTCACCGGCAGGCTTGCTTGTTCCGCCCGCGTCCTCCGCGCCAACGTCCCGATCGAGCAGAGCAGTCGACCTTCCCGGCCATGACCGTCGAGCCGGAGGAGCTTCAACGTGCGACGATCCGCCGGAGCCAGCGGGAGCGGGCGTCGCGGGCATCCTGGCTGAGGACGGCCTGCGGTGCGAGAGTGTCGAATCCGTGGAAGGCGCCGGGCCATACGTGCAGTTCGGCCCCGCCGCCGGCCTGCCAGATCGCGTTGGCATAGGCCACGGCCTCGTCCCTGAAGGACTCGGCCGACCCGACCTCGATGTAGGCCAGGGGCAGCTCGGACAGATCCGTGGCGCGAGCAGGGGCCGCGTAGGGTGGCAGGTCAGCAGCCCCGTACAGGTCGCCCAGCAGTGCCTGCCACGCGGTCGCGTTGGAGGTCCGGTCCCAGGTGTCGCGGCCGGCCATCTGGTGGCTGGAGAAGGTGTCGTTGCGGTCGTCGAGCATCGGGCTCAGGAGCAGTTGACCGATCGGAACCGGCCCGCCGCGGTCGCGGGTCAGCAGGGCGAGTGCTGCGGCGAGTCCACCGCCGGCACTCTTCCCTCCGACGGTGATGCGGTCCGCGTCGACGCCCAGTCGGGCCGCGTGATCAGCCGCCCAGACGAGTCCGGCATAGCAGTCCTCCACGGGTATGGGGTACTGAGCCTGCGGCGCCAGTCGGTACTCGACGGAGATGACGGCGAGTTGCAGCGGGAGAGCCCATTCGCGAAGCAGGCGCGGAAGGACGGACCATGCATTGCCCGTGATCATCCCGCCGCCGTGCATGTAGTACAGGAGCGGCAGGGGCCCGGCGATCCCGGCGGGCCGTGCGCTGACGAGCCTGACCTCGCTCCCGTCCCGTCCCGGCGCACGCAACTCCTCCACCTCGAACCGGCCGTCGGCCTGGAGCTCCCGAACCGTCGGTCTGGGCCGGGCCACAGCATCCCGCTCCTGCCTGGCAGTGAGGCCCTCCGGGGTGACGGGCTCCTTCGCCTCCTCTCCCATGGCCGCCAGTACGGCCCGCAGCTCCGGGTCGAAGGGGGGTGCGTGCCGAGCCATCGACGCAGGGCCGTGCTCCGGCGGCATTCCAGCAACACCCATGACAGGACCTCCTCTTGGTCGAGGGACGCCGGGCGGCATCCGGACCAGGACAGCTTGTCAGGCCGACCGCGCCCTTGCGGAACGCGGTCTCCAAGCTGCCGCCCGTGACTCGCCGGAACCACCGCGACCCGTGACCGTCCGTACTGCCTCCGGCTGGTCACCATCGTTGCTCCGCAGGCCACTTCGGAAGCGGCTCGACCGGGCGTCACCGGCTCGTGGATCACCTGAACAGCCGTGAGCGCCGAGCAACGATGTTGCCGTCCACCACAGCGATCGGTCTCAAGTCGCCCCCCGCTGATGCCGATGGAGGAACGACTTCCCAAGTGAGAGGTGTCGTCCATGAAGCGAGTCATCCTTGCGGTGCTCACCGCCGCTCTGGCGGTCGGCCTGTTCGGTGCGGTCACCCCCCCGACTGCCGCCCACGCCGTCGACCGCGACTGCATCCCGGGAGCTCCGCCCACCCACGTGGGTGAGCCGCGCAAGTGCCTCTGGGACGGTGGCAGCACCGGTGACGGCTACCGGGACGAGGAAACCTGCGAGGCCGCCGCCGACCGCTACAACGACCAGGATCCCGATCGCAGCTACCAGTGCGAGGACGTCTTCGGGAACAGCCGGTACTGGGTCGTCCGGTCCTGAGAAGCGGAGCCGAGCCTCAAGGCACCGAGGTTCGGTCCGTGCGGAGCGAACCGAGGGAGCTGGCGCCGGCCGGTATGCGCGGGTTGCCAGCTCCGCCGGACCGCAGGATCGGCTGAATGATCGCCGAGGAGGCCGGAGATCGCCCGCGCACACGCTGCGGCACCCGCGCAGGTCCGGTTGGCCTGGACGTTGCACCGTGGGCCGCATGTGCTGGCGATCCCGGGCACCTCCAAGCCGGACCACCTGGCGGAGAACCTCGCCGCCGGTGCGCTGGGGCTCTCCCAGACGGAACTGGACCGCCTGCAGGCCGTCCCGCAGGACGACGCCTGACGGGGGTCGTCGAAAGGCGGGAGTGACGCGCCGGCTCTGCCGCGTGGGCCGGTGCGCAGCCTCACCCGTCGAAGGTGACGGCGGCGCACCCGGCCAATGCGGGTCGGGCGGGGGAGACCGGCCGGGAGGTGGGACCTCGGACGGCCGGGCCACCCGCGCGTGCGAGCAACTGCCCGGGACGAGGGGGTCAGCGGCGACGGGTGCGGGAGGCGGGGTGCGGGGCGGCGTGGTAGCCGTGGGAGGAGAGCGAGCTGATGTGTCTGGCGGCCTCGGCCGGTCCGGCCGGGGCGGTGGCCAGTTGCAGGCACGCGGTCTTCGGCGGGGTGGTGCTCTGGCCGAAGCGGCAGGCGACCGCGGTCAGTCTGATGGTGATGTAGTCGGCGATCTGCGCACCGTACTGGATGGGGGTGCCGTTGACGGTGATGTCGCCCACGGTGAAGCCCTTGTCCCGGGGCACCTCGTAGACGAACCGCACCGGGTGGGACTCGTCGCCGCGCTGGCGGGTCCAGTAGCTCTTGGGGTCGGAGCCGTCCGGGGTGGCCCAGCCGT
This sequence comes from Kitasatospora sp. NPDC032150, assembly GCF_055579945.1. Lineage (NCBI taxonomy): Bacteria > Bacillati > Actinomycetota > Actinomycetes > Kitasatosporales > Streptomycetaceae > Kitasatospora > Kitasatospora sp. NPDC032150. Next base: position 67,901 of record NZ_JBVIMH010000005.1, on the reverse strand, counting down.
CGGTCTTCAGGTCGTCGAAGTAGAGGCCGACCGGGTCGGCGAGGGCGATGTCGGCCTTCTGACGGGCGAGGGCGTTAACCGCCCCGCCGATGTGCGGGTCGCTGTTGCGTTCCGGCTCTCCGTACCGGCTGCACTGGATGAGGTCCTGGTCGGTGGTCAGTTCCGTGCCGTTGATGTTCCGTACGATGGTGGCCGCGGCGGCGAGTTCGATCTCGGCACCGAGGGTGTTGTTGGCCTGGATCAGGTGCATGGCGCCGTGGCTCGTGGAGTCGTTCCACTGGTTGCGCGGCTGGTAGGTGCCGGTGGCGCCGAAGAGGTCGCCGTGCTTCACATCGGGGCTGATGTGGGTCTGGTAGAGCTGGAGGACCTTGGCCGGGTCGGACTGCGCGAGGAGGCTCCAGTACTCCGGGCCCTCGCAGGTGAACATCACTTTGGTGATCTTCCCCGAGGCGGGATCGCGGGTGACGCTCCACTCGCAGTACTCGTCCTGGACGTCCCGGCTGGCATCGGCGCGCTGCCACCGCTGGATGTCGCTGAGCGAGTGGACCTTGATCCGGCGGGGGAAGGCCGTCCAGGTGACCGTGGCCGGTTGGGCGTCGGCGGCGGTGTCCGTCTTGACGAGGTCGTAGAACTGGCTGCGGGGGCTGTCGTTGAGGACCTGCGAGGGATCGGGCCCCTTGATCGCCTGGTCGACACTGTCGCCGATGAACGTGTTCCAGGCCTTCAGCCCGGTGTCGTCGAGATCGTCGAGATTTCCGGGCGGGCCGTAGGAGTTGATGGTGCTCAAGAGGGATCCTTCCCTGAAGGGGGACCGGCGGGCGGAGTTTCGCCCGGGGCGCGGGACGGCTGGGACGGCCTGGGGGCGACGGTGCCGTCCTCGAGCATCTGGAGACCGGACGCGTCCGGGGGGATGTTGGTGACCGGCAGGGTGAGTTCGAACTCGTTGAGCCGCATCGACCTGAAGTCGCGGCGGCGGGACTCGGCCAGCCGCACGTAGTCGTCGAAGCCGGCCGAGGTGCGGATCAGCTTCGCGACCCGGCCTTGAGCGGGCAGGTTCGCGGCGGCTTGGGAGATCGCCTGGACGATGTGGTCCTGCAGGGCCGTGACAGCGGTCGGCGTGCTGGGCACGTGGGCCATCAGCTGTGCCCGGGCCGGGCTGAACACCGGGTTGGTGAAGTCGAGCATGAGCGCGCAGGCGGCGAACTTGGCGGTGATGACGCCCTGCCGCACCAGCTGCCGCACCACGTCGTTGTCCTCGTAGGCGGCCTCCGGCACCACGAAGGCGAAGAAGGTGTCGCCGGGCTGGGAGAACCCGCTCGCCTTCTCCTCCAGGTGGAATCCGAAGGCGGACAGGCCGGCGACGTAGAGGGCGGCGGGCGCCATGGGCAGGGCGGAACTCACGGGGAGGGCGAGGTCGTCAAGCAGGGCGTCCTTGTTCAACCAGAAACCCGCCGGCAGCGCCAGGTCCCCGCCGGACGCCGTGATCACCGAACTCTGGGTCGCCGAACTCGCCAGGTTCACCGTGGTACTCGTGAACAGATGGCGCATCAGATGGTCGGGCTGCGCCACGCTGCCGCCTCGGGTGACGGCGGCCAGGCGCGCGGTCGTCCAACGGCTGATGAGCGAGCGGACGGTGAGTTCGAGACTCTCCCCGCCGATGACCTGCTGGTACAGCGGATTGCCGCGGAGCTGGTCGTCCGGGGCGAGCTGGATCGTCGCGGCCTGGGACTGCCAGTTGATCCAGGGAAGCTTCAACTCCTTCATCACCACACTGCCGTTGATGTGGCTGTCGAAGCACCCGTTCCCACGGGAACCGGAGGCCAGGGCCGACCAAGAGTTGCCCGCCCAGACCCAGGCCGGACTGATCCGCATGTAGTAGTTGAAGACCCCGGCGGCCTGGTCCCAGGCGGCGACCTGGAGGAAGGTCGTCGCGGGGTCGCTGTCGGCTCCGGTGCTGATCAGCAGGTCCACCTCCCGGCCCTGAACGGCGCGGGTGATGGCGAACCGCAGGTCACGCGGCAGGTCGACCCCGGGAGGGATCTGCCCGGCCTCGCTGATCAGGTAGACGGACTGGGGCGCCGCGGCCGTCGGCTGCGGAAGGCCGGCGAGGAGGTCCTGGACCGTCATCGGGTACTTGTTCTGCTGGAAGAAGACCGTGGCCATCGGGTCGCGCAGCTCCTGCAGCTCCTGAGCATCGAGCGGGCGCGCCTGCTGATCGATGCCGGAGACGTAGCGGTACAGCGTTGCCGCCCCGGCCGCCATGGAGCCGGGATCACCGATCGCGGCCAGCACGGCATGCCTGGTGGCGGCCCCGACCACCGGATCCCGGGCGGAATCCCCCGAGTCGCCAGCGCCCGGGCGCAGCAGCCAGGCGGTCGCCCGTCGGCGCTCTCGGAAGTCATCCACCGATTCCGCCCTTCGTCAGCGAACTCTCGCCAGCGAGGCTAGACGTGAGCCATCCGTAGGGCTGGATCCTGCTCGGCGTGCCTTCGGGCGTCACCCGCGCGCACCGGAGCCCGGGCTGCCTTCAGCGCAGGGCCGCGCCCGAGCGGGAGCTGGCGGCAGGCGGTGTCCTCGGCCGCTTCGGCCGGCCCGACTACGACGGTGCGCCGGCCGTCGGCTCCGCCCGGCCACTGCTCCGCCGGGGCGACGGCGGCGACGAGGTCGCACAGCTGCAGCAGGCGGCTCATGCCTCGCGCAGGCAGGGTCCGCCGCCGTTCAGATGCTCGGCCGCCCAGCGCCCCAGCTCCACCAGGGCGGGTTCCAGCGCCCTCCCCGATTCGGTCAGCCGGTAGGAGACCCGCAGCGGCGGTCCGGCGTCCACCTCCCGCAGGACCAGGCCCGCCGTGCCGAGTTCGGTGAGCCGGTCCGACAGCATGCGTTCGCTGATGCCCGGGATGGCCCGCCGCAGGTCGGCGAAGTGTGCGGGGCCCGGGAGCAGTGTGGCGACGATCAGGCCCGTCCAGCGCTTGCCGAAGAGCTGGAAGACGCGCGTCACGCCTTCGTCGACTGTTCTGCAGGCCTGCTCGCTGTGGTTCGGCATGTACTCCAGGGTAGTCGCCGTGCAGAGCTGCAAAAAAGTAAGTGACTGTGTTATCAATAGCTACGTAAGATCCTTCCGAAACGCCGGAGCTTCCCATGGCCACCCTGCTGCACCTCGACTCCTCCGCCCTCTCCCACGGCTCCGCCTCGCGCGAGGTGACGGCCACCTTCCGCAAGGCGTGGGAGGAGCAGCACCCCGAGGGCAAGGTCGTGTACCGCGATCTCGCCGCCGAGCCGCTGCCGCACCTCTCCGCCGCCGGCATCACCGCAGCTTTCACCGACCCGGCCGACCAGACGGAGGAGCAGAAGGCCGCCCTCGCCCTGCGTACCGAGCTGGTCGAGGAGCTGGAGGCGGCGGACGCGGTGCTCATCGGCGCTCCCATGTACAACTTCACGATCCCCTCCAGCCTCAAGGCCTGGCTGGACCAGGTGATCATCATGGGCCGCACCGGCGGCGAGAACTCCACCGTCGCCGGCAAGCCGGTCACCGTAGTCGCCAGCCGCGGCGGCGCCTACGGGCCGGGCACCCCGCGTGAGGGCTTCGAGTTCGCGGCCAACTACCTGGAGAAGGTGCTGAGCGGCCTGCTCGGCCTCGAGGTGGTCGACGTCATCGTGCCCGAGCTGACCCTGGCCCGTACCGTCCCGGCGATGGCCGACCTGGTCGGAGCGGCCGACGCCTCCCGAGCCCAGGCCCACGAGGCGGCCGCCGCCACGGCGAAGGAGCTGGCGGCCCGCCTCTCCGCCTGATCGGCGCTCCGGGATTTCGTGCGGACCTCCAGCCGAGTCACTCGGCTGGAGGGCACCGCCGAACTGACCGGCTGCCGCTGCGTACGGATGTGGTGGTCGAGGAACGGCCCCTGGGGCGGGGCGGAGGACTCAAGCTGGCGGCCACCCTGGCGATCCTCTTCCGAGCGTCAGTTGTGGTCGACGAGTTCGCGTTCGATGTCGTCCAGGTCGTGTGGCGTGTTGATGGCGGGCCCCGGCCGGTGAGGGTGAACCCGCACTGTCTCCTGCTCTCCGGAGGGCGGCGGTGCAACGGCTTGGCGTCCATTTGCCGCCGGCCCCGGATCCCGTAAGGTCCGCAGGCAGGGACAGGGGGGACTCATGGAGACGCGGGTACTGCTGCTCGACGCGGCTCCCGGGCAGCTGCTCGATCGTGAGCTGGAGCGCCTGTTGGCGCACGGGTTGGCCGTCACGCTCAACCTGCGGCGGGTGGCCGACCAGGCGAGCGCGCGGGCGGCATGGACGGGCCGGGTGGACTTCACCGATCTCGACGCCTTCGACGAGCCGGCCCTGATCGCCGGGATCGTCCGGGACGGACGCGGCTACCACGCGGTCAAGTCGCGTGCGGGCATCCCGTTGCGGGCGGGCCTCCTCGCGGCGGCGACCGATCCCGCACTGGCCAACCGGCTCCGGGTGATCGGCCGGGCCGGTGCGGGCACCGACCACGTCGACCTGGCCGCCGCAGCCCGCCATGGTGTCACCGTCACCCACACCCCGGGCTCCAACGCGAACGCGGTCGCGGAGTTCGCCCTGGCCCAGCTGCTCGCCCTGACCCGGAACCTGCCGGCGCACAACGAGGCCGCACAACGCGGCCGCTGGAGCACACCGTCCACTCCCGCGGTCGAGCTTTCGGAACTGACCCTGGGAATCGTGGGGTTGGGGCGGATCGGCCTGGCCCTGGCAGACCGGGCAGCGGCCCTGGGCATGACCGTCCAGGGCTTCTCACGGCATCCGAGCGGTGCGCCGGTGCGCCGGGCCGAGTCCCTCGGCACCCTCCTGGGCACCAGCGACGTGGTGTCGCTGCACCTGCCGCTCACCCCGCAGACCCGTGGGCTGATCGGCCGGAAGGAACTGGCGCTGATGAAGCCGGGATCGGTCCTGCTGAACACTTCCCGGGGCGGGATCGTCGACGAGCAGGCACTCGCCGACGCACTGCGCGCCCCAGCACATCCGCTGGCAGCCGCCGCCGTCGACACCTTCGCCCACGAGCACGCCGCCTTCGCCTCACCACTCTTCGGTCTCCCCAACGCCCTGCTCACCCCGCACATCGCCGGCATGACCAGAAGCGCCATGGCCGAAGCCGCCCTCCGCTGCGCCGACCACCTGGCCTCGCTGCTCGCGGGCCGCCCTGACGGCATCCCCGTGGTGACACCGTGACACCGTGACACCGGCAGTCGACGGCGGCGGCCGGCGGTCCGCCTGTCGCCGGCAAGTCCTTGCAACGTGCGGGAATTGACGGAGAAGCCCGCACTCCCGACCGACGCGGACGATCTCGCACACGTCGAGCGTGATCGGGGAAGGCGGCACCGTGCAGGCATCGGGCAACACCGGCATCTGCCTGGCCGCGTCGCGCTACCCGAGCTTGGTGCGGGCGCCGGCAGGTCTGACGCGGCCCCGGCTGGTGCGTGCGGGGCGGGACGGGCGCCGGTCGGGGCGGCTCCCGGTGCTCTCCGTACGGCTTGCAACCGCGGCCCGCATCGCCCGTACCGCCATGATCACGGCGACGGCGGCGAGTTCAGCAGGCTCCTCAATGCCCTGCTCGGCCATCACGGCCCGGCAGACGGAGCACCAGACGCTGCTCGCGGCCGTGCCGTCCCCGTACCGCAGGCCGTCGGGTGGCAGGTAGGCGATCGCGCACTCCTGGCAGACGAAGACGAGCCTCATCCCGTCACCACCCCGGCTCCTCCACATGTGGTGCACGGCGACCAGTAGCGGTTCTCCCGGGCCACCGTGTTCCCCTGCTCGTCGCGTTCGTAGGTGTGCTGCACCTTCTCAGTGCCTCTCTGGCCCGCGCAGGCCGGGCAGGGCCGTGGTTCTGACATCGCGATACCTCCTGCACTGACAGTAGCGGTCCGTGTGCAAGATCAGGAGTGGTCCAGCATTTCACCCGAGCGGGCAGATGTGCCGGGAGCGGCGTCGACGGTTCACGGAGAGGGAGAGGCCATGCCCGTTGCGGTTGCTGCCAACTCCCCTTCACCCCGTAGGACATCAGTCCCGGCGGGCCCGGCTCTGCGCGGCCGCCGCTGACCGGATTCCGATCGGGGCCGGACTGCTCCAGGGAAGGCTACGCCGAGGACGCCGCCGCGCTCATCGCCCACCCCGGCCTGAGCCCGTTGTCCTGAAGTAGTTCCAGCACGCGTAGCCCAGGAAGCGGGGCGCTTGACCTTGCCCCCGAGGGCAAGGTTTAGGTTCCTTCGCGGGTGATGACGTGAAGATCAGTGAAGTCGCGCGACGCGCAGGTGTGACGGCGAAGACGGTTCGCTACTACGAGGCTGTGGGGTTGATAAGGCCTGCCCGGCTCGTCAACGGCTACCGGGACTACTCCGAGCATGACGCCCGGATGGTGGCCGAAGCCCGAGCGCTGAACCGACTGGGGATCCCGGTCGAGCGGACACGCCCGTTTCTCGAATGCCTGGCCGCGGGCCGGGACCACGCGGACGACTGCCCGTCCTCGTTGGCCGGCTACCGGGATGCCATCGAAGACCTGACCCTGCGGATCGAGGCACTGACCGCCCGTCGGGCGGTGCTGGTCCGGCATCTGCGGGACGCCGCCTACCGCAACAGCAGCGCCGGTCGCCCCGGCGAGAAGGAGGACACCGTGAGTGACCCGAGCCGGCTTCCCGCAGGCCTGCCAGTCCCCGACGACGACGGCGCCGCCGACCATCTCGCGGGCTCGACGGTGCCCGATCTCGACCTCCCGAGTACCGCCGGTGGCACCGTCGCGCTGCATGCGCTGGGCGAGGGCCGTTCCGTCGTCTACTGCTATCCGCTCACGGGCCGGCCCGACCGGGACATGCCGGACGGCTGGGACAACATCCCCGGGGCGCGCGGATGCACTGCGGAGGCATGCGACTTCCGCGACCACCATGACGACCTGATCGCCGTCGGAGCAGCCCGCGTGTTCGGCCTGTCCAGCCAGGAGACCGGATACCAGCAGGAGGTGGTCGGCCGTCTCCGGCTGCCCTTCGCGATGCTCTCGGACACCGGTCTCCGTCTCGCTGCGACGATCGGGCTGCCCACCTTCGAAGCCGGAGGAGAGACGCTCTACAGGCGCACCACGCTGATCATCCGTGACGGCGTGATCGAGCACGTCTTCTATCCGATCTTCCCGCCGAACGAGCACGCCGGACAGGTGCTGCGCTGGCTGAAGGACAATCCGGCCTGACCGGGGCCGTGCGCGGGACGGCCCGCCGCCAGGCTGCGGTGCGGGGCACCCGGCCGAGGCGGTGGGCTTCCGCGCGGCTCGGTCCCGTCGCCTGGGCCCAGGGCCCAGGAGCGGGCGAGCGGTCCGATGGAAGCTCATCGCTGTTCGGTTGTCGCGATCGCTCTTCGCAGGGTCTGCCGGGCCTGGGCCAACTCACCGGCGCGCCGGTGAGTTGGGTGAGCTGGGCGAGTTGGGCGAGCTGGGTGCGGAACGTCCCGGAGAACCATGCGCTGCAGTGGGAGCAAGGTGACCGGTCCGTCGCGTAGACTGCTTCGACCCGCATGCGTCGGTCACGCCGTACCGCTGGTTCCGAATCCTCCCGCGCCGCAACCGCGCTTGGCACGAGGTGAACGAGACGCCCGGCGGCGAGCCGAGTCGCGGCCTCCGCTGGTCGGTCCGGCGCCCCGGCCCGGGCGCGGGTCGCGCCATGGCCAAGGACGGCACGCGCCGATTCCCGTGGTCCCCCGCGCCGAGCGTGACCCCGGTCGGCATCGCCGATCGGGTGGACAGCTACCGTGGCCGCGACCGCGCCGACGGAGGAGAACCGGCCGTGCTGCTCGACGCCGGTCGGGTCGAGCCAGGTGACGCCGACGGAGACCGCGCAGGCGGCCCGCCTCACAGACGGAGAGACGATGAGCATGCCCACGAGGACGGACACGCCCGCGCCGCACGCCGCCGACAGCCATGAGGTGATCCGCGTGCACGGCGCGCGTGAGAACAACCTCAAGGACGTCAGCGTCGAGATCCCGAAGCGCCGGCTGACGGTGTTCACCGGCGTCTCCGGCTCGGGCAAGAGCTCCCTGGTGTTCGACACGATCGCCGCGGAGTCGCAGCGGCTGATCAACGAGACCTACAGCGCCTTCGTACAGGGCTTCATGCCGACGCTGGCGCGGCCCGAGGTCGACGTACTCGAAGGGCTGACGACCGCGATCATCGTCGACCAGCAGCGGATGGGCGCCGACCCCCGCTCCACGGTCGGCACCGTCACCGACGCCAACGCGATGCTGCGCATCCTCTTCAGCCGGCTCGGGCAGCCGCACATCGGCTCGCCCAGCGCGTACGCCTTCAACGTCCCCTCGGTCCGGGCGAGCGGTGCGATCACCGTCGAGCGCGGTGCCCGCAAGGCCGTGAAGGCGACCTTCTCCCGCACCGGCGGCATGTGTCCGCGCTGCGAAGGCCGGGGCGCGGTCTCCGACCTCGATCTCGCCCAGCTCTACGACGACTCCAAGTCGCTCACCGAGGGCGCGCTCACCGTTCCCGGTTACAAGGCGGGCGGCTGGAACTACCGGCTCTACAGCGAGTCGGGCTTCTACGACCCGGACAAGCCGATCCGCGAGTACACCAAGAGGGAGCTGCACGACTTCCTCCACCGCGAGCCGACCAGGATGAAGATCGCGGGCATCAACATGACGTACGAGGGGCTGGTCCCGCGGATCCAGAAGTCGATGCTCGCCAAGGACCGGGAGGGGATGCAGCCGCACATCCGGGAGTTCGTGGACCGGGCGGTCACCTTCGCCACCTGCCCCGACTGCGACGGCACCCGGCTCAGCGAGGGCGCCCGGTCGTCGAAGATCGACGGGATCAGCATCGCCGACGCGTGCGCGATGCAGATCAGCGACCTGGCCGAATGGATCCGCGGCCTGGACGAGCCCTCCCCGAGCTCTTCGAGCAGGGGATACCCCATGGTGGCGCCGCTGCTCGCGAAGCTGCGGCACAGCCTCGACTCGTTCGTGGAGATCGGGCTCGGCTACCTCTCGCTCGACCGGCCGTCGGGCACGCTCTCGGGCGGTGAGGCACAGCGCGTCAAGATGGTGCGCCACCTCGGCTCCTCGCTCACCGACGTCACCTACGTCTTCGACGAGCCCACCACGGGCCTGCACCCCCACGACATCCAGCGGATGAACGACCTGCTGCTGCGACTGCGGGACAAGGGCAACACCGTGCTCGTCGTGGAGCACAAGCCGGAGGTGATCGCGATCGCCGACCATGTCGTGGACCTCGGCCCGGGTGCCGGCAGCGCGGGCGGCACCGTCTGCTTCGAGGGCACCGTCGAGGGGCTGCGGGCCGCCGGCACCATCACCGGCCGCCACCTCGACGACCGGGCCGCCCTCAAGAAGACGGTGCGCAAGCCCACCGGCACATTTGCGATCCGCGGTGCGACGACGCACAACCTGCGCGACGTCGACGTCGACATCCCACTCGGGGTGCTTGCCGTCGTCACCGGTGTCGCCGGCTCCGGCAAGAGCTCGCTGGTCCACGGCTCGATCCCCGTAGGCGCGGAGGTGGTGTCGATCGACCAGAGCGCGATCCGCGGCTCCCGACGGAGCAACCCGGCGACGTACACCGGGCTGCTCGACCCGATCCGCAAGGCGTTCGCGAAGGCCAACGGCGTGAAGCCGGCGCTGTTCAGCGCCAACTCCGAGGGCGCCTGCTCCAACTGCAACGGCATCGGTGTCGTCTACACCGACCTGGCGATGATGGCCGGCGTCGCCAGCACCTGCGAGGAGTGCGAGGGGAAGGGCTTCGACGCATCGGTGCTGGAGTACCACCTCGGCGGCCGCGACATCAGCGAGGTGCTCGCGATGCCGGTGACCGAGGCCGAGGAGTTCTTCGGCGCCGGCGAGGCGCGCACGCCGGCCGCACACCGCATCCTCGGCCGGCTGGGCGACGTCGGGCTCGGCTACCTCACGCTCGGCCAGCCGCTCACCACGCTCTCCGGCGGTGAGCGGCAGCGGCTCAAGCTGGCCACCCGGATGGCCGAGAAGGGCGGCGTCTACATCCTTGACGAGCCGACCGCCGGCCTGCACCTCGCCGACGTCGAGCAACTGCTCGGCCTGCTCGACCGGCTGGTCGACTCCGGCAAGTCGGTCATCGTCGTCGAGCACCACCAGGCCGTGATGGCGCACGCCGACTGGATCATCGACCTCGGCCCCGGTGCCGGCCACGACGGCGGCCGGGTCGTCTTCGAGGGCACACCCGCGGACCTCGTCGCCGCCCGCTCCACCCTCACCGGCGAGCACCTCGCGGCCTACGTCGGTGCCTGACGGAGCATCCGGTGCCCCACCGGGCCACCACGGGCCCGCTGTTTCGGCACCGAATTTCCTAACACTCATGCGCGTCACCTTTCGATCGTGTTGCGTGACGCGCCTCGGTGCTCTGTTTCCGGGCTACGCTCGGGCCGAAGACATGTCAAGCTGCGCTGTCTGCCCCACCTACTGTCAGTACCGAACTCGAAGAGCAGGGTGTCCAAGCCGCTCGAGATGGTCGGCGGCCGTCGGCTGGGTGCCAACGGCCGCCGGGCTGTGGCTGGTTGGTTACCGGAGGACGCCGTGGACGGCCTCGGGGTCGGTGGGCGGCAGGGGGCCGGTGGTGGTGGCGGATTTGGCGGTGAGGGTCGGGGTCACGTAGACGGGGGTGGGCTCGGGTTCGGGGGCGCAGTTCTTGGCGATGCGGCCGTTGCCCTGGGGCAGGCTGCCGTCGCGGAGGTAGGCGGTGAAGGTGTCGTCCAGGCAGGCGTTGCCGTGGAAGAGGATCTCGTGGAAGCTGCCGCCTGTCTGGACCACCAGCTTGGAGCCGGGCAGTGCGTCGTGCATGGCGAGCCCGCCCTGGTACGGGGTGGCGGCGTCCTCGGTGGCCTGGAAGAGCAGGACGGGCGGCAGGCCCTTGCCGGTGATCTTCGTCCGACCGGCCGGGTTGCCCTGGTACGGCCAGAACATGCAGGCTGCGTTGTACCACATGTTGTTGTAGGCGTAGAAGGGTGCGGTGGCGTTGACCTTGGCCTGGTCCTTCTTCCAGAACTCCCAGTCACGCGGCCAGGCGTTCTCGGTGCACTGCGCGGCGTTGTACGCCGGGAAGGTGCCGTCGTCGGCGCCGGGCGCCGCGTAGCGGTTGTAGGCGATGTTGAGCGGCCGGGTGTCGTGCTGGGTGAGGTAGGCCGAGAGCACGGTGGCCATCCGGGGCCAGCGTAGGAAGTTGTAGCCGCCGCCGTAGAAGGTGTCCTCGAACTCGGCCGGGCCGATCCTGCCCGGGGCCGGGGTGGCGTCCACCGGGCTGGTCCGCAGGGCGGCCTCGACCTGGTGGTAAGCCTTCTCGACCGCGGCGGCGTCCGTGCCCAGGTGGTAGACCGAGTCGGCCTTGGCCGTCCAGGCCGCGAAGGCGTCGAAGCGGCGCTGGTGCTCCTTGTCCTGCAGGACGTTGTGGTCGTACCAGCTGATGGTCGGGCCGACGATGCTGTCCAGCACCATCCGCCGGACGTGTGAGGGGAAGAGCTGGCCGTACGTGGAGCCCAGCGAGGTGCCCCAGGAGCCGCCGTAGAAGTTGATCTTCGGCACGCCGAGTGCCCGCCGGATGCTGTCCATGTCGCGCGCGTTGTCGACGGTCGTCATGTGCGGCAGAAGCCAGGACCAGTCGGCCGCGCAGTCGGCGGCGTACCCGGCCGCCTTCGCCAGCCAGGCCTTCGAAGTGCCCTGGCTCACCTGGTAGTCGGGCCGCTCGGCGTCGAAGTAGTGGGCGTCGCAGACGACATGGGGATCGCTGCCGTTGGTGCCGCGCGGGTCGAAGCCGATCCAGTCGTAGGTCGAGGCGACGTCCTTCGGAATCTGCCCGGAGATGTAGGCGGGCATCCAGAGGCCGGAGTCCCCGGGGCCGCCGGGGTTGAGCAGGATCGGGCCCTGCTGCTTGGCCTTGGGCGCGGTGGCGGGGAGCCGGTTCACCTTGATCGTGATCTTCGGGCCGTGCGGGTGGGCGTAGTCCACCGGAACGTCGAGCATCGCGCACTGCAGCGCGGGCGTGGTGTTGTCGTTGCAGGAGCTCCAGATGAGCTTCCCCTGCCCGGTGTCCTCGGGCGCGGCATCGTCGGACGCGGCGGCGGACGCTCCACTGAGGGCGGCGACGGCCGCGGCTGCCGAGAGCAGGGCGATGACTTTTCTCATGGGGAGCATGATGTGATATGTGCAATGTTACATCCAGAGAGCTGACTGGACGTTATCAAGCTGTGACTGCGGCGGAGTTGGTGCCTGCCGAGACCGGCGGTCGAAGTCGGGGCAAGCCACCCTTGCGGTCAATCGCCCGGCAGACAACGCGAGTTCAGCGGGATCCGGTCAGGAATCCGGTGGCTCGAGCCAGTCACCGGACGGCGTCGGCACGAACACCTGACAATGGCTACCGTGACCAGTCCGGCGCGGGGTCGGTGGCGAGGAGCGGTCGGATGGCGCCCAGTAATACTCGGCTGGCCGCACTGGTTCCAGGTGGTCCTGATGGTGACCGAACTCGGCCTGCCGCCGGTCTACTTCTGGCTGGCGGATGCCGAGGAGCGGGCGGTGCGGGGGCAGGGCCAGCGGTTCGGCCCCGCCCGGCGGACCCGGACCGGCGAAGGCCCGGGGCGTCAGGTGAGGATGCCGCAGAAGCGGGCGAGATCTGTTGCGCCCGAGCGGCAGTACGGCGGTCACCCGGGCTTCCGGAAGGCAGCAGGCCGGCCCGGGCCGGAGGCGGGGCGGCGGATAGGGTTCCGGTGCGGGCGGGCGGACCTCGCCCGTTGGAACGACCGAAGGGACCCTCAGCATGCCGGCCGTACCCGTCACCGGACCCTCCGTCAGCTCGCCCCTCGCGCGGTTCGGCCTCGGCACGGCCGCCGTCGGACGGCCCGGGTACATCACGCTCGGGCGCGACCTCGACCTGCCGGCCGAGCGTACCGTCGAGGCGATGCGCGAGCGGACGCACGAACTGCTCGACGCCGCCTACGCGGCAGGGGTGCGGTACTTCGACACGGCCCGGTCCTACGGCCGCGCCGAGGAGTACGTCGCCGAGTGGCTGGCGGCCCGGCCCGAGGCAGCGGCCGAGGTGGTGGTGGGCAGCAAGTGGGGCTACACCTACACCGCCGACTGGCGGACCTCCGGCGTGTCCGCGCACGAGGTCAAGGAGCACTCGGTGGCGGTGTTCGACCGTCAGGTCAATGAGAGCCGGGCGTTGCTGGGCCGGCACTTGGACGTGTACCTGGTGCACTCGGTCACCCCGGACAGCCCGGCGCTGACCGATCAGGCGCTGCAGGCACGGCTGGCAGAGCTGGCGGCGGAGGGCCTCCGGATCGGCCTGTCGACCAGTGGCCCGGCACAGGGCGAGGCAGTACGGGCGGCGCTGGAGGTGACGGTGGACGGCCGGCCGCTGTTCGCCGCAGTCCAGGCCACCTGGAACCTGCTCGAGCCGTCCGCCGGGCCGGCACTGGCCCAGGCGCACGCCGCGGGATGGCTGGTGGTGGTGAAGGAGGGGATGGCCAACGGCCGCCTCGCCGACCGCAACGCCACCGGTCCCGACACCGCCGCGCTGCGCTCCCTCGCCGCCCGCACCGGCGCGTCCTGCGACGCCCTCGCGCTGGCCGCCGCCGCTGCCCAGCCGTGGGCGGACATCGTGCTCTCCGGCGCCGCGACCCCGGAGCAGCTGGCCTCCAACCTCACCGCCGCCGGACTCGGCCTCGCCCCCGGTGACCTGGCCGGGCTCGCTGAGCTCGCCGAACCCGCCGAGGAGTACTGGCGGACCCGCGCCGCGCTGCCCTGGGCGTGAGCGGGTCCCCGCCGACGTGAACCCGAGGTCGCGACGCTGCCCCGTTGCGCAGCGCGGCGAGGGGCCGACCCGTCCCCCGATCAGGTCGGCCCCGGGCCGTGTTGCCGCGTCCCGCTCCTCAGACGGCCACCGGCTCCTCAGACGGCCATCGGCTCGTCGGCGAGGTACGGCGGGGCGGGCTCGTACTGGATGTAGCGGCGTACGGCGCGGGCGTGGTCGCGGCCGTGCAGCCGGCCGACCAACCAGAGCGCCATGTCGATACCCGCGGACACCCCCTGGCTGGTGGCCAGTTCACCGTCGACCACGTAGCGTGCGTCGCGGACCACCGTGATGTCCCCGCGCGCCTCCAGGGCGTCCTCGAAGGCGTGGTGGGTGGCCACCCGACGGCCACGGGCCGGTCCGGCCTGGTGCAGCAGCAGGGCTCCGGTGCAGACGCTGGTGGTCCAGGCGGCCTGGGCGGAGGTCTTGCGGATCCACTCGACGAGTACCGGGTTGGACACCTCGGTGCGGGTGCCGTTCCCACCGGGCACCAGCAGCACGTCGAGCGGCGGGTGGTCGTGGAAGGTGTGGTCGGGCAGCACCCGCATGCCCTTGTTGCAGCGGACGGCGTCCGGCCGTTCGGCGATCAGTACGGCGGTGTCGCCCTGGTCCCGGATCATCGCGGAGGAGGTGAACACCTCCCAGGGACCGACGAGGTCCAGCTCCTCGGCTCCGTCGAACAACAGCAGTCCGTAGGTCGTCATGCGTACTCCCTGATGGATCGGAATCTGTCCCGGTACTCGGACGGCGCGACGCCGACCTGCCGGTGGAAGGCGCGCCGCAGCGTCTCCGCGGTACCGAAGCCGTACCGGTGGGCGACGGCCTCGATGGGGTCGTCACCCTCGACCAGGGCCCGGCGGGCCGCCTCCACGCGTACCCGCTCCACATAGCTCGCCGGAGGCGTGCCGAGTTCGGCGGTGAACCGGCGCTGGAGGTGACGGGGACTCAGACCCGCCTGGACGGCCAGGTCGGTGATGCCGTGCCGGGCGCCGGGATCCGCGTGGATCGCCGCCACCGTGGCCCGTATCGGGTCGCTGGACGGCTGGCGCGACCACAGCGGCACGCTGAACTGCGACTGGCTGCCCGGCCGGCGGAGGAAGAGCACCAGCTCCTGGGCGACGGCGTGGGCGATGCCGCGACCCAGGTCGTGCTCCACCAGGGCGAGCGCGAGGTCCATGCCGGCGGTCACCCCGGCCGAGGTCCACACCCGCCCGTCCCTGATGAAGATCGGGTCGCGGTCCACCCGCAGATCCGGGTGCTCCCGGGCGAGCTGTTCCGCACGGGCCCAGTGGGTGGTGACCCGGCGGCCCTCGACCAGCCCGGCGGCCGCCAGCAGGAACACCCCGCTGCACACCGAGGTGACCCGGCGGGCGGTCGCCCCGGCCGCGGCGACCCACTCGGTCAGCGCACCGTCCCGCACCGCCCGGTCGACCCCGCTGCCGCCCACCGCCACCAGGGTGTCGATTCCGCGCGGGTCGAGATCGGCCACACCGTACCCGGCGTGCACGGGCAGGCCGCTGGCCGACCGGACCGCGCCGGCGCTCGGCGCCAGAATCCGGCAGTCGTAACCGCCCGAGAGCGAATCCGCGTACTGGAACACGTCGTGCGGGCCGACGAGATCCAGTGACTGGAAGCCATCGAAGACCACGAAGACGATTCGGCGTTGTTGCACGTCCTCAGCCTGCTGGGACCTCGGTGACGGCGTCAACGACGGACATCCCACGATTTGCGCCATCGCCTGAACGGCTGCGGTCCGGACGATGACCGGGGCCACCGCTGCCACGCGCCCGGCACGGCGGCAGCGCTCCCGCCACGGGCCGCCCGCGCCTAGTCAAGTCCTGCTGCTGTCGTGGGGTTACCGGCCATCGCGTCCACGGCGAGCACGGACACCCCACACGCTCACTGTTCGCCTCCCCGTCGGTGCAAGGAGCACATCGCGCAAGGCAGTTGGAAGTGCTGCAAAGCAAGCCTGCTGACGTGCCGTCAGTTGGCGCGGGCCCGCACCACCGCCGGTCGTAACTCGTCGTCCATCTCGGTGCCGAGGACGTCGCGGCGCTGCGCGACGCCCTCGGCACCCGTGGCCCACCCCAGTGGAGCCCTGACGGCCCGGGAGATCTGACCGACGCTCCCCTGCCTTACGACTGGGACCCGGCCATCGTGCCCGCACGTTCGGCCGTGCCGCGTGCCCAATGGCTGGAGCTGACCACGCCGAGGACGAGGATGCCCGCGCCGAGCACGAGGACCATCCACCACACGCCATGCGCCGCGCCCGTGAACGCCGTCCGGCCATGGGCGATCTCCGGCCCGATGACCGTCCCGGAGATCGCGACGCCCAGTGTGGTGCCGGCCTGGCGGCCGGTGGAGGCCAGCGAGCCAGCCAGCCCGGCCATCGAGCGGGGCATCCCGGAGATCGCCGAGTTGGTGATCGGCGGGTTGACCGCGCCGAGGAAGACGCCGAACAGCAGGTAGATCGCCAGCACGGCCGGGAGGGGGGTATCCGGCCCGAGCCATAGCGACACGCCGCCGCCGAGGGCCAGGGCGGTCCCCGCCACCACCAACGGGAGCAGGGGGCCGCGCTCGCCGACCAGGCGCCCGGTGAGCGGTGATACCACCAGGACCGGCAGCCCGACCGGGAGCAGGCACAGCCCCGCCGTCACCGGCGACAGGCCGCGTACGTCCTGCAGGTACTGGGTGGTCACGAACAAGAACGCGCCGAAGCCACACAAGGCGAACAGTGCCATCACGATCGCCGAACTGAACGGCACGCTGCGGAAGAGACGCAGTTCAAGGAGCGGGTCGGCGCGGCGCGGTTCGTAGCCGAGGATGCCCGCCACGCCGAGCGCGGCGACGGCGAGCAGCCCGACGATGACCGGCGAGGTCCAACCGAGCGACCTGGATTCGATGATCGCGTACACGACACCGCCCAGGACCAGGACCATCAGCGCCTGGCCGACAGGGTCGAACCGGCGTGCCCGGGCGGCACGGGACTCGGGCACGAACAGCGCGGCACACACGATCGCCACGGCCACGATCGGGACGTTGATCCAGAAGACCGACCGCCAGCCGAGGGCGTCGACCAGCCCGCCGCCGAGGATCGGGCCAAGTGCCAGCGCCAGCCCTGACATCGAGGCGAAGACCCCGATGGCCCGTGCCCGCTCGGCGGCACCCGTGAACGTGTTCGCGACGATCGCCATGGCCACCGGGTTGAGCATGGTCCCGCCGACGGCCTGCAACACACGCGCCGCGATCAGCCAGTCGATGCCCGGCGCCAGTCCGCACAGCAGAGACCCGAGGCCGAAGGCCGCGAGACCGGCCTGGAAGACACGCCGCCGGCCGACCCGGTCGGCGGTGGACCCGGCCAGCACGAGGAACCCGGCCAGCACCAGGGTGTAGGCGTCGACCGTCCACTGCAGGCCGGACTCCGAGGTGCGCAGGTCGCGCCCCATGGAGGGAAGCGCGACATTGACGATGGAAATGTCCATCACCACGACGACGATGCTGGCGCAGCAGATCGCGAGCACCAGGGACTTGTGGCGCGGGCTCAGTTCGGCAGCCGCGGTGGGAGAGAGCACTGATGAACTCATGGCCACGACGTTAGGATTTAGAGCGTGCTCGAAATCAAGTCGCACCCAGCATCCGGCACCGCCGAGTCGAAGGCGCACCCCGGCGCCGTGCCCGAAGAAGGCGTGACCATCGCCGAGGCGGCCCGCCGTACCGGGGTGAGCGTGCACACCCTCCGGTACTACGAACGGGCCGGCCTGGTCATCAGCCCGGTCGACCGCACGAGCGGCGGCCGCCGCCGTTACCGGGGACTCGACCTCAAGTGGATCATCATCTGCACCAAGCTGCGCGCCACCGGCATGCCCATCAGGGGCATCCGTCGGTACGCCGAACTGGTCGCCGCCGGACCGGGCAACGAGGCGGACCGGCTCGCGCTCATGGAAGCCCACCGCGCCGATGTCCTGGCCAAGCTGGCGGAGACCCAGGAGAACCTGAAGACGATCGACCGCAAGATCGAGGTCTACCGGGGAAGCCTGGCCGCGGGCGATGCCGACCGGCTCTGGGCACCCGTCAGCTCCCGTTGAGCAGCGCGCCGGGTGTCGGCGGCCATACGGGAACAGCGCCTGGACTCCCGTGGGTTCGGGGAAGCCGTGGGTCCTTCTGTGAGGACCACGGAACCGCCGGTGAGCGTCAGGCCGATGCATCCGTGGGTTCGGGCGAAATACGAGGATGCTGAGCGATCCGAGGGGCTCCGGCGGAAACCTCGGCCGGACCTCCTCCATCCGAGTTGCTCCCGTCACCTCCCCGCCCCATCGACGTCCTCGAGGTCCTGCCGAGCAAACCGCCCATGCCACGTCCCGGCCGACCGGACAGGACCACGGGCGAGACGGAGAGGCGAGGATCTTGGCCCGCCCCTCGGATCCGACTCACCCGCACAGGTAGACTGCGGGCTCGAAGACCAGTGATCGGCCACGCGGACGCTCAAGGCTTCTCGGCCAGAGGCCCGGTGGTCCACGAGAGGGCCGTGGGCTCAGCTCATCGCCGGGGCGATCCAGCCGAAGTACTCGATCGCCGTGCCGAGCAGCAGACCGCAGCAGTGCAGTGCGAAGAGCGCGGCCCGGTTCCCCCGGCGCACCGCCGGCGACAGCAGCATCAGGGCCGGTACCGCCAGGCCCAGCGCCGGGCCCGAGGCGAGCAGCAGTGCCAACAGGACCACCGCACCCACGGTTCCGCCGGAGGCGAGCCCCATCACACCGGTCACCAGGCCGCCGCCCAGGATCATCGTGACCATCGGGGCGGCGGCGAACAGCTGCAGCATCCCCAACAGCACCCAAGGCCAGGTCAGTTCGTCACCTTGACGGGCTCGGGACGGCTCTTTGACGTAGGTCTCCGCCATGCCGCTCACTTCCTCGCAGACGTGTCTCGCTGTGCTTGCTGATCCATTCTCGGGATCACACGAGGCTGCGGCCTGAGTAGCCGTACTCAAAGGAACCCGGGCACACTTGGAGGGCAGCCACCCCACCTCCCGAACCCTGTGCCACTCTCGCCGCCGGCCGGGAACCGTAACCGCTGTCTTCATCGATGAACGGCACCTTGTCCACCGGAGCACCATACCGACGCCCCGGCTCGCCCTACCGCCCGGCCTGGTTCACCGGCGTCGGTACTGGTGAGCTCGCCTATTCAACTGTCGCCAGTTCGCCGTGGAGTCCGGCCCGATGGTGACCGTAGGTGATCGCCGGCGGCGTACTGGCTCCAGGTAGTGCCCGGTGCGCAGGGGTTGCGCACTGCGGTCGGGGCCAGGGTGCCGCGGGTTCAAGGCGAACGGGGCGTCAAAAGTTTTGACAGTAAACCGGGCTCTTCGGTCCGTTCCTGCCGGACCCCGGGTGCGCCCCGCTGCTCGACCGTGGGCTAGGAGATCGCCAGCCAGCCTCAGCATCGTGAAAGTGTGACAGGCTTTCAGGTCAGGACGGAGGCCCGGTGGGCTAGGTGTTCTGTCCCGGGAGGTTGTGGACGGGTGAGCCAGGCCTCGACTGAGGGATCTTGAAGGGGTGTGACCCAGATACGCCAGAAACCCGCCAGAACTTGATCTTGGCCTGCTGAGTGCCTGACGCTGTCGGGGATCTTGGCGATGACGGTCGGCCATGCCCTCGACATCTCAGTCTTCAAGATCCCCGACCTCGTCACCCGCGATCAGCTCTGCGTCTCCTCGCGGCGTCCAATAGCGGCCGCATCGGGTACGACGAGCAGCTTGCCGGTGGTACGCCGAGCCTCCAGATCGCTGTGGGCCTGGGCGGCCTCGGACAATGCGTAGCGGCCCGTTACGGTGACCTCAAGCGCCTTGGAGCGCACCCACTCGAACACATCGGCGGCCCGTCGGAGCAGTTCGGACCGATCGGCGATGAAGTCCCCGAGGCTGGGCCGGATCAGGGTCAGCGAACCGCCGTGGGCGAGCCGAATCGGATCAAACGGAGGCACGGCACCACTTGCCGCGCCGAAGAGCACGAGATGGCCGCGGGTTCGCAGGCTGGCGAGGCTCGCATCGAAGGTGTGCGCGCCGACGCCGTCGAAGACAACCGGCAGTCCCTGACCGCCGTTGAGCCGCCTCACCTCGGCTGCGAGATCGTCGACTGCGGAGGAGAGGATCACCTCAGCGGCCCCGGCACGCTTCGCCAGCTCGGCCTTCGCCGTGGTCGACGTCGTGCCGATCACCCTGCCGCCGAGATGGGTGATGAGCTGGGTCAAAAGCAGCCCCATGCCACCAGCAGCCGCATGCACGAGCACCGTGTCGCCCCCCTGAACCGGGTAGGCGTCCTTGACGAGATAGTGCGCGGTCATGCCTTGGAGGAGCACGGCGGCGGCTGTCTCGAAGCCGATATCGTCGGGCAGCGGCACCAGCCGGGAGGAGTCCACGACAGCCCGCTCGGCATACGTGCCGGGAATCTCCACCCAACCGACCCGGTCCCCGACTGCGACGTCAGCGACGCCGGGTCCAACTTCGACGACCGTGCCGGCGCCCTCAGCGCCCGGGGTGAAGGGCAGCGGGAGGCTGTACCGGCCTTCGCGGTGGTAGACGTCGAGGAAGTTGACCCCGGATGCGGCGACCTCCACGATCGCCTCGCCCGGACCCGGCCGCGGTTGGTCCACCTTGGCCTCCTGCAGCACCTCGGGACCGCCCACTTCGTACACCTGAATCGCTCTCATGGCCCCACCAACCCCGTTGATGGCGATCCGATTCCCGGCAGGCAGACCAGCCCGCCGCCCCCGCCGAGAGCTGAGACGCCTGCTTTGCACCCGGGTCTGGGACAGGAGACCGAGGCCGTCAAGGGTCGACGAAGGCACCACCCGCCGCTTCCGCACCGCCGTACGGCCACCCACCATAAACGGGCTGCGGACGACCGTCTTGTTCGGACCCCCGGACCCGGCAACCTTCCGCACGATGGTGGACACCCGGATCGCGAACCTCCGGCTCGTCCTGGACCGGCTCAGCTACCTTCCGCTCGCCCGGGTCATGGACTCCGGCCTCGGTACTGGTGGGCTCGCGTATTCAACCGTCGCAGCTTCCCCGAGGAGCCCAGCCCGCCGGTGACCGGGTGTGATCGCCGGCGGCGTATCGGCTCCAGTTTCCGCCGGCCTCTCGGAGGAGGCGGCGAAGCCGCAGCGCGAGCAGTCGAAGGTCTGGGAGAAGCCGGCGCAGGTCGTGCAGATCGCCGAGCCGTCGACGGGGTGAAGTCCGGGGAGGGCGCGGTCCTGGACGCATCCTGGGCAGGTGCCTCGGGTTCGAACTGCGCGGTCCGAGCAGGTGCGGCAGACGTATCCGTCCGGCCAGGTGCCGGCCTTGTGCCTGCGCTGGCCGCAGCGGCAGCACTCGGCCATGAACCAGCGTTCGTACTGCTCGTCGGTGGCGTAGGGGCGGCTCATGCGTCGGGCAGGATGCGGGCCGCGCGGGGCCGGAGCTTCGCGACGTTCGCGGGCGGGGTGGGCAGGTCGCCGGTGGCGGTCTTGCGGACACCGGCGTTCTCGGCGGTGGTGGTCACCAGGTCGGCCGGGGTGCAGGAGAGGATGTCGCAGAGCGCGGACAGGACCTGCAGCGACAGCCGCTCCGGGGTTCCGGAGACCATGCGGTGGACCTGGGAGGCGGACAGGTCGATGCCGCGTTCGCGCAGCAGCGGGACCAGTTCGGTCGCGGTGAAGATGCGGTGTTGTGCCATCACCTCACGCAACCGCCAGGTGTAGCCGACCTTGCGCTTCATGCCTGCTTCCCGTTCTGGGCCTGGAGGGCGGCGGCGACGGTGGCTTCCAGGTGCCGGCGCAGGGTGCGGGTGCGGAAGTCCGAGGAGACGCAGGTGTAGATGGACGTGGTGCTGGCGTGCTCGTGACCGACTTGTTCCTGGACGAAGCGGGGGTCCCAGCCGTCCTCGATGAGATGGGTGACGTAGGACCTTCGGAAGGAGTGGTAGTCCAGCCCGTCGTCCAGGCCCAGGGCCTTGCGGTAGGTGATGAAGCGGGAGTTGATGCGCTGGCAGCCGATCCGAAGCCCGCGTTCGGAGGGCCAAGCCGCCGGGTTGCCGTCGGTGCCCAGCAATGGGCGGACCTCGGTGAACCACTCGCCCAGGACATCGGGGGTCCAGCCGAATACGGTCAGCACCCCGCGACGCTTGGGTGGTGAGCCCTTCTTGGCCTTGCCGAACCGGACCTGGCAGCGGCCGAACTCGCCGTACTCGGCGCCGTGCGGGTTGCGGCCGAAGTCGGCGGCGTCGAGCATCCGCGTCTCGTTGCGCCAGCCCGTAGGCGTAGGCGGTCTTGAACAGGGTGGCGTCGCGGAACGCCGGCAGCCAGCCCTTGCGGCCGAAGGCCCTGATCCGGGCGACCTCGTCGTCGCAGTGCTCGAAGAACGCGTGCAGCTCGGCCTTGGTGAACGCCCGCTTCTTGGCGTCGGCCTCGTTGTCCTGGACGTGCACCGCGGTGTTCTATTCATGAACGACCTGGACCGGGTGGGTGCCGAACCGCTCCTCACAGGAGGCTGCCCAGTCGTAGAGCGGGTCGGTGACGAAGTGGCAGAACGCTCGGACCGCCTCCGAGTAGGACCGGATCGTGGAACGGCGCAGGTCCCTCAGCGAGCGCAGGTCACCGAGCCACTCGTCGAACATCGCCGGCGTCCAGTGCCACGGGTAGGAGTTCACGTACGCGGCGAACGCTTTAACCGTGTTCTCCCGGCCCTCCACCGTCGTCCGGGCCAGATTCCGCGCGAGCTGTTGGTTGGCGAACCCGGTCAGCATCGCGGTGCCAGGTGTAGCCGTGCCGCACCTGGGATCGACCCGTTGAACCCCACCGGTCCACCACCCTCCGTCACTCGCGTCGTATGCGAGAAAACCGCATCTGATGCGAGTCGGTGGGCAAACCGCAGGTCAGTCAGCCGGACGAGTGACACCGGCTGGCGTCATCGTCACGCCCGTCGCTACCGTCGCCACGAGCAGGCCGAGCTAACTTCCATGGTCAGCGTGCTGGTTGGCGCCGTTGCCCACGACGATTCGCGAACCGTCGCGAGCTTGCATCGGATGCAATTGGCGGCGCTTGGATCAACGGGACAGCCGTTAGCGCTAAGGAATGATCTTGCCGTCTACCACAGTGATCGCCTGCGGGATTGGGTTTCAGCGGAAGATCGGATGAGCGGGTCGGCTGACCGCTAGCGTCCGCCTGGTGCCGGTGGAGTTTCTGACTGATGAGCAGGCCGAGGCGTAAGGGCGGTTCGTTGAGGAGCCGACACGCCCGGAGATGGAGCGGTTCTTCTATCTCGATGACGTGGACCGGAGGCTGATCGGGGAGCGGCGGGGTGATCACAACCGTCTGGGCTCGCGCTGCAGATGTGCACGGTCCGCTACTTGGGGCTGTTCCTCGACTGATCGTCCCTCGTGTCCCGGCGAAGGTGGCGCGGACCCACGTGGTGTACTCCTCCCGCGGGACGTGGCGCCGCCGGTCCGGCAGGTCCGGGACTGCGGCCAGGGCATTCACCGCTGGTTCTCCAACGCCCGGGTGTAGTCGGCCAGCACCGCCTCATCGGAGACCCGGGTATAGATTTTCGTCGATTCCGGCGAAGCGTGTCCGAGCCGCTTCTGTAGCGACAACTCGCGCATCCCGCCCTCCCACATCGCCGTGGCGTGGGTGTGTCGCAAAGCGTGCGGAGTGGCCTCCGGCGTGCGCGCGCCAAGCTTCGCCATCCGGCGGGAGAACAACCGGACGAGCGCGTCGTAGCTCAGCGGCTCCAGCCTCCGGGATCCATTGCCGCCGACGAGGAACACGAACGGGCTGGCGGACTCCAGAGGCCGCTCGTGCATGACGTAGCGGCTGACCGCGTCCAGTGTGCGCGGGTCGTGCAGGTCGACGACCCGCTCGGAGCGCGGCTTCCCGAGGGCTCCGCCGGGGTGGTCGTCACGCTTGCCGATCGTCACCCGTCGCCGCCCATAGGAAAGGTCGGCCAGATGAAGGGACAGCACCTCGCCCGGCCGCAGCCCTCCGTCCAGCATCAGCAGGAACATCGCCAGGTCACGCAGCTTCGTCAGGCTCGCGATAAAGCCCTCCAACACCGCCTCGTCCATCGGACGCGGCAGCCGCCGCGGCTGCTTGACCGTGACCGCACGCCGCACCGGCTGCTGACGGCTGGCCTTGCCCATGAACGGCTGATGCCGGCCCGGCACCCGCGCGAGAGCCGGGTCCGGGCGCATCTGCATCGGCGAGCCCATGCCGTCGTACTCCTCGGCGACCATGGCCCAGTCGTAGAAGCTCGACACCGCGGCCAGGATGCGGTTCACGGTCGACGGCGGCAGCAGACTGCCGGGCAGGTCCGCTCCGCCGACCACGACGGTCAACCCGAGACGCTGGGCTGGCCGGCGGCTCGGATGACGGCGCAGGAAGCCCAGCAGCCGCAATGCGTCCGGTGCTCGGAAGTCCCGCCAGTCCAGGCTCTCCCGGGCCAGGAAGGTGAACAGGTACTTCAGGTCGTAGGCGTAGGCGCACCAGGTGTTCGGCGACAGCCCCCGATCACTGAGATGCCCCAGAAACCGGCAGACCGGATCGATCTCGGAGCCGGATGCGTCGATCAACCGGACGCGACGGACGATGCCGCCGTCTCGGTCCTTCACCACACGCAGCTCGCACTCCACAGCACCATCAACGAGCGGCGACGAGGAGCGCGACGCCGAGAAGCTGAACTCCACCCGGGAGTGTCCAGATAAGAAGCTGTTGGGCCGCTACAGCTTCCGCGGCTCCACCCCGGCCGGCGGGACGCTTCGACCCCTGCGCGACCCGGCCGAGGCCGACGCGGAGGAGGACGAGGCCGGCCGAAGGCTGACCCGGCGGCTCGGCGGGCGCGGCTCGGATGCGCCAGCCCCCCGGCCTTCAGGCCGAGGGGCTGGGGTGGCGCGGCGGCTGCGGGCTTCAGTGGTCTCCGAAGAAGATCTCCTTCACCTCGCGCACCGCGTAGTAGACGAGGACGTAGCCGGCCGCCGGGTCGGCCCACCACCAGCCGAGCGTGGTGTTGAGGACAAGGCCGAGCAGGACGGCGGCGGCCAGCAGGCCGTCGATGAGGGTGACGCGGCCCTCGGTCTTGAGGACCGGGTTGTCCAGGGCGGCGCCGGTGCGGGCCTTGCCGAAGGCGAGGCTGAACATCACCGTGGCGGTGATCGCCGTCCAGATGATCCCGAGCGTGGAGTGGTGCGGGCGGAAGCCGGCGGCCAGCACCCAGGTGGACTGCACCAGCAGGTACACCGCCAGCAGGGCGAAGCCGACGCCGATCAGCCGAAGCGCGCGCTTCTGCCGTTCCTCGCCGGTGCCGGACAGCTCCCAGATGACCACGGTGGAGGCGCCGATCTCGATCAGCGAGTCCAGGCCGAAGCCGGCCAGCGCCACCGACCGCGCACCGATCGCCGCGATGGCGAGGACCACGATGCCCACCACGTTCCAGCCGAGCGTGGCGTACTCCAGGGCGAAGCCCCGGCGCAGCAGCGCCGCGCGGGGCGTCCCGACAACCTCAGATTCTTCCCTCGTCACGCCGAAAGAGTAACGGCCGTTAGATTATGTCTGTCACAGATGATCTGTCTCGGTTGCGTAAACACGTCCGGCGAAGCCCTCCAAGGCGGCCGAGCACCTCTCCAGTGCCTCGGCGGCCTCCTGCCAGCGGGTGGCGCCGAGCTGGTCGCGGGCGCGGATCTTGTCCAACCAGGACCTCAGCTTGGCCAGGTCCTCGTCGTTCTCCTCCAGCTCGGCGTAGGTGAAGTGCTCGCCGGCGGTCTCCGCCTCGATCTCCGCCAGGAAGTCCCGGCACTTGCCCAGCAGCTCGCCGTACTCCTCATCGCGGGCAGCGTTGAAGGCAGCGACCACCTCGTCCTGCCCGGCCAGCGCCTCGGCCCGCAGCACCTGCGCCGAGCCGCCCATCTCGCCGATGTCGTTGCGCAGCACCCGTAGCGCCCGCTCGGCCTCCGGCGAGGCCGGCAGCACCGCCACGGAGTTCTGCAGGTACACCGCGCCCAGGGCCTTCAACCTCCGCCACACCCCAGCGCGCAGCCGGGTCGGCTCGGTGGGAATCCGGTAGCTGAGCAGCAGCCATTCGATCGCATCCGCCATGCGGCAAGTCTGCCCGCCCGCGGCCGGACGCCGTCGGGCGGCCTGGCGCGTTTGCGGGCGGTCGTCTCAGCAGCGCGGCACGGCGTCGTCCGCACCGGCGGGCTCGCCCTCGTGTGCCGCTTGGTCGTCCTGCTCGGCCCAGGTGCCGAACGGTCCGGGCAGACCCGGCTCCTCCGCCCCGAGCCACGGTGCGCCGCCCTTCATGCGGTGCGGTCCCGGGATCACGGGTGCGCCTCCTCGCGTTCGTCGGCGTCCAGGACGGCGCGTTGTGCCACCAGGCGCTCGCGCAGTTCGATCTCCTCGGCGGTGAGCGGGTCTTCGGGCCGTTGCAGGCGTACGGGCGTCGGCTGACGGGGCGGGTCGTCGTCGGCCCGGGCTGCGATGGCGGCTTCCTCGGCCTCGGCGATGGCCCGGTACACCGAGGCGACCGACGGGTGCTTGCCGGCGTTCTTGCCGTCCTTGATGACCAGCTTCCGGGCGATCTCCGGGACCGGGACGTCCTTGGCCTTGAGAGCGAGGGCGAAGGTCAGCGAGTCGTCGTCGATGACCTTCGGGCGGCCGCCGTGGTTGCCCTTGGCTGCGGTGACCTGCTGGCCTTCCAGGGTCTTCTCGCGGATGTAGTTGCGGTCGAGCTGGGCGGCGACGGCCAGGACGGTGAAGAATATCGCGCCCATCCCGGTGGGGTCGTAGATGCCGGTGAGCGGGCCGGTCGGCAGCTCCAGGGAGATGTCCGCCTTCTCCAGGTCGGCGGACAGCTGCATCAACTCGGCGGCGTTGCGGGCCAGGCGCTTCATTGCCTCTCAGAACACCGGAGTTCTGCGATATGTTCTGCGAAATGAGACCCGGACAAACCGGATGCGCTCCGGGGGTCTCGCAGAACTCTCACAACTGACCATTTCTGCGAATAGTCCACGGCCCCGAAGCCGCCCCCGCCGCATGCGATAGTGTGATGATCCACCCGCAACCGTTCCGGCGGAGCCTCTCACCCCCTACTTGACCTTCGAGTCAGGTTGAAGGTTTACCGTCGCTGGTGTGACCACGATGCGGATCTCGCAGCTTGCCGAGCGCAGCGGCGTC
This sequence comes from Kitasatospora sp. NPDC032150, assembly GCF_055579945.1. Taxonomy (NCBI): domain Bacteria; kingdom Bacillati; phylum Actinomycetota; class Actinomycetes; order Kitasatosporales; family Streptomycetaceae; genus Kitasatospora; species Kitasatospora sp. NPDC032150. The sequence continues at coordinate 40,864 of NZ_JBVIMH010000005.1, read as the reverse complement.
CCGGCGGCCACTCTGCGGTTCTACGAGGGCGCCGGGCTGCTACCCGCCAACCGGACCCCGGCCGGCTACCGGGAGTACGGCGAGGAGGCGGTCGAGCGGTTGGCGTTCATCGGCGCGGCCAAGCACCTCGGCCTAGTAGCTGCAGAGAGCTTCGCCGTAGCTGTGCAAGCAGCAGGGCGTCACCGCAATCACCCATGGCGACGCCGGATGGTGTGACGGGTCGGGCGCCCGGTCAGTGCGTCGGCTGGGCCACCGTGTCGTCCGCGAGGTCCGCGCCCTCGGTGTCGGCGGTGTCGCTGAGTCCGAGGCGCAGGTGCTCGGTGTGGTAGACGGCCTGGTCCAGGAGTTCGGCGACGTGGTTGTCGTACAGCGCGTAGACCACCGAGCGCCCCTGCCGGGTGCCGACGACCAGGCCGAGGTTGCGCAGCAGCCGCAGCTGGTGGGAGCAGGCGGACTGCTCCATGCCGACGGCGTGGGCGAGTTCGGTGGCCGCGCAGGGCCCTTCGCGCAGGCGGGCGAGGATCAGCAGCCGGGAGGGGGTGGCCAGGGCTTGCAGGGTGGTCGCCACCCGGGCGGCGTTGTCCGCGTCCAGGCGTGTGCGCGGGACGGCGTTCTTCACGGGAGCGGCTCCATGACCCATGCGCCAATACTACAGACAAAGCATGAAAGACTGTTCATGCGTTCCTGTATCGTGGATCGGGCCGTCACTCCTGCCCATGGCCTGTGCGAAGGGTCCTGCCTGCCGTGTCCTCCACCCTGATCGAGCGCCCCGCCCCCGAGGTGGCCTCCTCCTCCGCCAGTGTCGCCCCTCGGCGGCGCACGCGGATCTTCGCGCTGCCCGAGGCCCGGTGGGCTCTGGCTGCGACGGTACTGTTCCTGATCGCGCTGCCGCTGCAGCTGACCGGCGCCCCCGCGTGGGCGTGGGGGCCGCTGTACGCGCTCGCCTACGCCACAGGAGGCTGGGAGCCCGGCTGGGCCGGGCTGCAGGCGCTGAAGGAGAAGACCCTCGACGTCGACCTGCTGATGATCGTCGCTGCGATCGGCGCCGCCGCCGTCGGCCAGGTGATGGACGGCGCGCTCCTGATCGTCATCTTCGCCACCTCCGGCGCGCTGGAGGCCATCGCCACCGCCCGCACCGCCGACTCGGTGCGCGGGCTGCTGGACCTCGCCCCCACCACCGCGACCCGGCTGCTGGACGACGGCACCGAGGAGAGCGTGCCGACCGAGCAGCTGGCCGTCGGCGACACCATCCTGGCCCGCCCCGGTGAGCGGATCGGCGCCGACGGCCGGGTCCTGGACGGCGCGAGCGAGGTCGACCAGGCCACCATCACCGGCGAACCGCTGCCAGTCGCCAAGGAGACCGGTGACGAGGTCTTCGCCGGCACGCTGAATGGCACCGGTGCGCTGCGGGTGAAGGTTGAGCGGGACGCCTCCGACTCGGTGATCGCCCGGATCGTGAAGATGGTCGAGGAAGCCTCCGAGACCAAGGCACCCACCCAGCTGTTCATCGAGAAGGTCGAGCAGCGCTACTCGATCGGCATGGTCATCGCGACCCTCGCCGTGTTCGCAGTCCCGCTGGCGTTCGGCGCGGCGTTCACCGGGTCGCTGCTGCGGGCGATGACCTTCATGATCGTCGCCTCGCCGTGCGCCGTGGTGCTGGCGACCATGCCGCCGCTGCTGTCCGCGATCGCCAACGCCGGACGCCACGGCGTGCTGGTGAAGTCCGCGGTCGTGATGGAACGCCTGGGCCAGATCGACGCCGTGGCGCTGGACAAGACCGGCACCCTGACCGAGGGCACCCCCCGGGTCACCGACATCCGCCCGCTGGCCGGCTCCGGCCTGTCGGAGGAGGAGCTGCTGGCGCTGGCCGCCGCAGCCGAGCACCCCAGCGAGCACCCGCTCGCCCGCGCCATCGTGGACGCCGCCCGCACCCGGGGCCTCGCCCTGGCCACGGCCGAGGACTTCGCCTCCGCTCCCGGCATCGGCGTCACCGCCACCGTCACCGGCCGCGCCGTCGCGGTCGGCGCCCCGGCCCGGCTCTTGAACGACGCCCAGGCCACCGCCTCCGCCCGCGCCACCGCAGTCGCCGGCGAGCTGGAGGACGGCGGCCGCACCGCGGTCCTGGTCGAGGCCGACGGCCGCTCGGTCGGCGTGCTCGGCATCGCCGACCGCCTGCGCCCGGACGCCGCCGCCACCGTCACCGCGCTGACCTCCCTTACGGGCACGGCGCCGATGCTGGTCACCGGCGACAACCCGCGCGCCGCCGCCCGCCTGGCCGCCGAGGTCGGCATCACCGACATCCGCGCCGGCCTGCTGCCCCAGGACAAGGTCACCGCCGTCAAGGAGCAGGAGAAGGCCGGACGCAAGGTCATGGTGATCGGCGACGGCGTCAACGACGCCCCCGCCCTTGCCGCCGCCCACACCGGCATCGCCATGGGCCGCGCCGGCTCCGACCTCGCACTGGAGACCGCCGACGCCGTGATCGTCCGGGACGAACTCGCCACCGTCCCGGCCGTCGTCGCCCTCTCCCGCCGCGCGCGTTCCTTCGTCGTGCAGAACCTGGTGATCGCCTCGGTGTTCATCTCCGGCCTGGTGATCTGGGACCTCGTCGCCACCCTCCCACTGCCGCTGGGCGTCCTCGGCCACGAGGGCTCCACCGTCATCGTCGGGCTCAACGGCCTGCGACTGCTGCGCGAGGCCGCCTGGACCCGGGCCCGCGCCGAGGGCCGTCGGTGAGCCGGCACACCCGCAAACCGGCCGCCGCCCCCACGAAGGGGGCGGCGGCCCGCTGCATCGTCACCGTCTGCCGCGGCTGCTGCTGCGGCACCCCCAAGGTCCCGGGCCTGGACCACCGCGCCCAGCTCACCGACCTGCGCGAATCTCTCGCCGGAGTCGCGAACGTGCGGCCCACCGACTGCCTGGACGCTTGCGAGCAGGCCAACGTGATCGTCGTCCAGCCCTCCGCCGAAGGCCGCAAGGCCGGCGGACGCCCCGTCTGGCTCGGCCGGGTCAACGACCCCGACGCCGCCCGCGACATCACCGCCTGGGTCCAGGCCGGCGGCCCCGGCCTCGCCGACCCACCCGACACCCTCGACCTCTACGCCTTCAGCCCCTCACGCCGCCTCCGCCAGCAGATCGACAACTGAAGCGGACCAATACCAATCCCCGCGGCCGTTCACGCACACGACCGCGCGGCGCGTCCAGGCGATCGCCGTAGTGGCCGCAGGTGGTCTCACCGGGAGGTCCGCCGCGCAGGCCGCGGAGCAGTGCGAGGAGGGCCAGCTGTGCTCGTCCAACGACTACGACGCGCACGGGCAGAACTGGCAGCCGCAACCCGTTGCACCCGGCAAGCGCTGTCCGCGCCCCGGCACACGCCCTACCGGTGATCGGCCGCGCCGCGACCGAGGGCGCGGTCGCCCACGGCTCCCACAGGCGTGCCCGGTTCAGCCGCCTCGCCGAGGTCGTGGAACGCGGCCAGTTCGCGCCGGCGCTGTACCTCCTCGGCGGTGTGCTCCAGACGGTTCATGGCGGATCGCAGGATGGGGGAGGCCGTGATCGAGGTTGCGACGGCGACCAGGATGATGATCGTGTAGGCCGCGGGGGTCAGGACGCCCAACTGGAGGCCGGCGGTGGCGATCACCATCTGGATGACGCCGCGCGAGTTGAGTCCGGCTCCCAGGGCAAGTGCCTCCCACCTGCCCAGACGGACGGCCTTGGCGCCGGCGAACGCGCCGGCGAACTTGCCCAGGACGGCTACCGCGAGAACTGCCGTGCCGGTGAAGAAGACGGTGGGCCTGAGCAGTTCGGTGAGGTCGACGCGCAGTCCGACAGTGGCGAAGAAGATCGGTGCGAGCACGGCTATCACGACGGATCGCAGGGGCGCGAGCCGGGCCAGGATGCCCGGTGTCGTCCTGGTGCTGATGACCAGCCCGGCCAGGAAGGCGCCGAGCATCGCCTCCAGGTCCATGGCCTGGGTGGCCGCCGCGGACAGCAGGGTCAGTGCGGCCGCGAGGGCCATCGCCGGTCCCGGGCCAGCGGACTTCTCCGCCGCCCGTAGCATCCAGCCCGCGACGGGCCGGCCCAGCAGGGCCGCGGCCACGACCACCAGCAGGACTTTCAGAACCGACAGGAGCACGTCCTGCGGGTGGACGCCGCCGAGCGCGATGGCCGAGACCACGGACAGCAGCAGCCAGCCGACGAGATCGTCGAAGATCGCGGCGGCGAGGATCAGCTGTCCGATGTCACGGTGGACGAGGTTCATGTCGGCGAGCGTTTTGGCGATCACCGGGATGGCGCTGACGCAGAGGGCCACGCCGAGGAACAGCGCGAAGACGGATCGCGCGGTGCCGGCCGGGATGAGGGCGGAGGGGATCAGCCATCCCGTGGCGATGCCGCCCGCCAGTGGCACGAGCAGGCCGGTGGAGCCGACCACGAGCGCCGTCCTGCGGCGCCGGCGGACCAGCGAGACGTCGATCTCGACGCCGGTCATGGCCACCAGCAGCACGACTCCGAGCTGGCCCACGGTGTCCAGGTAGTGGAACTGCACGGGGTCGGCCGGCAGAAACGGGTGGTCACCGGGGCCGAGGAGGTGGCCGAGGACGCTGGGCCCGAGCAGGACGCCCGCACTCAGTTCGCCCACGACCGCGGGCAGGCCGAACCGTCTGGCGGCGCGGCCCAGGACGAAGGCGAGTGCGAGCAGCAGACCGGTCTGGAGCAGGAGGAGGGACAGGGCGTGTGAGGGAAGCGTCGGGATGGGGCTGAGGGAAGGCATGAGAGCTCCTGTGACCGGCGACTCGGGTGGACCGGACTGTCGGTCGTGTCCCAGGGCAGGTCATCGCCTCGTGTCGGAGGCGGGCCGGGCGGCCCATTCGGCGAGTTGGCGTCGGTCGACCTTGCCGTTGCGTGTGAGCGGGAGGGCGTCGACGGTGCGCACCGCGTCGACGATCATGTGGCGGGGCAGTCGTCGGGCGCTGTGCTGTTTGAGGTCCAGCAGGTTGGGGTGGTGCCCCTCGGCGGCGACGACGAAGGCGATCAGACGGGTGTCGACGCCGCTGCCTGCGGCGCTGACCCCGACCTCGGCGACCGAGGGGTGGTTGCGCAGGTGGGCTTCGATCTCGCCGGGTTCCACCCGGTACCCGCGGACTTTGATCATCGCGTCGAGTCGTCCGAGGTAGCGGAAGCCGCCGTCCGGGAGCACCTCGACGAGGTCACCCGTGCGGTGGGGGGCATCGCCTCGGGCGGCCCGCCCCCAGTAGCCGATCATGACGGAGGGGCCGGTGACGAGCAGTTCTCCGCGCTCGCCGGGGCCGGCTGCCGTACCGTCCTCCCGTTGTGCCCAGACCTCGTCGCCGGAGCTCGCGTGGCCGATCGGCACGGAACCGGCCTCGTCGTCAGGGACCTTCTCCACCTCGTGCCAGGTGCACACGTTCGTCTCGGTGGGCCCGTACAGGTTGAGGAATCGGACGGTGGGCCAGGCCGCACGGAGCGCGCGCAGGTGGGGCAGTGGGAAGGGTTCTCCCGCGAAGAGCAGCAGTCGCAGTGCCGGGGGGCGGACGTCGGCCAGGTCGGCGAAGCGCATCATCAGGACCAGGACGGAGGGCACGGAGTACCAGACGGTGATCTCGTGGTCGAGGAGGAACGCGACGAGCTGGGCGGGAGCGTAGGACGCTTCGGCGGGCACCAGATGGACGCAGGCGCCGACGCTGAAGGCGGCGTAGAGGTCGAGTACGGACAGGTCGAAGTGGAAGGGCGCGTGGTTGGCGAACCGGTCCTGCGCGCTCGCCCCCAGCTCGCCGACCGCCCAGGACACGAAGGCCAGCGCGTTGCGGTGGCTCAGGCACACGCCTTTGGGTTCGCCGGTCGAGCCGGAGGTGTAGAGGATGTACGCCAGGTCGTCGGGGCCGAGCGCCGGCTCGGGGAGCGGGGCGCAGGAGCTGCGCTCGACGTCGGCCCAGCACGGTGCGTCGTCGCCGAGGCGGGTCCGTCCGGTGGTGACCGTGGCGATCACGGCTTTCGTCGTGCGGAGCGCTTCGGCTCGTTCGGGGGTGGTGACCAGCGCGCTCGCCCCGCAGTCGGTGAGCAGCCGCGCGGCTCGCTCCGCCGTGATCAGCGGGTCGATGGGGACGTAGGCCGCCCCCAGGCGCAGTGCGGCCTGCATGGCGACGACCGCGGGCACCGACTTGGGCAGCCACAGGCCGATACGGTCGCCCGGGCCAGCGCCCAACTCGCCGAGCACTCTGGCCAGTTGATTGGCCGCGCGGTCGACGGCGGCGTAGTCGGCGGTCGCGTCGGCAGCGGTCACGGCCGGTGCTTGAGGGGTGGCGGTGGCGGCGCGGGCCAGGAGGTGGTGCAGTCGTAGTCCGTCGTCGGGCGTGCCGTGGGGCAGGCTCACAGGCCCATCCCCTTCACGATCACCTCGCGCTGGATGTCGGAGGTGCCGGAGAAGATCGTGCCCGGCAGTGCGGCCCGCAGGTCGCCCTCGACGCCGGTTTCACCGAGCACCCCCGCACCGCCGAACAGCCGCAGGGACTCCAGGGCCACGTCGGCCACGGTTTCGGCGGTGGCGAGTTTGGCCATGGCGACGTCGAGCGCGGAGGACGTGCCGCGGTCGATCAGCCAGCAGGCCCGGTGGATCAGCAGACGGGCGGCTTCGAGGCGCACGCGCAGCTCGGCCAGTCGGTGGGCCGGGGCCTGGTTGGCGCCGATCGGGCGGCCGAACTGGTGGCGCTTCCGCGCGTGTTCGACGCAGCGTTCCAGCATGCGGAAGCCGGCGCCGAGGTAGGCGGCGAACAGGCAGGTGCGTTCCCAGTTCATCGAGCTCTGGAAGATCGCCCCGCCCGTCCCGGGGCGGCCGATCAGGTGGTCGGCCGGCACTCGGCAGCCGTCCAGGGTGACACGGCCGGCGGGGCAGCTGGCGGGGCCCAGCTTCGTGAACGCGGGGCCGGGCAGGAGCCCAGGGGTGTCGCGCTCGACGACGAATGCGCTGAGGCCGAGGTGCCCGAAGCGCGGGTCGGTGGTGGCGTACACGACGAAGAGGTCGGCGACAGGCCCGTTGCTGACGAAGGACTTCTCTCCTGTCAGGACGTAGGAGCCGTCGGGCTGGACCTGCGCGCGGGTGGTGAGCGCGGTGACGTCCGAGCCGGCGCCGTCCTCGGTGATGGCGTTGGCCGCGATCCATTCACCGGAGCAGAGCTTGGGCAGCACGGCCGCCTTGAGGCCGTCACCGGCGTGCTCCACGACGGGCATCGCGCACGCGCACAGGTGGGCCATGGCGGCGAAGACGAGACCCAGGTCCGGGCAGGTGCGGCCGAACCCCTCGGCCGCGTGGGCCGCGCTCACCGCGTCCAGGCCCAGGCCGCCGTACTTCCGCGGGACGCACAGGCCGAGGACGCCGGCCTCGGCGCACAGGCGCCATTCCTCCGTCGTGTAGAAGCCGTCGCCGGCGCGGGGTGCCGCCCAGTCCCACGTGGCGGTCACGTGAGCGACCCGGTCGTACACGGCGACCTGTTCCGGGGTCCAGTCGAAATCCATGCGGCGACCCTAGGGCAATCAGCCGTTTTCCCCTTCCCCACGGCGGCTGAATTTCCGCGCTGAAATGCTCTCCTCCCTTGGGGTGAGAAGGAACCCCTCCCGTCGGGGGATATGCGCACGCGGCCGCAGGAGAAAGTCAACCTGTGGGGGGAAAGACGGAGCGAGGTGGGCGTGTATAGATTGACCTGCGCTTACAACGGACCGGGAGGCGCCGATGGATTATGCGGAGACCTACAAGGCCCTGGAGGCTTTCATTACCGAGCGAATAGTCCAGGGTGACGACGTCGCCATTGCTCCGGACACGCCGCTGCTGGAATGGGGAATCCTCACCTCGCTGACCACGATGGAGCTCATCACGTTCATCCAGCAGGAGTTCGGAATCACGATTCCCGTGGACAGGATGTTCGGTGAGAACTTCATGAACCTGGACCGTGTGACCCGGCTGGTCACGGAACTGAGGTCCGAGTCGGACGCCGCGCCGGAAGGGACGGGGGAAGCACATGAGTAACACCGATCGGGTGGACTTCGACGTCGCGATCATCGGTGGGGGGCCGGCCGGTTCGACGGCGGCGTCCTACCTCGCCAAGGCCGGTCTGTCCTGTGCCGTCTTCGAGGGGGAGATCTTCCCGAGGCCGCACGTGGGGGAGTCGCTGGTGCCGGCCACCACCCCGGTCCTGGACGACATCGGTGCGCTGCCCCTGATGGAGAAGGCCGGTTTCCCCCGCAAGTACGGGGCGGCTTGGACGTCGGCCGCTCCGGCCACGATCCCCACGATGGGTTTCACGGGTCTGTCGCACGGCTTCAGGGCCGCCGAGATCGAGTTCAGCGAGCGTGATCAGCCGGGTGTGACCCAGGACTACACCTACCACGTGGACCGGGCCAAGTTCGATCTGATGCTCCTTCAGCACGCCGAGTCGCTCGGCGCCCAGGTGTACCAGGGGACCCGGGTGCACGAGGTCGACTTCGGCGGGCCGAATCCGGTGGTCTCCCTGCGGATGGGCAGCAGCGACGTGCGGTTGCGCGCCCGGATGGTGGTCGATGCCAGTGGCCGCGGCACGATGCTCGGCCGCCAGCTCAAGCTCAAGGTGCCGGACCCGGTGTTCAACCAGTACGCCATCCACACCTGGTTCGAGGGCCTCGACCGCACGGCGCTGTCGCACGACAGCGAGCAGGCGGACTACATCTTCATCCACTTCCTGCCGGTGACGGACACCTGGGTGTGGCAGATTCCCATCACGGACACCGTGACGAGCGTGGGGGTGGTGACCCAGAAGAAGCACGTCACCTCGTCCAGGAGCAGCCGTGAGGAATTCTTCTGGGAGTGCGTCGGCAGCCGTCCCGAACTGCGCAAGGCGCTCGAGGCCAGCGAGCGGGTGACCCCGTTCCGCACCGAGGGCGACTACAGCTACGGCATGAAGGAGATCTGCGGCGACGGCTGGCTGCTCATCGGCGACGCGGCTCGGTTCGTCGATCCGATCTTCTCCAGCGGTGTCAGCGTCGCCCTGAACAGCGCCCGGCTGGCCAGCGCCGACATCATCGCCGCGGCGAAGGAGGGCTCCTTCGAGAAGGCCCGGTTCTCCACCTACGAGTCGACGCTGCGGCGCGGGGTCAGCAACTGGTACGAGTTCATCTCCATCTACTACCGGCTGAACATCTTGTTCACCGCGTTCGTCCAGGACCCCCGGTACCGCAACGACGTGCTCAAGATGCTCCAGGGCGATGTCTACGAGGACAGCGAGCCGCGGGCGCTGGAGGCCATGCGGGAGATCATCCGCCAGGTCGAGGCCAACCCCGACCACCTGTGGCACCAGCACCTGGGCAGCCTCCGTTCGCCCAGCCTCGCCCCGATGTTCTGAAGGAGCCACATGCAGAAGATAGTTCTGCCCACCGCGGACATCCCGACCCACTGGTACAACGTCGTCGCCGACATGCCGGTGCCGCTGCCCAAACCGCTGCACCCGGGCACCCTGCAGGAACTGCGTCCGCAGGATCTGGCGCCGTTGCTGCCCCGGGCCGTCATCGACCAGGAGTTCTCCACCGAGCGCTGGATCGAGATCCCCGAGGAGGTCCGCGCGGTCTACGCGGCCTGGCGGCCCAGCCCGTTGTACCGCGCGGAGCGGCTGGAACGGGCGCTGGACACCCCGGCGAAGATCTACTTCAAGTTCGAGGCCGGTTCGCCGCCCGGTTCGCACAAGCCGAACACGGCCGTGCCGCAGGCGTTCTACAACGCCGCGGAGGGCGTGCGCCGGGTGACCACCGAGACGGGAGCCGGGCAGTGGGGGTCGGCGCTGTCGTTCGCCGGAAGCCTCTTCGGCCTGGAGGTGACCGTCTACATGGTCAAGGCCTCCTACAACCACAAGCCCTACCGGCGCTCGCTCATGGAGGTGTGGGGCGGCAAGGTCCACGCGTCCCCGACCGACCGGACGCAGGCCGGACGCGATGTCCTGGCCAAGGATCCCGATTCTCCGGGCAGTCTCGGCATCGCCATCAGCGAGGCCGTCGAGGACGCCCTCGCTCACGACGACACGAAGTTCGCGCTGGGCTCGGCGATGAACCACGTCGTGCTGCACCAGAGCATCATCGGCCTGGAGGCCCGCAAGCAGCTGGAGCTCGCGGGTGACTACCCGGACGTGGTGATCGGCTGTGTCGGTGGCGGATCGAACTTCTCCGGTCTGGCGTTCCCCTTCCTGGCCGACCGGCTGTCCGGGGCCCGCCCGGGCGTGCGGTTCGTCGCGGCCGAGCCCGCCGCCTGTCCGACCCTCACCCGGGGCCGCTACACCTACGACTACGCCGACACCGCGGGCCTCGGCCCGGTCCTGCGGATGCACACGCTCGGCAGCGGCTTCATCCCGGCCCCGATCCACGCCGGCGGGCTGCGCTTCCACGGGGACGCGCCGACGCTGTGCGCGCTGGTGGAGTCGGGTCACATCCAGGCCCTCGCGCACACCCAGACCGACGTCTTCACCGAGGCCGTCCGCTTCGCGCGGCACGAGGGCTTCGTTCCCGCGCCGGAGTCGGGGCACGCGGTGCGGGGCGCGGTGGTGGAGGCGCTCGCGGCCCGGGAGGCCGGTGAGGAGCGGACGATCCTCTTCGGTCTCTCCGGTCACGGCCACTTCGACATGGCCGCCTACGACTCGTTCCTCGCGGGCCGGATGGAGGACTTCGAGCTTCCCCAGGCCGAGATCGAGGCCGCGCTCCAGAGCGTTCCGGCGGTGGCCCGGCCGTAGCGGGTGCGGGGGGGGGGGGGGGGGGGGGGGGGGAAGAAAACCCGAGAGGAAGAGCCAAGAGTGTTCGGGGGTTTTTGGTTTCTCCCCTCCCCAGGGGGCAAGGACGAGAAAAAAGGGGACCACGGC
>NZ_JBVIMH010000005.1:0-29971 GCF_055579945.1 Kitasatospora sp. NPDC032150 | reverse complement strand
TCCCCTTGAGGATGGCGATCGTCCTCGCGGTGTGGGGGTTGGGGGGTTGTGTGGTTGGCGGGGGGGGGGGGGGGGGTTCCCCCCCCCCTCCCCCCCCCCCCCCCCCGCGCCGGCGCCGGGAGTGTGCGGGTGTTGTCGGTTCCGATCCGTCAGGGAGCGCAGGTATGAGCGAGGTGAGCGCCATGGCCGGCTGGGTGGACGTGCACCACCACAGCTACTTCCCGGACCTTGTCGCGTTGCTGGCCCGGCACGGGATCCGCGAGATGGCCCCGGGGGTTCCGGTACCCCGCTGGTCCGAGGAGCGGGCGCTGCGGGCCATGGAAGACGCGGGCATCGCGGCCGCCGTCACCTCCGTGCTCCTGCCCGATGCCGCGGCCACCTCGGCGGGGCTGGACCTGGTGGCGCTGGCCCGGCGCATCAACGACCAGTCGGCCGATCTGGTGGAGCGCCACCCCGGGCGCTTCGCCGCACTGGCCACGTTGCCGCTGCCGAACGTCGAGGCGGCCCTGCGCGAGGTCGAGCACGCGCTGGACCACCTCCACCTGGACGGAGTGGTCCTGGGCGCCAGCCTGCCGGGCGGTGGTTATCTGGGGATGAGCGAACTGCTGCCGCTGTGGGCGGAACTGGACCAGCGGCGGGCGACGGTCTTCATCCACCCCAATCCGTCGTGCGGCTCGCGGCGCGATGCCGGGCAGGTGGCCACCGGGGTCGCCCCGGGCGTGCTGGACTTCGTCTTCGACACCACGCGCTCGGTCACGGACCTGCTGTTCTCCGGCGTTCTGGACCGCTTCCGCCGGCTGCGGATCGTCCTGGCCCACGCCGGGGGCACGCTGCCGTACCTCGCGTGGCGCATCGAGCTGTCCCGCACCTGGATCCGCTCGGAGCAGCACACCGGCCGGGTGTCCGACCTGGAGGTTCGCCGGATCCTGGGCCGTCTGTACTACGAGACCGCGCAGTCGGCGTCCCCCGAAGTCCTGGGCGTCCTGCGCACGGTCGCCGGCGAGGAACACATCCTCTTCGGCACCGACTACCCGTTCATCCACGGCCCGGACATCCGCGAGTCCCTGGAACGCGTACGGGACCTCGGAGGGCTCAGCGCACCAGGGCTGGCGCGCGTCGCGGGTGCCTCGGCGCGACGTCTCTTCCCGCGCCTGAACGCCACCAGCGGGTCCCGTGACCGTAGTTGAGAACCACCCATAGGTGATGATCAGTCAATTGGCCTGTAGGTTATCCATGTTCGCGCACAAATCGGTACGCGAGCGTGAGAGGATCCCACCCATGGATACCACCGATTCGAAGACAGGGGTGCTCTTCGCCGGCACTGCGACGGTCCTGGTGGGCAGTTCCTTCGTCTCCTCCAGCCTGTTGACGGAGTACCCGTTCCTGTGGGGGCAGGCCATCCGATACGTGCTGGCGGCACTCGTGCTGTCCCTGATCGCACGGCCCTGGGCGGCCGGCCGTCCGCGCCCCGGCGCGCGCGACGTGTTCTGGCTCGCCGTACTCGCGGCAACCGGCCTCTTGGGGTTCAACCTCGCCGTTCTCGCGGCACTGCGCACCGCGGAACCCGCCGTCGTCGGTGTCATGGTGGGCTGCGTCCCCCTGGCCATGGCCTTGCTGACGCCCTTGTTCGCACGACGGCGGCCATCCTTGTGGATCACCGGGTGTGCCGGCGTGGTCGTCGTCGGTGCCACCGTCGTCCAGGGGCTCGGCCGCACCGATCTGGCGGGTTCGCTGTACTCGGTGCTGGCGCTCGCCGGGGAGGCGGCGTTCTCGCTGGCGGCGCTGCCGGTCCTGCCGAAGCTTGGCCCGGTCCTGGTGTCGACCTACTCGTGCCTGTTCGCCGGCGTAGAGGGGATCCTCATAGCGGTGTGGGCGGGGGGCGGCAGTGAGGCCCTCCGGCTGCCCACGGCCCGGGAGTTCGCGGCGCTGGCGTGGCTCGTCGGGGCCGTGACCGTGGTCGCGTTCCTGTGCTGGTACGAGGGGCTCAGGAGGCTCCAGCCGGAGCGCGCCACCCTGCTGGCGGGGCTGATCCCGGTGACGGCGGCGGTGCTGGCACCAGTTGTGGGCGCCGGGCCGTTCGGCGCGGTCCAGCTCGGGGGGAGCCTTCTCGTGGCCGTCGGCGTCGCCCTGGGGCTGGGCCGTCCGCGCTTCGCGTCGGGCGGCCGGGCGGCTGCCGCCCGCGAGCCCGAGCCGGCAGCCGAGGCCGACCGGGTCGGCCGGGCGAGGGACTGAGGCTCGGGCCCGGCCGACCCTGGCCGGCTTACGAGGCCACGGGCGCCGTGACCGGCTCCAGGAGGCGCAGCAGGTCACGGGCGTTGACCTCGACGCTCTGGGTCGCGAGCCCGCTGCCGCAGTAGACCCGGTCCATCTCGCGAACGGACTCGTCGAAGACCACCAGCACGCCCTCCCGGCCGCAGACCGGACTCGCACCGCCCGGCTCCATGGCCAGCTGCCGCAGCTCCTGCGGCTCGGCCTGGCGCAGCGACGCCCGGGGCACCCCGACGGCCTTCGCCAGCCGGCCGTAGTGCACGCGGCGCTGGATGGGCAGCGCCGCCAGCACGAACGTCTGCCCGGTGTGGAACACCATGGTCTTGAGCAGCAACTCCACCGGAAGGCCCAGCTCCCGCTCGATGTCGGCCTGGGTCCGGATGGGCGCGTGCTCATGGAGGGTGAACTCGATGCCCATCCGCTCCAGGATCTGGACGGGCGAGTCGCACGGCTGGAGCTCGGAGGCGGTGTCCTGTGACGGCGTAAGGGTCATGCGGGCCACACTAGCTGATTTGGCGTCAGGTTCGCCTTCGATCCTTCGGTCGCGCGGCCCGCAGCAGGCCCCGCGGCGGCGGGCGGCACCGGGCTGCGGCGGGGAACAAAAAACCGGTCACTTCTGGCGCACGGGTGCCTTTCCCGTTTAATTCCTGAGAGGTCTCTCACCCCTCGGCGTCCACTGTCCGAATATCGGGAAGGGGGTGCCGCAGCCGGGAACGGCGCGTAGGATCGACAGCTGGCATATGCCATCCTGTCCTTTGGGGCCGGCTCCCGGGCCGGCCGCCCCGGGTGTTCAGTGCATTGTGCCGTGCGACCGCCCCGCCATGCGAAGAGGCGGTCGCCGGATGCGTTTCCCTTCCGTGCGAGCAGGTTGCCGGAAGAAGGGTCTGCCGATGCGGAGGACAATTCCCATGGAGACTTTCGAGCCGAAACCTCCACGAGCTCAGCGCACACGCGAACCGCACATCCGCCTTCTGGTGCTCGACCTGCGGGAGTACGCCAGAGTCGGGTTCCGCGAGCTGCTCAGCCAGCATGCCGACATCTGCGTGGTGGGCGACGCCGGCAGCCCCGAGTCGGCCCTTCGGCTGTGGCGCGAGCGATCGCCCGACGTCGTCCTCGCCGGCGACCGCCGCGCCGAACGGGAACTCGTCCGGGGGCTGGCCGTCGATTCCCGCTCCAGTCCCGGCCACCCCCTGCGCCTGATCACACTCGCCGACGCACGCGACCCGTCGACACCCGCCCTCGATGACGTGGGCTCGGCCGGCCTGCTCTCCCCGCTCTCCTCCTCCGACGAGATCAGCTCCGGAATCCGCCTGATCCACGCCGGATACCGGCTCTTAGCCCCCTGGCAGGATCAGCCGCCCGCCAAACCCGATGGGCCCGATACGCCCGAAAAGAAACCCCGATCCGTCTCGGAACCATCTACCGGCCTCGACCTCTCCGGCCTGACACCACGCGAACGCGATGTCATGGAACTCCTCCTGCAAGGCATGACCAATCCCGAAATAGCCACGAAACTCGTGGTCGGCGAGAGCACCGTGAAGAGCCACGTCCGCAGCGCCCTGGGGAAACTCGGCCTGAGAAACCGTTCCGACGCCATCATCTATTTCTACGAGAGGGCCCGCCGCGGACTCTCCGGCGGGCCCGACCACGACCCCAGAGGATGACCGAATGCGCTACTTCGAGGACTACCGGGTGGGCACCACGTACGACCTCGGCAGCTGCAAGGTGACGAGCGAGGAGATCATTGACTTCGGCACCGCCTTCGACCCCCAGCCCTACCACGTGGACGAGACCCGGGGGCAGGAGTCCCCGTTCGGAGGACTGGTCGCCAGCGGATGGCACACCGGCGCCCTGTTCATGCGCCTCTACGCCACCAGCCTGCTCCAGGGCTCCGCCACCGCCGGATCCCCCGGCCTGGACGAACTGCGCTGGCTCAACCCCGTACGCCCCGACGACGTCCTGCACGGACGGCTGACCGTGCTCAGCGCCGGCCCCATGCCCCTGCGCCCGGACTGCGGTCTCCTGCGCAAAAGAGGAACACTCACCAACGACCACGGCCAACCCGTCCTGCGACTGACACTGCTAAGCCTGATCCTGCGCCGCCCCTCCACCGCCGACGACGAACCCTGACCCACGCCGCCTTCCCGCGACCGCCGAGAGGCCCTCCCCGGGGGCCTCGGGTGCCGTCAGTTCGACACCGGCCAGTCGGCGTATCCGATGCGACGGAGCTCCCGGACCTCGCCGAGAGTGCCCCACTCGTCCTTGCCGAGGCGGGTCAGGGGGCGCAGGCGGGTCACCTCCGGATGTCCGTTCGGGCCAACTCGGGTACTTGTGAGGTAAGTTGAAGCATTTCTGCTGCACCAGCAGCGTCAATGGCGAAGCGGGACGGTTCTGAACCGCGCCGTCCGGGATGTCGCTCGGTCGGGCTGCTCGCTCAGTGTGGCTCTTGCCGCTGTCGCTGGCGTCAGCGCCGGAACGTCCCGGTCAGGACGCTCCACCAGCTGCGGCGCTGCCGAGGGACGGCGGCGGTTGGAACGGGAGGTTCCGGCGCTGACGGCTGGGCGGTGGGCGGCGCGGGCGGCGTCGCCCACGTGGTCGACGCGGTCGGCTGGGTGGGCCGGGCCGGCGTGGTCGTCGACGCGGTGGTGGGCGCAGTTGTGGGTGCGGTGAGTCCGTCGGCCGTGGCGTCCCCGTCGGCCGTCCGCGGGGTGAAGCGCACCGGCAGGCCGACCAGGTGGCGGGACAGCCAGGCCGAGGTCCAGGTCAACTCGTCTTCGGAAACGCCGAGTTGGAGGTCCGGCAGGCGGGTGAGCAGGATGTCGATGCCAGTCTCCGCGATGGCCCGGCCGATGTCCTGGCCGGGGCACTCGTGCGGACCGCTGCCGAAGGACAGGTGCGAGCGGTTGCCGGAGAGCGGTTTCGACAGGTCGGGGCGGACGGCCGGATCGACGTTGCCGGCCGCGAGACCGAGCAGGAGCATGTCGCCGGCCTTGATCTGGCGACCGCCGAGTTCGGTGTCGCCGGTCGCCCAGCGGCCCGCTACAAGGATCATCGGCGGGGAGTCCCAGAGGACCTGGTCCAGGGCGTCGGGCAGCGTCATGTGGCCGCCGGACAGGTGGGCGCGGAACCGCCGGTCGGTGAGGACGAGCTTGAGGGT
This sequence comes from Kitasatospora sp. NPDC032150, assembly GCF_055579945.1. Classification (NCBI taxonomy): domain Bacteria; kingdom Bacillati; phylum Actinomycetota; class Actinomycetes; order Kitasatosporales; family Streptomycetaceae; genus Kitasatospora; species Kitasatospora sp. NPDC032150. The sequence goes on along the minus strand of NZ_JBVIMH010000005.1, from coordinate 24,546 downwards.
GTCCGCGATCAGGTTGACGGTCGTCTCGTTCGCGGCGAGCAGCACCACCCGCAGGTGCTCCAGCACCTCGTCGTCGGTGAGCCCGGCACCGTGCTGCATCAGCCAGGTCACGAGGTCGGGTCCAGGTGCCGCCCGCTTGCGCTCCATCATCCGGCGGAGCGTCTCCACCACGTACTCGTTGCTCGCGATGGCAGTCTCGGTACCCTTCATCAGGTCCCGGGTGGCATCGACCAGCCGTGGCCCGTACTCCTCGGGCATCCCTAGGAGTTGCGTCATGACGAGCATCGGCAGGTGCTCGGCGAACTCGGCCACGAGATCGGCCTGGCCGGTGGGGCCGAAGTCCTGGATCAGCTGGTCGGCGAAGCGGGTGACGTAGCGGCGGACCCCGCGCCGGTCGAAGCGGTTCAGACTGTCGGTGACCGCGCCGCGCAGGCGCTTGTGCTCCTCGCCGTCCGCGAAGACGCACAGCGGCTGCCAGGCGATCACCGGCATCAGCGGGGAGTCCGGCGCGACCAGTCCGTTCCGGAACGCGGTCCAGCGGCGGGAGTCCCGGGAGAACCGGGAGGGCGTGCGCATGGCGGCGAGGTTCGCCGCGTGGCCGAGGACCAGCCACGCCGGGAGGTCGCCGTGGAGTAACACGGGTGCCACCTCGCCGTGCTCGGCGCGCAGTTTCTCGTACAGGCCCGCCGGATCGGCCTCGGCCTCCGGTCCGTGGAGGCGCCGCAGGACGTCGGTGCCGAGCTGGTGGGCGGGGCACCCGGGTGGCGGAGTGAGCGAGGCGTCGGGAGGGAACGGGGTGGTCACGGTATCTCCGGAGTCAGCACGGGAGGGTCATCGGGAAGTGCGGTCATCGAGGGGAGTGAACGGGCCGTCGTCACGCGGCGGTTGGCCGGCTGCCGACGGGGCGAGCGTCTCCGGTGCGCCGACCGGGAGACGGACCGGTGGCCGACGGGCGGCCAGGGGCGGAGTGAGGTCACCGCACGGCCGGGGCCGCGAGGTCGTACAGGTAGCGCAGCAGAGCCAGCAGGACGTCCCGGCTGGATTCGCGCGTCCGGGCGTCGCACGCGACGATCGGTACCTCGGGCGGCAGGTCCAGGGCGGTCCGCAGCTCCTCGGTCGGGTAGGTCGGGGACTCCGGGAAGGCGTTGGTCGCGATGACGAACGGCACGCCGCGGTCCTCCAGCCGCCCGATCACGTCGAAGCTGACCTCTAGCCGGCGGGTGTCGACCAGCACCACCGCGCCGAGAGCTCCCTCGAACAGGCCGTTCCAGAGGAACCAGAACCGCTCCTGCCCCGGGGTGCCGAACACGTAGAGCACCAGTTCGTCGCTGATGCTGATCCGGCCGAAGTCCATCGCGACCGTGGTGGAGGTCTTGCGCTCGACCCCGGCGGTGTCGTCGATGCCCGCCCCGGCCTGAGTCATGGTCTCCTCGGTGGTCAGCGGGCGGATCTCGCTCACCGAGCCGACCAGGGTCGTCTTGCCGACGCCGAAGCCGCCCACGATCACCACCTTGACGGCGGTGCTGGCCGAGGCCGGGAGCAGGTCCGCGCCCTGCGGCCCCACTACGGTGTCAGAGCTTCTGAAGTCCATGGATCACCGCCTCCAACAAGGCACGGTCGGGAAGGGACGCCTTCGGGACGGGGGCGCGGGCCTCGATCCGTCCCTCGACGAGAAGGTCCGCCAGCAGCACGGTGACCACGCTCGCAGGCAGACGCAGATAGGCGGAGATCTCGGCCACGGACAGCGGCGAGCCGCAGATGCGCAGGATCGCCGCGTGCTCCGGCTGCATCACGGGCGTCGGTTCGGAACGGGAGACGACCAGTGTGACGAGGTCGAACGTGGTGTGCTCGGGCAGACCGCTACGGCCGCGCGTGATCACATAGAGCCGCTCGGGGTTGCCTTCGTCCCAGTCCCGGCCGGCTGTGCTCATGTGCTCGCCTCCTCTCCTGGCCCGGGCCGGGGCGGCCCCGTCCGCCGGGCGGGGACTCCGCGTGACGCGCGCCTTCCGACGACTCCCGCCGAGCCTGCGACCAGGGGGAGTTCCGTGCCGCGCTCGCTCATGCGACCTGCCCGCCGTTGCGTGGAGGTGTGCTGAGGTGCTCGCCGATCCGTGCGACCAGGTCCCGCATCCGCTGGCCCACCAGCCCGGCGTCGACGCCCTCCTCGGCCAGCACCGCGAGGTAGGCCCGGGAGCCGGCCGCCATCAGGTAGAAGAAGCCGCCGCCCACCTCGATCACCACCAGTCGCATCCGGCCGTCGCCGTGCGGGAACTCGTGCCCCACCGCGGTGGCCAGGCTTTGCAGGCCGGCGCAGGCGGCGGCGAGGCGGTCGGCGGTGTCGGGGTCGGTGCCGTACTGGGCCATCCGCAGTCCGTCGGCGGAGAGCACAACGATGTGGCGGGTGTGCGGGACACCGTCCGCCAGCTCCTTGAGCATCCAGTCCATGTTGGTCCGCTGCTGAATCACTGCTCGCCTTTCCCTGCCGACTCTTCATTGGTGTGGCCGGCCGCACCGGTGGACGGCGCATGGCCGTTCACCCCCTCGTGGAAGGCGGCCAGCCACATTCCGGGCTGTACCGGCTCCTGGGCCGGCTCGGGGACCCTGGAGGCCTCGGGAGTACCCGTCCACGGGGCCGCGGCGCGGCGGCGGCGCTGCGGCAGACCGTTCGGGGTGCGCTCGCCGACCACCGGAAACCCGCCGTCCGCCGGGCCCGAACCCGCGAGGGATTCCAGGGAGGAGCCGAACGACGGCTCCGGACAAGAAGGTTGTGCCGTCGTCGACCCGCGGCGCCGCGGCCCGGCCGCCGGCCGGGTACGGGCGGGCGGGATCGGACGGGGGCCGGAGGCGACGCCGATGCCGTGTGCCCGGGCGGTGGCGGGTGCCGTGGTGATGAGCCCCTGCGGCACGATCAGCACGGCGCGTACACCGCCGTAGGCGGAGGGCCGCAGCGAGACCTGGAACCCGTACGCCTGCGCGAGGCGGCCGACCACGGCCAGGCCGAGCCTGGGGGTCTCGCCGAGGTCGTTGAGGTCGATACCGGACTGCGCCTCCCTGAGCATCCGCTCGGCGCGGGCCCGGCCCTCCTCGCTAAGGCTGAGGCCGCCGTCCTCGATCTCGATCGCTATGCCGGTCTGCACCTCGACGGCGGTCAGATGCACTCTGGTCTGCGGCGGGGAGTACCGGGTGGCATTGTCCAGCAACTCGGCGACCGCGTGGATGAGCGGCTCGACGGCCGGTCCGACCACGGCAACCTCGGACACCGGGTGCAGGTCCACCCGCTGGTAGTCCAGGATGCGCGAGATACCGCCGCGGAGCACGCTGTACAGCGGCACCGACCTGCTCCACTGCCGGCCGGGGCGGGCGCCGCCGAGGACGGCGATGCTGTCCGCGAGGCGGCCGATCAGCGCGTTGCCGTGGTCCAGGCGCAGCAGGTCGTCGAAGACGGCCGGGTCGTTGCCGTGCCGGTCCTCCATCTCGCGCAGCTCCTGGGCCTGCCGGTGGACGATCGCCTGTACGCGGCGGGCGATGTTGACGAACGCCCGCTGGGCGGACTCCCGCATGCCCTCCTCGTTGTCGACGGCCTCCAGCACGGTGCGCAGCACGTAGTGCAGGGCGGCCTGGAAGTCCTGGTCCGCGACGGGGTCGTGGGACTCGTAGGCCTTCAGCAGGTCCTCGCGGAACTCGCCGCGCTGCAGCCGGGCGACCGCCTCGGGCAGAGCGGACTTCGCCAGCTCGACCGTCTCGGCCTCCTGCCGGGCCAGCCGGCGGCGCAGCTCGTCCTCCTGCTGGGCGTACCGCTCGCGAAGGATCGCCATCGCACGTCCCCGGCGCGCCGCCTCGGCGGCCACCACGGCCACCGCCGCGGTGCCTGCCACCCCGCACCACACGACTCCCGCGCGGGCGCCGGCGGGGACCACCGACACCGCGAGGAGAGCCGCGGCGGCCGTCACGACCGTGGGCAGGAGCCACACGAGTACGGGAGCGGAGAACCGGCTTCCGGGGGACGATCCAGCACGAAGCATCAGCATCCTCAAACGATCGAAAGGCTAGGGGGAAGGACGGCGGCGGCCGACTATGGAGGCGTGGGGCAGCGTTCGGCATGCGGCCCCACGCCCGCGCCGATCCGCGCGACCTGGTGCGACGGCGGTGCGGCAGGCTGGGCCGGACGTAGCATAGCCGGGTTCATGACATGTCTGGCAGAAACCCAAAAACACTGCCACACAACCGATTTGCTGCCTCTAGCCGGACATGCCACGTATTTCACATGGCGGTGGGAGGTGTCCAGACAAGGCTCTTGCTCCATCGGTCGGGCCTGGTGCCGGCACCAGGCTTGCCCACTCGTGGACGTTCCACCGGCGTCCGGGGGCGGATTCGCCCGAGAGGCGGGTTACTTCGGGAAACGACTGCGCAGTCAATGGTGGCCGTGCTATGGCGCGGGGCCCCGCCTTTGCCCGGCAGTTGGCCGTGCACGCGGCTCGGGCCGTTGTGGAAGATCGAGGCCGACGGATGACCGCCCATCGGCAGGCCGCCCGTGAAGGCGCGTCACATGCGAACAGGCACCCTGTAGGAAAATATGTCTTGAAGGATATCGCTTTCGGGCACACCTCAGCCGGCGGTCGATCGTTCCGGCCGCCCCGATCGGGCTTTGGTTGATCGTCGAGGAGCGGACGGGAGCGGTGCGCCCCGTGGGCGAAGGGCATCGCGCGGGCTGGTCAACCAGCCTGTGAGCAGCGGGAGTCGAGGCCGTCCGTAGCCATTCCCGGTCCCGGCGAAGGCGCTGTCCCGGGCGCGGTGATGGCTGAGAAGCCGCTGTCGCGGCATCGGTCGGACCGGCATCGGCGGCAATGCGGGGAGATTTCCTCGCAACCTGGTCGTACACCATCGGGTTGCCATAAAGTTGCTGCGGATCAACAGGGTTGAGTGTCCGTCACAAGATCTCGTGCCGTCCGGAATCCGTGCGATGACGGGTGTACGGCAGGTTCGTGCGGGGAGGGAACGATGGCCTGGATCGGGGCGGAGGGGCGTGGGCCCGAGCTGGCGCGGCTGAGTGGTGTGATCGACAGAGCCCGCGCCGGCCGGCCGACCACCGTGCTGATCCAGGGGGAGCCGGGGATCGGGAAGTCGGAGGCGGTGGCGGCACTGGCCGCGCTCGCCGCCGACGCGGGGTTCCAGGTGGCCGTCGCCAACGCGCGGAACCTGCCCGACGTGCCGTTCGCGGCCGCCGACCAGGTGCTCGCCCGGCTGTTGCCGGCGGGCACGCGGGTAGCGGACCGCGCGTCCTCGCCCCCGGTGGAGGAGCTGCGCGATCTCGTCGAGCTGGTCCGGGCACAGGCCCGCCGTGCACCGGTGGCCGTCTGCCTGGACGACGCGACCTGCCTCGAACCGTGGTCGCTGCGCTGGCTGTCGGAGCTGTCGGCGTCCACGTTCCCGCACCGGCTGGTGGTGGCGTTGTCCGCCGGGCACTTCGGAGGTGGCGGCGTGCCCGAGTTGACGACCGGACTCGCCGCGCTTGCCGAACACATCACCCTCACCGGTCTGCCGGCGGCCGCACTCGCCGACTTCGCGGCCGCCCGCTGCGGGGTGGGGCTCGACGAGGACGCCGCGGCGGCCTGCTACGAGCTGACCGGTGGCAACCCCGGTCTGCTACAGGCCCTGCTGTCCGAGCACAGCGGCGCTGCTCCCACCGCCGAGAAGCTGCGGGCCGGCGCCGGTTCGAGGGCGCTCCCCGGTATCGAGCGCTGGCTGGGCGGCCTCGGTGAACCGGCGCTCGCGCTGGCGCGGGCGGTCGCCGTACTCGGTGTCGACGCGGAGATCGCGCAGGCCGCGGAACTCGCGCGGCTGACCGTGGGGGAGGCCCTGACCGCGGTCGACGAGCTGGTCGACCGGTGCCTGCTGGCCAACCGCACGCCGCTGGTGTTCCGCCACCCGCTGCTCGCCTCGATGGTCATCGGTGCGATACCGGTCGGCACGCGGGCCGCCCTGCACCTGCGGGCGGCCGAGATCCTGCGCGACGGGCACTTCGACGTGACCGGGGTGGCGCGGCAACTGGTCGCGGCCGGTCCGCTCGGCCAGGACTGGACGGTAGGACCGCTGCGGATCGCGGCCCGCAGGCTGGTGCAGGAGGGCAGGGCCGAGGACGCCGCCCGGTACCTGCGCGGTCTGCTGCGGGAGCAGTTGGGGCCGCAGGTCAGGGCGGCCGTGCGGCGCGAGCTCGCCGCACTGGACGCGTTCGTCGATCCGGAGCTCACGGTGCGCCAGCTGGACGCGGCGCGGCAGGAGGCCGAGGACCCTTCCGCCATGGTGGACCACACGCTGGCCCTCGCCGGTCTGCTGACCGAGTGCGGGCGGCCCGCGGACGCCGTGGCGGTCCTCGACGACACGGCCGAGCGGCTCGGCCCGGCCTCGGCCGCGTACGTCTGGCAGCTGCGGCTGCACAAGGCGCTCAGCTGGCGAGGCGGTCCCGCCTGGCTGGTCAGGTCCGGCGAGGGGCTGGACGGCCTGGCCGCCGAGGCTCCGCAACCAGGCGGCGGCTGTTGGGAACTGGCCGCACTGCGAGCCGCCGAGGCGGTCGACGCCGGGGTGGACAGGGCGGCGGCCGTGCGCCATGCCAGGCTGTCGCTGGCCGGTGGCAGCGACAGCCTGGGCAGGGGCCTGTGGTACGGCTGCGGCGCGCTGATCCGGGCCGACGAGTTGACCGAGGCATGGACGCACTGCAGCCGGACCAGGCTGGCCGGCGGGGTACCGCCCGGGCGGTGGGACCACGTCGCCGCCGAGCTGCTGCGCGCCGGGATCCGCCGGGTCCGCGGTGACCTGGACGGTGTGGCCGAGGCGCTGACGCCCATGGCGGACCGGCTCTGCGGGCTGGTGCCCACGGGCCACCGGCTGGCCGCGCTCGCTGTGTCGGCCCTGGTCGAGGCGCACGCCCTGATGGGTGACACCGACACCGCCCACACCCTGCTCACCGGCTGCGGCCTGGACCGGGAACTGCCGCCGTGGCAGGACACCCCGGCCGTACTCGCCGCGCGTGCCGCCCTGTGGGAGCAGAGCGGCGAACCACTGCGCGCGGTAGTGGACTACCTGGCTGCCGGCCGGCTGCTGACCGACTGCCAGGTGCGGAACCCGGCCGTGCTGCCGTGGCGGTCGCGCGCCGCGCAGCTGCTCGTCGCGGCGGGTGAGGTGGCCGAGGCGGCCAGGCTGGCCGGCGCCGAGCTGGACGACGCACGCCGGTGGGGAACACCGCGCACGATCGGGACAGCCGAACACGCGGTCGCCATGACCGAGACCGGCACGCGCCGCATCAGCCTGCTCGCCAGGGCCGTCGGCACACTGACCCGCTCACCGGCCAGGCTGGAGCTGGCGGCCGCCCGGTTCGACCTGGCCACCGCGCTGAGCGAGGCGGTCCGGCCGCACGAGGCGCACACCGAGCTCGTCGCCGCGCTGTCCACGGCCTGGTCCTGCTCCGCCCGGCCGCTGGTGAACCGGATCACCGAGGCACAGCAGGCGAACTTCCCGGCGGACACCGACGAACCGCCGAATCCGGCGCTGATCGGCCTGACCCCGCAGGAGCTGAAGATCCTCTGCCTCGCCCGGGACGGCCACACCAACCGGACCATCGCCGGGAAGCTGTTCGTCACCGTGCGGACGGTGGAGTTCCACCTCTCCGGCGCCTACCGCAAACTCGGCATCTCCGGACGCCAGCAACTCGCCGAGATCATCCCGGCGAGGACGACGGCGGCCACGGTGAGAGCGCTGCCGGTGGACGGGTAGCACCACGCGCCCTTCAGGCCATCCCGTCCGCCCACTGCGCGCCGAGCCGGACCCACTCGGGAGAGCCGGCGGCGGACCTGGATACCACGTACCGCTGGAAGCTGCCGGTCGCCGAGACGCCGTGCACCGATTCGACGGTGTTCGCAGCCAGGTGGCACAGCAGCCCCCGGTCCGCCGGCCCCAGCCCGAGGCGGCCCAGGTGGACGTACAGGTAGTTCACCACCAGCCGGAAGGAGGCGAACCAGTGGTCGCTCCACAGGAAGTCCGCGTGCCCGTGGCCGCTCTGCAGGAGTTGGTGGAACTCGCTGACCTGCCGGGTCGGCATCCGCGGCGCCCGCCCGGCCCCGCGCAGCGACACCTCCCCCGAGACCAGCAGCGGGTACGCGATCCGCTGGTACCGACGCACCACCTCGCCCCACTCCAGGACGAACGGCGGCTCACCCCCGCCACCGGCCAACGCGGACTCCACCACGCGCAGGCGCCTCGACAGGGCGTCCGCCTGGCGACGGTAGCGCTCGTCGAAGGTCGCCCGGTACCCGGCCGGGTCCCGCGTGCGGGACAGGAAGGCGTCGGCATGCGACCGCAGGGACAGGATGCCGCGTTCGATCGGTGCGCCACCCGCCTCGAACGGGATGGCCGCGACCGCCGTGGTGGTCCACATCAGGTCCAGCGCCAGCGTCGGCAGCGCGCCGCCGGAGGACAGGTGGTCGTACATCCGGAACACCAGGTCGGTGGTGTCGCTGAGGAAGCCGGCGAGCAGTTCGCTGGCCCGCATCGACCCGAGCACCTGCAACCGGTGGTCGTAGGGTTGTTCGAGCACGGCGTTGTCGGGCAGCCAGGGGTGCAGCGGCCCGGTCTCCATCTCCAGCTCCGCCAACCGCCGGTGCACCGGGGCCAGCGCGGCCTCGTCCGGCCGGGCCGTCGAGGGATGGGCACGCAGGTACTCGGAGACCAGCGCGATGACCGTCGGCCGCACCTCGGCGGCCCAACTCCAATCGGAGGCAAGGAAGTTCAGTCGCAGGTGCGGACCGCGCCGCCAGTGTCGACCGAACCAGGCGCCGCTGACCGAGCTGCGCACGGCCTCGAAGGCAGGCCGGACGGCGTGCCGGACGAGCGCGGACTCGGCACTCTCGTCATGGTGGTGGACGTGGATGCTGTGCCAGCGGACGGCCGAGTCGCTCATGACGCCGTCAACGCCTCGGGCAGTTCCGAGAGGACGCGGCCGACCAGGAAACGCAGCTGGTTCTCCTGCCACAGGGTCAGCCCGAGCCGGTTGTTGACCAGGTGCGCGCAGCGGAGCAGCACCAGACTGGTGGCCGGGTGGGCGGTGGCGGCCAGGTCGAGCGGGCCGGCCAGCGGGGAGGCGGCCCATTCGGTGGCGAAACCGCCCCGGTCCTCCAGGTCGTGCAGTTCGTCCCGCAGCCGGCGCACCGACGCCAGCCAGTACGCCCGCTGGTCCGTGCCGTCCGGTCGGGCCGCCATCCGCCAGGTGTCCAGTGCCCGTTCCCGGAGCTGCTCGCGCTGGGCCCGGTAGCGGGCCACCGTCTCCGGGGCCTCGGGACCGCTGCCGAACGGCAGCGGCGGGCCGCCGTGGCGCCGCCACTGGTCGCGCACCTCCTCGCTCAGCGCGAACACCCCCACGACCAGGTCGAAGGCCAGCAGGGCGCGCTGCTCCAGCGTCGCCCCGGCGGCCACCACCGAGAGGGCCAGCCGGCTGGACTCGAAGAAGTGCCGCTCGATGGCGGCGATGGCCGGTCCGTACCCGTAGTCCGCGTGCTCGCGCTCGTAGGGGAGGAACTCCACCGTGTTGTTCGGCCGCACCACCTGGTCGTGGCCCGCCCGGCCCTCCAGACCGGCCAGGTCCGCGGCCACCTGGGCGAAGCGCGAGCGGTCCACGACGTCCCGGGCCGGGCGGCGCGCCAGGAACGCGCGGATCCGCGTCTCCGTGAGCCGTTCGACCTCGGCCCGGTCGGCGGCGAGGGCGGGCAGCAGCCGGAGCCGGACGTGCGGGCCGCCCTCCCAGTACCGCAGGAAGAAGTACCGCTGCACCAGGCCGTCGGCGAGGAGCGCCCCGGCCAGCGGCCGGACGCAGTCGGCCAGCAGCCCGTCCTGGTCGGTGTCGTAGAAGACGTGCGCGCACACCCAGTCCGTGGCCTGCGCCGTGGCGGGTTCCAGCCGGTCGCTAGCGGTCGGCATCCTGTCCTCCGTTGATCTCGACGAGGTATTCGGTCACCCGGGATCCATGGGCCCCGTAGCGCGGTGCGTCGGCCGGGTCGGGCAGCGCCTCCTGGAGGAACAGCACCTGTTCCCCTCCGGCCAGCATCCGTTCGAAGAGGCCCACCAGTAGCAGGTTCGCGAAGTCGATGTGCAGTGGCTTGCGGGACTTGATCCGCCATACGCTGCCGCCGACCACCGAGGCAGGGTCGAGGGCCCGGACGAAGCAGCGGACGGGCATGCCGTGCTCGCGCAGCCAGGCGGCCAGCCGCAGCAGGTAGCGGCGGTCGCTCTCGCCCTTGCCGCGGACGGGCACGGCGCTCACCGGGAACACCCACTGGCGGCGGCTCACCGTGGTGCGGCCGATGACCACCGCAGGCTCGGCCCGCAGCTGGTCGACCCCGTCGAGCGAGGTGTCCCCGAACATCCGCCGGCCCGGGATGAGCAGGTTCGGCGTGGCGCCGAACGCCTGCATCACAAGCCGGATCGCGGGCGGCAGCCACAGCTCCGCGATGAGGTTGGGGTGTACCGGGCGGACCTCGCTCCCGCGACCGCGCGAGCGCAGGGTGAGCAGCCCGAGGGCGGGATCGTGGCGCACCAGGAGGTCGCCGACCGGAATGCGCCGGTCGGCCCCGCGCCGGCTGAGGCCCCCGGGGTAGTCGATCTCCTCCGCCACCGCCGAGAAGCGCAAACCGACATTGGCACCGTAATGGCGGCAGGTGTCGGCGACCAGCACACCGCCCGGTGGTGCTGCAGTGTCCACCTCCACGGCGACCCCGGCCTGGGCGAACAGCCGGCGGATGCGGTCACGGCCGCGGCCGTGACCGGAGTTGACGGCGTTTACCACGAACCGGGGGTCGTCGGGCTCACCGTAGGGCTGCCCGTAGAAGGCCACCGAGTCCGGTGGCCGCATCCACACCGGCCAGCGGTCGGCCAACGCCGACAGCCGCTCGAGGGACGGCCGCAGCACGCCGTCCTCCGCCAACGGCCCGCCCAGTGCCTCGGCGCACAGCTGCGTCCGCAACTTGGAGAGTTCACGGATCCTCGGCAGCCGGTGATCCTCCAGGGCCCGGTACCCGTGCGTGGCGATGGACAGCACGCCCGGCAGCTCGCCGTCCTCACGCAACCACTCCTGCACCGCCCGGTGGAAGGTGAGGAACGGCACCTCGGCGCCCGCGCCGATCTGCTCGGCGAAGGCCTCGGCGAGCGCGACCCGGCCCGGCAGGGCGGGGTCAAGTACGGCGTAGCAACGGCGTACGACGTCCAGATCCCGCAGCACCGGTGCCCAGTCGCGCGCATCGGGCCCGGTCTCCACCGTGACCAGCAACGCGTTCTCGATGATGCTGTTCTTGGCCGGAAGCTCGATCCGCTCCGGTCCTACCAGTGAGCGGATCCGGTGCAGGGCCGCCTCGACGTCCCGGGTGCGCCGAAGCCGGTCCGTCGCGTCCGTGAGCGCCGGGTAACCGGCCAACCGGTCCGCCAGCCCGTCCAGTTCACCGACGACCTCGGCCAGGGGCGGGCCCGCGCCGGCCACCCAGGAGCGCAGTTCGGCGAGCGGGTCCAGCGCCTGGTCGGCGAACGGCCGCTCGGCCTCCAGCAGTCCGAGGTCGACCAGCCGGCCCAGATAGGCGTCGGCGGTGGCCGGGGCGCTCCCGGTGCGGACCGCCACCTGTTCGGCGGCCTCCGCGCGCGTCCGCCCGGCCTCGGTCACCACGTCCACGCAGAGCTGGATCTGCGCACTCGCCGCCAGGCTGCGCAGCGGCTCATCGGAGCCCGGGCCGAGGAACTCCCAGTGCTCCCCGGTCAGCAGGGCGCTCGGGTTCAGTCGCAGCCGCAGGCGCGCCGCGAGGACGGGATGCCGGCTCAGCTCCCGGACCAACTGCTGGATCAGCCACAGGTTGGGCTCGACGACGGTCCGTACGGTGAAGTCCCTGTGCTCACCCGCCTCCGGGCGCTCCGGCCCGGCACCAACGCTCTCCCCCAGCCTTGGCGGCCGGGAGGTGCCCCCTGCTCCCGCGCTGCCTCCTTCGTCGGTCGCTTCCTCGCTCCTCCCTTTCGGTGCCGGCGCGCCCTCCGGTTGCTCACTCGCCTCCCCGGACCCGCCGGAAGCCCGGTCGCGCCAGTGGCCGAGGCCGTTGATCGTGAAGGTGCTGAACGGGGTGGTCTTCGTGGTGATCCGGGCGAGGTACTTGGCCAGCCGGAGCGCCAGTCGGCGGTCCGGTGGGGTCTCCTCCGGCCGGGCCAGCCAGGTGCGCAGCCGGTCGTGGAGCACGGGGCTGCTCAGAACCAGCCCGTACTGGAAGGCCGGATCGCCGGCCGCCTTCCGCAGCAGCGCGTGCTGGGTCTCGGTGTGCCGGCCGACCAGCTCGTCCAGCAACGCCAGGTCGCGCTGGTGCGCGGCCAGCAGCTCCAGCCAGGACCGCACCCCGTCGGCCAGGCCGGCCGGTAGGACCGCCCGGACGTCGTCGTTCCAGTACCGGGCCGGCGGCCGGCGGTTGTGGATGGACCGGCGCAGTGCGACCAGCAGCGGCTTGCCGGCCGGCTCGCGTCCGATCAGCTCGAACAGTTCGTCGGAGAGTTCCGCGGCGACGGTGGTCAACCGCTCCTCGCCGGCCAGCACCGCCTCGACCTGCTGCCACAGTTCGGGCGATCGCAGGTCGTCCAGCATCGACACCGGCAGCCCGCCGATCCGCACGCCGAAGGTGTCCGGGGTTGAGAAGCCCTGAGTCATGGTCAACTCCAGTCACGGGAAGGGGTGGGGATGCGGATTGACCTCCGACGGGTCCAGCGGGCCGTCCCGGTAGCCGAGTTCGGCGGGCAGACGGAGCAGCCTGGGTAGGCCGTGGGTGCGGCGCATCCGGTGTCCGAAGGTCATCGGCAGCAGCCCGGGAATGATCACCTTCGCGCAGGCCAGGCCGCCGGCCCGGTGCTCGTCCGTGGTCTGGTCCACCACGATGACGTCCTGGCCCCGGCCGGTGAACCGGGCGATGACCTCGGCCAGATCGGTGCGCAGGTCCTCGCCGCGCGGTCGGCAGGTGGCCCGCGCGAACGCCGCGGCCACCGGCAGGCCGGCGTCTTCACCCGGTAGGAAGCCGAACCGGTCGAACGCCGCCGGGTGGCAGTAGAGCAGGGCGTGGTCGCGCATCTCCCGCACCAGGTCGGGATCGGCGACCATCGCCGCGATCCTGGCCGCCTCCTCACGGTGCGCGACCCGGTTCCAGCCCAGGTTCGCGGTGAGCTCCAACAGCCCGTTGAGCAGCGCCCGTTCCGGATCGAAGTGCGCGCCCGCCGCGCAGATGGCCGCGGGCTCCGCGCCGGGCGCGGGGTGCACCGCCATCACCCAGGCGGTGGGTATGCCGTGCTCCGTGGTGGTGGCGAAGGCCGCCACCCGGTGGCCGCTGTCCTGCCGGATCCGCTCCGCCAGCATCCCGATCCGCGGGTCCGCCACCGTGGCCAGGTCCACCCTGGGCACCGGCAGCCGGGCGTACCAGGTGAGCAGGAAGGCGTCCCGTTCCGCCAGCTCCACGATGCCGTGCAGCGCAGCCTCCTCCAGGCAGCCGCCCAGGGCGCACCCGTTGGACACCTCGTACGCCAGCGGCCGGGCGAGCGAACTGCCGTGCCGGGTACGGTAGTAGGCGTAGTCCTCGGGTACCAGCACCGGTGCGTCCCGGCCGAAGGAGTGGCCCCAGACCCAGTTCAGCTCCAGGTCCGGATCGAAGGGCGGGTAGGGGAACCCGGGCTCCGCGTACCGCTCCGGCGGGTACAGGCCGAGCTCGGTCGGGCAGACCGCCCGCTCGGCCACCCTGCGGTAGCTCGCGCGGACCGTCGTACGCCGACCGCCGGGGCGGGCGCCGCCGAGCCGTTCCAGTGCCTCCGCCAGCGCGGTGCGCGCGCAACCGGCGTAGTCCAGGTCCCGGCCGAACCCGGCCTCCTGCTCGCCACCCGGCAGGTGCAGTGGCGCGGACACCATCGGGTAGCGGTAGTCGGTCCGCACGTCGAGTTGGCGGATCACCCCGGTGCGCCCGTCCACGTAGGTCCGCACCAAGGTGTCCCAGTCGGTGGCGAGATCGCGGACCCGGTAGGTGTCCCGGTCGGGTTTCGGGCGGGCCGTGTCCATCAGGGAGGGTGGGTGGTCGGCCGGCAGGCCGCCGCATCCGGGGCAGTCGGGATCGGGGAGGAACGGGTGCGTGTCGACGGCCAGGCCCGTCAGCGAGAGGATCGCGATGGCATCGGTCGTCCACCGGCCCGGCGGGTCGGCGAGCTCCGCCGAGACGAGGTCGCCGACCGCGTCGCACGCCCAGCTGGACAGCAACGGGTTGGCGCGGTCGGCCAGTTCGGTACCGAACCGGCGTACCAGCTCGGCCCTGGGGCTGTCCGGGCCGAGCGCGCGCTCCCGCCGGGTCCGGGCACAGCGCGCGCAACCCGTCCGGCCCGGTACGACGTAGGGGCCGATGACGACGTTGCCCAACTCGACCCGTACCGGCAACCACCCGGTGCCGGGCCGCTCCGGTGCGACGGCGCCGTTCCAGCCGTCGCTCGCGGTGACGATCGCGGCGCAGCCGTCGTCGGTGTCCGTGACCAGCCGGTGCGTTCGGGAGACGGCGGTCCGGATCGCGGTGGCGAGCAGGCCCTTGCCCAGTACCGCGACACCGGCCGGGCGGATGGCTACTGTCGATGCGTCGGTCAACGTCTCTTTCCTCGTGGGTAGTTGCGGCGCCGTGCCCGGCGCACTGGCTGTGCGCCGGGCACGGCAGTGCCTGCCGCGTCAGCAGCAGCAGCACGAACAGCAACTCGCGGGCGTGCCCCGCGAGGTGCAGTTGGACGCTCCGATCTCGACCATCGCGTGGCCGACATTGATCGACTCCAGGCTGGCGCCCGGTGCGGTGGGCAGGATGTCGAGCTCGTCCACGCTGAGGTCGGCGAGGTCCAGGACGAGGTCCTTCTCCATGGCTGTCCTCCTCTCTTCGTCGTCGGTTCCGGGGGACCAGAACCGGTCCACGCCAAGGTTCGGACGGGAAGCGGGCTGCGGTCTTCACGGGTGCGGCCGTAGGCCGACCGTAGGATCGCGTGCGGCGCCGTTTCGGTGGCGCGCGTCACCAGGTCAGCGGGACCTCGTACTGCGCGCTGGCCCGGCGGCGGCCGATGACGAGGGTGAAGACCGGTACGTGCGCCGCACCGGCGCCGATCAGGGCGCGGACCAGGCCGTCGTGGTAGCCGTTGGTGACCCGCGCGGACAGCCCGGCGGCCGCCGCGAGCACGCTGATCCGCTGCGCGACGATCCCGGCCTCCTGTTGCAGGATCCGGTACCCGCGGTCACCGAACCAGCGGTCGCCCGCGATCCGGTTCGCGCTCAGGAACACGATCGCGTTGGCCTTCGCCGAGTTGACCGAGGGCGTCCGGTCGCAGAGCATCGACACCACACCGCGCCAGTCCCGGCCAGGAAGGGCGACCAACTCGGGTGCGTCACCCAGCCGGTAGAGGCCGGTGGCAGCGCCGACGGCGTTGAGCACGAGCACGTGGCAGTCGACCAGCGGACGGCAGGCCGCCGCGGTGTGGTCGGACGGCACCGGTTCGAGGGCGTGCCGGAGGAGACCGGCCAGTTGCCCGGCGGGCAGCGGCCTGCCGTCGGGAAGGAACATCCGGCCACCCGAGTCGCGCGTCCGTAGGGCCTCGGCCAGTTCGACGAGTTCGGGTTCCGCCGTGCTCAGCGACACCCGGCCGGTCGTGGTGGGGCCGTCGGCCGGGTGCTCGGGACCGTCGGCCGGGAGATGGAAGGAGTCCCGGTCCACCGGTGTCTCCCAGCCGGTGCCGGTCTGCCGGCTGGCGCGGTCCAGTGCGGCCAGGCCCGACCAGGTGGCCGGATCGGCGGTGTTGGTGCGCACGTGCCAGGGACGGATGGCGGGCAGCGGCGCGCCGGGCTCCTCGTCACCTGGCGCCGGAGCCGTCCCGGACGGCCGCCAGGGGGAGAGGTCGAGCACCGCGAAGGCGGTCTCCTCGTCTCCGTCGAGGCCCAGCGCGCGGTTGACGACGGCGTCGTCGAACCGGTGGTGCACGCGGGCCCGCAGCCCCAGCGCGCCTCCCACCAGCAGCGCGTTCCCGACGGTCATGCCGACCTCCTGGGCGCAGAGCCGGTAGGCGTAGTCGCGGTAGCGGAAGGCCGTCTTGCGGAAGCACACGGCCGCGACCATCAGGGCGAGAGTGCCCTCGTGCCCCGTTCCGGTGGCAGTCCGAAGTTCGCGGGGGATGCCGCCGGACCGCAGTCCGGTCAGCGCGTGGTGCGCCGGGTCGTAGTGGTAGCACCCCGCAGGCAGATCCCCTACCCCTTCGGCCGGCCACAGGTACAGCTCCACCGGGTAGAAGCACCGCGCGGAGGCCACCATCCGGTGGTAGGGCCAGACCGCATGCGGGCCCGACTCCATCCGTCCGAGCCCGTAGGTGTAGTGCAGCAGTGCCGACAGGGCCGGCTCGTCCAGGACGTCGCGGCTGGGACCGTCCTTCGGGTGAGCCCGCCGGAAGTCGGCGAAGGACCAGCGCGCGTCGCCGATCCGCCGGGCGGGTGGGCGCAGCACGTGCCGTGGCAGGCCCCGGTAGGTCTTGGTCGGCAGGGGGTCGTCCGGCCCGCCCTCCTCGCCGTGCCCCTCCGCGAACAGTTCCTGGACCCCTTCGAAGGTGCGCCACCAGAACCGGAGCCCGGCCTGATCGGCGGCCCCGGCCGCTGACTCACCCATCGAGGACTCGCTCATCGAGGACTCGACTCATCGACCAGCACGATGCGGAGCACGGTCGGGAGCAACTCGTGGACCGCGGGATCGTGGTCGAGCGGCACCACGACCGGACGCAGCCCGCGGAGCCGCAGGGCGCCGACCAGCTCCTGCAGGTCCGCTTCGCGCGGCCGGCGCACACCGGACGCCGGGGTGGGCAACCGGTCGAGCCCGTGGATCCGAGTCGGCGCGTACTCCGGCTCACCGGACAGGGCGGCCTGACGGTCCAGCACCACCTGCTCCAGACCGTCCGCCACCGCGTTCGGACCGCAGGTCACCCCGATCGGCCGGCCCTCCTGCCACCACGCGAGCACCGGGGTCCCGAGCTCGCCGCCGATGTCGGCGGCCTGGACGGAACCCCGGGCCGACCGCAGCAGGTCGAGATGGCACCGGGCCCTCGCGTCCAGGGCCGTCCCGGCCAACTCCAGGGCCACCGGATTCGTCCGGCCGGCTGAGACGTCGGCCACGGCCAGGCGGGCGCAGTGCTGGGCGATGCCGTCGGTCACGGCGTCGCCCCAGCTCAACCGTGCGGCCAGGCCCGTCCCGACGGTGAACGCCTCGGCCGCCGGTACGGCCCTGGCCCGCTGACCGACGAGGTCCCAGCCCCACACGGTGCCGCGGGGGGAGAACCTGCGCGGATCGGCCGCGCCCGCCGCGTACACCGCGAGGCCGCGCAGCGCGGCCCGCTGCCGGGCCTCGACGAAGCCCAGACCCGAGCCGAACACCCGGGGCGCGCCGTCGGAGCGCGGCGGCACGGCCTCGGTCACGTTCAAGTGCGGCACCGCCTCGGTCACGTTCAGCGGCAGCTGGGTGAAGTCGCGTTCGTCGAGACTGCGCATGATGCCGGTGTGGGGGTCGAAGCAGCGCGCGGCCCGGGCGGAGAAGTCCTGCTCGGCGATCGGGTCGGCGCTGCTCAGCCGCTTGATCCGGTCGGCGAACCGCGTCTCGGTCTCCGGCCGGGCCGGCCGGGCGGCCGGATGGGAGAGGAACGTGTGGGTCGAGGTGCGCAGGGTCTCCAGGTCGATCCTGGTCAGCTTGGTGTCATCAGGCGTGGTCACGCCCGTCACCGCTCGGAACGCCGCGAGCCCGAGGTGCCCGGCGACCACCGCCGCGGCCGGACCGGTGAGGAACTCGCTTGGCCGGAGCGGGCCGTGCACGCCCAGCCGCAGCCACGCCGACTCCCACGCCGGACCGGCCGGACCCAACCAGGCGACGTCGTCGAGCACCAGCCCCTGCACCAGGAGGGTGCCAGAGGCCCGGCACAGCCTGGTCAGGCGGAGCGCGCGGTCCGCCCGGGGGGCCGAAGCCACGTGCAGCACCACGTCCGCGCGGGCGAGCGCGCCCTCCTCCGCGTCGGACAGCGGGACCTGGACCAGCGTCTGATCCGGATCGCGCCGGGCCGCCTCGGCGGCCAACTCGGCCAGCCGCTCCGTATCCGTCGCGTTCTCCGGCGTTCGCACCGCGCGGAGCCGGCGGACCCCGCAGTGCAGCGCCGAGCACACCAGCGCGGTGAACGCCGGACCCGAACCCAGCACCACCACCGTGCTGTTGCGCCATGACTCGAACCGCCGCGCGGCCGAGTCCCGGTGGTACTCGACGAAGGCGATGTCGGCCGCGTACGTCTCCAACTCCCGTGCGGTCAGGCCGTGCGGCAGGTCCTCGGTGGCGTCCACGAGGCAGCCGGCCGCGTGCAGCCGGCGCACCAGCGCCTCCACCACAGCGCGTTTGTCGTCGGGGAGTTCACGGACGAGGTCGTCGAACTCCCGCGAACCGTCGAGATACGGCGCGATCCGGTCCAACCACTGATAGGCGGACCGGCCGCGCAGCGCGACATCGGCTCCGGCGCCGAACACGTGCACCCCGTCACCGGTGGGCACGTACAGCACGTCGGACTTCAGTTTGGGTCGCATCGCCAGCCCTCTGATCGGTGATCACCCGAGTATCGGGGTACCGCGCGACGCAGTCCCGACGGGGCTACCACAGATCCGACCACAGGGTTTTCCGCCACGGCCTGTGGCCCGCCCGGAAGCCGTACCGCCCGGGCGACCTCGCCGCAGGTCCAGCCATGAGGCGGACAGCGTGCGACTCCCCGAGGTGCTTCCATTCCTGGCCGGATCAACGGACAGCCTGAACTCCCGTCACGGAAGCCGCAGTTGAAGCACTAGCCGGAGACGGTGCTGACGGAGCGCCGGGGCGCGGTCAGCGCCGCCAACCGCCGCAGGCTGGCCCGCCGCTGCACCAGGCTCAGTCCGGTGACCGCTGCGCCGAGCGCCAGCCAGCCCGCCGGGCCGGCCGTCATCACCGCTCCGGTCAGCAGCAGCGGGCCCACCGACTTCTGCACCGACTGGGACATCCCGGCCACCCCCAGGTAGGAAGCCCGGGTCCGTGGCGGCGCGAGGCTGACCGCCAGCTCCCAGGAACTCACCGAACGCATCAGCTCGGCCAGGGTGACCAGCGCCGCGGCCGCCAGCATGGCGAGCGAGGCCGACCACGCCCCGCCGCCGGTGGCGGTCGCCAGCACCAGGCAGCCGGCGAGCAGGGTCATTCCGTACCAGCCCACCGCCGCGGCCGCCCGCCTCGGACCCTCGGCCCGTGCGGAGACGCGGAGTTGCAGGATCACCACGAGCACGGTGTTGATCACGAGGAAGGCGGGGACGACGGCGTGCGGCGCCCTGGTGTGGTCCACGAGCCACAGCGGCAGGCCGACGTTGAGTACCGAGTCGTCCAGGTTCATCGGGATGTCGAGCAGTACGAAGAGCAGGTAGCCGCGGTCCCGCCAGGGGCTGGGTGCGGGGGACGGGTCCCTGGTCGGCTCGCCGTCGCCGGGCGCCGCCACCAGCCCGTGCCCGGCCGGCTCCCGGGTCCGCCAGACCAGGGCGGCGGCCAGCGCGTAGGAGAGCGCGTTGGCCAGGATCAGCACGCGGTAGGCGTTCGTGGTGCTCACCGCGAGGCCGAGTGCGGCGATCCCCGCGCCGAGCGCGTACCCGGCGTTTGCCACACTGCGGAACAGCGCCTGGTAGACACCTCTCCGCTCACCCGCGACCCGGGTGGCGAAGAGCATCTCCAGCGTCTTGGCCGCTCGTTCTCCCAGGCAGGTGAGGGCCACCACGGGCAGCAGCGCGGCGAAGCCGTCGGCGACCAGCAGCAGGCACATGGTCCCCAGCCGCAGCAGATGACAGCCGATCAGCAGGCCGCGCACGGTGAGCCGTTCGGCCGCCCACCCCGCCAGCGGGGAGCCCGCGATCCCCGCGATCGCCCCCACGCCCAGCAGCAGCCCGAGCTGGCGCGCGTCCAGTCGGCTCACGAAGGTGAAGTACAGCACCGTAGCCGCCGCCCACACGCCCGTCCCGGTCCGGTCCACGCACTGCGCGAGCAGCATGATCCGCGCATCCCGCCCACCCGGCGGCCGCCGCAGCTGCGCCACCAGTCCGCCCCCGTCCCACCGCATGTCGAGGCTCCGTTCCATCCGTCGGCGTCAATTAATCTCGATATCAAGATACTTGATATCGACAGACTTTGTGACCGGCGGTCATGGCGGGGAGGCGGGGCCGCCGTTCAAACGGGCGACTGATAGTCAGGTGGCAGGGTGGAACGGATGCCGACCGGACCGCCGACGGCTACGGAACCTCTCGGCGTACCCTCTGGCCCCACAGTGACCGCCGCGATCCGCGGTACGGAGATCTGCGCCAAGCCGTACTCGACGGAGTGGTGGCCGCGGTCCGCGCGCGCCCGGAGAAGTCCCGCTGGGACGCGGCCTGGGTGCTCCTGGTCCGGGCCGTGGGGACCGGAGCCCCCGGACCTGGTGGTCGTCCCCGCGACCACCCTCGCCACGCTGCGCCGACAGGACTGGGACGTCCCGGCATCGATCGAGCGGCTTGCCGGAGCGGTAGCCCTGTCCCGGCGAGCGGACCAGGCGGCGGCCCGGGCCGCGGTCACCGCGAAGGCCGGCCGATGATCCCCGGCGCACCGGGGACACTGGACCTCGACAAGCTCTACGCCGCCCGACTGCACGCCTCTCGGGTCCGGCCCTACCTGGCGACGGCGCTGTTCGCCCTGCACGCCGTGGCGTCGCGGCTGGTGCTGACGATGGCCGTCGACCGTCACTGGCGGTGCCAACCCGTCGCCGAACACGTCTCGCCCGGGGGCCGGCACCCGGCCGACACGCACGATCCCCGCGAGCGCGCGGTCGACCGGCGGACTACAGCTCGGACTCGCCCCACAGACTGACCCGCACGTCGTCGCCGACCGCCAGTCTGCCGGGCCGCAGCACGGCGTACTTGGTGCCGAACGAGACCCCGCCCCGTGCCGCCCGGCGGTAGGTGGCGAGCGTGCGGAGCGGTTCCGGGCCCGTTCTCGCCGCGGAGTCCTGGTCGACCATGGTGACGGCGCAGCGGATGGCGAGTTTCGCGTAGCCCAGTTCGGTCTCGCCGATCGTCATGCGGTGGGCGCGGTCCTCGGTGTGGGGTTCGTCCCAGCCGTCGACCACGATGTTGGGGCGGAACCGGCTCATGGGCAGTGGGTGGCTGCCGCGTTCAGTTATCCGCTCGTTGAGCAGGCGCAGGGTGGAGCGCGATATGACGTGCAGGGCGCAGCTGTCGGCGTAGCCGGAGGTGCCGGGTGTTCTGCCGTCGGTCACGCGATCGTGCTCCGGCGGTACACGCACGAGTCTGCTGCCTGCGCCGAGTACCTTCGACAGCCAGGCGGCAGCTGTCTCGCCCTGATCGATGCCCTTGTAGAGGGCCCCGAACAGGTTCACCTGCCGTCGGGGGCCGGAGGTGTCCACGTCGATGCTCACCGGGTCGAAGTCCGGGACGTGGAGCGCCAGTTGCCTGCCGTCGGCACTGATCTCGGGGCGGATGAGGGCCAGTCGTGGGTCTCGCCGCTGTGTCCGGAACACACCGTCCTCGCTGACAACCATGAAGCTGCGGTCGTGTGCGATACCGGCGGACGTCAGCATCGCCTCGCTTGTGGACGTCCCGGCGCATCCCTTGACGGGGTAGTACGACAATTCGACGACGCTGGCCATGTCTTGCCCTGTCTGCGGTGAGTTACGGTGAGCAGCGGAGGAGAGGCCCACGTGGACGAGGACCGTTGGTGATCTTACTGACCCGATGTCGCGGGCGAGTTGGGAGTGCGCCGAGGCGAGTGGTATCCCAGCACGGCGAACCGGCTTCAACTGACTTCCGGAGGCTGTTCGGTACGGGACCCGTCCGGACGCCCATGGACACCTCGCTTCACACTGGACGTGCCGACAAGCCCTGGGCGGTCAACGGCTATCGTGGCCGGTCACGCGGACGGTGGACTGGGAGGGGGTAGGGCAGCGTACGCTCGCGCTGTACCTGGAGCGGGCGAAGCACGGCCATGGCGCGGCGGCCGATCCGCCGACGGCGCCGCTGACCGAGGCCCGGGTTCTTCAGGCGGAGCAGCAGTTCGGTGTCACCTTCCCGGCCGGCTACCGCGAGTACGTGCTCCGGGTCAGTGCGGGAGGGCGATGGCCGAGAGAGCTGCGGCGGGGACGGGACGGCTGGCACTGGGTGGGTGACCACGACACCGAGAGATCCCGTCTGCGCGTTCCGTTCCCCGACCACGGCACCGCGCTCGCCGAGTGCGACGAGATCTGGGACAGCTCCCCGCGCGAGGAGGACTACGCGCGCTCCGACGACCACCTTGCCGATGGTTCCGCTGGTTCGACGGTTGGCAGGCCGGCCGCACGTCGGTAGCCCGTCGCCCGGGCGACGGAACCGTCCGATGAACACCAGGGGCTCGCCGGAGCGCGGGTCGACGGGCCGGATCACCTCCGACGATCACTGACCACGGGCAACCAGGCCGCCATGGGATGATCTTCGAGCTCTGGCCCGACCCGGCTCTGTCACCGGGAGACCGAATTTCGCGGGTCCTGCCGAACGGAAAGGCTCCGACCCTGAACGCCCCCTTCGCAGAAGCACTCTCCGTCGCCCTGCTCCTGGCGGTCCTGGTTTGCGCGGTGATGCGCCCGTGGGGCTGGCCGGAGGCCGTCGTGGCGGTCCCGGCCGCCGGGGTGGTCGTCGCCACTGGGACGATCTCGTTGGATCACGCGACGGCCGAGGCCGCCCGGCTGGGACCGGTGGTCGGTTTCCTCGCGGCCGTGCTCGTCCTGGCCCAGCTGTGTGACGACTACGGCCTGTTCCACGCCTGCGGTGCCTGGATGGCCCGCACCGCGGCCGGCCGCCCCCGCCGGCTGCTGGTCCAGGTGTTCGCGGCCGCCTCGCTGATCACCGCGGTGCTCAGTCTGGACGCCACGGTGGTGCTGCTGACACCGGTGGTGTTCGCCACCGCCGCCCGGCTCGGGGCCCGCCCGAAGCCGCACGTGTACGCCTGCACCCACCTGTCGAACACCGCCTCGCTGCTGCTGCCGGTCTCCAACCTCACCAACCTGCTCGCCTTCGCCGCCAGTGGGCTGAGCTTCACCCGCTTCGCCGCCCTGATGGCGCTGCCCTGGCTGGCCGCCATCGGCGCCGAGTACGTGGTCATCCGGCGGTTCTTCACCACCGACCTGGACGCCGGCGCCCGAGCCCCGCTCACCACCGAGCCCCGCGAAGTGCCCGTGTTCGCCCTCGCCACGGTGGCATGCACGCTGGCCGGCTTCGTGGTCGCGTCGGCTCTGGGGATCAACCCGGCGTGGGCGGCAGCGGCGGGCGCGGCCGTGCTGGCCGGCCGCGCCCTCGCCCAACGCCGTACCACCCCCGCCACGATCGTGCGTGCCGCGGCGGTGCCGTTCTGCGCCTTCGTCCTGGCACTGGGGATCGTGGTCCGAGCGGTCGTCGACAACGGCCTCGCCGCCGCGCTGGGCCGTGTGGTGCCCGACGGCACCGGACTCGCGGCCCTGCTGGGCATCGCGGCGCTCGCCGCCGTGCTGGCCAACGTCATCAACAACCTGCCCGCCGTCCTGGTGCTGCTGCCGCTGACCGCCCCCACCGGTCCCGGCGCCGTACTCGCGGTGCTGCTGGGGGTGAACATCGGTCCCAACCTCACCTACGCCGGATCCCTGGCCACTCTGCTGTGGCGGCGCATCGTGCACGAACACGACGCCGACGTGGAGCTGGGTGAGTTCACCCGCCTCGGTCTGCTCGCCGTGCCGACCGCCCTGCTGCTCGCGGTGGTGGCACTGTGGGGCTCGCTACATGTGATCGGAGGCTGAACAACGTGACCGTCATCGCCTGGATCGTGGAGGGCACCTGGCCCGCCTGTGTCGACGCCGCCCGTACCTACGCCCCCGAGGACGCCGAGATCGTGCTGCTGCACGTCAGCGGGCCCGGGCCGTCCGGTGCCGCCCACGGCGCCTATGCCGGGCTGCTGGGCCGCGCACACCCCGGACGCGACCCCGGCACCGTGGTGGAACACCTCGCCGCCGCTGCCGGCGAACGGCTCCTGGCCGCCGCGGCCGAGCGGCTGGGACGTCCGTGCACCTGGCAGGAACGTTCGGGCCACGTCGAACGGGAGGTCGTGGCCGCCGCCGAAGGTGCCGACCTGCTCATCATCGCCCGCGACGGCGACCGCACCCGCCTCGGACCCCGCAGCCTGGGGCCCGCCAGCCGTTTCATCGTCGACCACGCGCCCTGTCCCGTCCTGCTCGTCTGGCCGGAATCCGCACCCGGTACGGCCACTGTCCCACCGTCACCACCCCATCCGCCGCACCACCGGTAGCCACGACGGAGCGGGTCGGCAGAGAGCTAGTGCCGCATCAGGCAACGTTCGCCCCGTTGTGACGTGCCGTCCGGTTGCTGCCTTGGGCATGGCCGGGCGGTCACAATGATCACGTGGCTGA
>NZ_JBVIMH010000004.1:380808-408487 GCF_055579945.1 Kitasatospora sp. NPDC032150 | reverse complement strand
AGGGCTTCACCGTTCGACTTGCATGTGTTAAGCACGCCGCCAGCGTTCGTCCTGAGCCAGGATCAAACTCTCCGTGAATGATTACTCGGCCATGCTCGATTAAAAGCAGCCGGTTCACACTCGCGTTGAGCGGCACGGCAACCACCGGAATGAGGTAGCCCCGCGCACTGCGTCCTCGCTGTGTATTTCAAAAGGAATCTCCAACCACGAACCACAAGGATCCGAGGCCGGGGATGTCAACATATCTGGCGTTGACTTTTGGCACGCTGTTGAGTTCTCAAGGAACGGACGCTTCCTTCAGGCCGCCTTCCAGCGGACCCTCCGGGCGCTTCGTTCTTTCGTGTTTCCAGTTTATCAGATGTTTTCCGCTCCGTTTTCCGGAGTTTCGCTTCTCTGAATTCCCACTGGAGGGAGTTCCTTTGACTTCACGGTGAAGCTTATCAAAAGCTTCGGACTGCTCAGTCTCGAGTGTTTTGCCTGGCCGAGTACTCCGTACGTGGACGGTGCACTGCCTCGACTTGGCTGTGTCTGTAGACACTAGCGCTTGAGACTCGTCTTGTCCAGCCCGTGTCTCAACCGTTCAAACCTACTAGCCCGTCAAAACCACGTCAATGGCCTGCCGGGGTGATCATGAGACTACCAGGTCAGAGGGGTGACCGGCACATCGCGCTCAGGCGGCCACTGGGTGAAGGTCCGCCCGGTCCGCCGCCTCGACGTCGCCGAGCTCGCCGCGGGCCGCGCTGCGCTTGCCCAGGACGAGCGCGTACATCAGGAAGAGCACCTCGGCCAGTACCCCGATGCCGATCCGGGCCCAGGTCGGCAGGCCGGACGGCGTGACGAAGGCTTCCAGGATGCCGCTGGTGAACAGCACAGCCGCCAGGCCGAGGGCCATGCCGACGGTGGCACGGCCCTCTTCCGCGAGAGCGGTGGACCTGGGGCGGGGACCGGGGTCGATCACGGTCCAGCCGAGGCGCATGCCCATTCCGGCGGCGATGAAGACGGCGGTCAGTTCGAGCAGGCCGTGCGGGAGCAGCAGGCCGAGGAAGAAGTCGAGCCGGCCGGCGGAGGCCATCAGTCCGAGGGCCACACCGAGGTTCAGGACGTTCTGGAAGATCACCCACAGCACGGGGATGCCCAGGACGACTCCGAACACCAGGCAGGTGGCGGCGATCCAGGCGTTGTTGGTCCACACCTGCAGGGCGAACGAGCTGGCGGGGCGGTCGGAGTAGTAGGTCTCGTACTGGCCACCGGGCCTGGTCATGTCGTGGATCTGCTCGGGCGCGGCGAGACTGTCCCGGACCTCCGGGTGGGCGGCGATCCACCAGCCGATGAGGGCTGAGGCCAGCAGGGAGATCACGGCGATCGGGAGCCACCAGCGACGTGACCGGTAGAGGGCCGCCGGGAAGCTCACCGCGAAGTAGCGGCCGGCGTCCCGCCAGGACGAGTACCGGCTGCCGGTCACCGCGTTGCGGCCCCGGGCGACCAGGGTGGTGAGCCGGCCCTCCAGGGTCGGGTCGGGTGCGGCGGCCTGAACCTGGGCGAGGTGGCTGGTGGCCCGCTGGTAGAGGGTGACGAGTTCGTCGGCCTCCTCACCGCTGAGCCTGCGCTGCTTGCTGAGGACCTCGAGACGGTGCCACTCCGCCTGGTGGGAAGCGACGAAGACGTCCAGGTCCATGCGGCTCACTCCGGGGCAGAGGCGGTGTCGGGAAACAGCGGGCGGCGGGAGACAGCGGGACGGGCGCGTGCCCGCCGGGGCCGGGCCCTGTCCGGCTTAGCTTGCCAGAGGGCGTACGCCCGTACGCATCGGATACCGGCCGGGTACGGGTCCGGTCTACCGGGGCGCAACGGGTCACCGTATGTTTGCCGCTGGAGATCGCGGGGGCACCGGACGGCGGGGTGCGCGCGGTGCACGGGTACCCGGCGCTCGGGTGCCCGGTGCGCGGGGCACGCGGAGGTACCCGCGGCCGGAGCGGATCGGCGTCGAGGAAGAAACGGGCGGGGTGTGGTGAGCAACCTTGTGACGGGCGAGGCGGTCGTCCTCGGGCTGCGGGCGGCGAAGCTGCCGAGCCGGGCGCTGGCGATCGCGCTGGATCTGCTCGTGGAGGTGGTCGCGCTCGTCGTCACCGTGATCGCGGTGGCCGCGCTGACGCCTGATCTCGACGTGGCGGCGGGGGCCGCGCTCTCGCTCGGGCTGACGGTGTTCTTCCTGGTCGGGCTGCCCATCCTGGTCGAGACGCTGTCGCGCGGGCGGTCGCTCGGCAAGCTCGTCATGGGCCTTCGGGTGGTGCGCAGCGACGGGGGGCCGGTGCGGTTCCGGCACTCGCTGGTGCGCGGGCTGGTGGGGTTCGCAGAGATCGTGATCTTCACCGGTGTCCCCGCGGTGATCACCTCGCTGGTCGACTCCCAGGGCCGGCGGCTCGGCGACGTCTTCTCGGGCAGCCTGGTGGTCCGCGAGCGGGTTCCCGGCGCGGGCCGGGGGCGCGGGATGCTGCCCGCGCTGCCGCCGGAGCTGATGCAGTCGCTGGGTGGCGAGCTCGTCGCGCTGGACCTCTCGGCGGTGCCGGACGCGCTGTGGCTGGCCATCCGGCAGTACCTCGCACGGCTGGGCGAACTCGACCCTTCGGTGGCGCTGGGCATGGCCCAGCGGCTGGCCGGGGACCTGGTCTCCTACACCGGGCACCCGGCGCCGTCCGGGGTGCACCCGGCGGGGTACCTGGGGGCGGTGCTGACGGAGCGGCAGCGGCGCGAGTGGGCCCGGGTGACCGGCGCTTACGGGGCCGGCGCACCGTCGCAGGCGCCGTACCAGCCGTACCAGCCCCCGCAGCCCCCGGCCCGGCCGGAGTTCGCGCAGCCCGCCGGGCCCGTGCAGCCGCAGCAGGCCCCGCGGCCCGCGGCGCCCGAGCCCGCCCGGCCACCGCAGCAGTCCCAGCCCCCGCACTCGGCCGGCGGCTTCGCGCCGCCCTCCTGAGCGGGCCGCCCTCCCGAGTGGGGAGCCCGGCTCGGGACGGAGGGCTCAGCTCGAGTGGCCGGCGGCGGGCCAGGGGTTCGGCGGGGACTCCAGTTCCTCCAGCTCGATGCCGGCCGCCGAGAGCACCACGTCCCCGGCGAGGTGCACGATCTGCTGTTCGCCGGTCTCCAGGTCGGCGACCTGGTACTGCTCCACCTGCAGCGGCCCGCTGTCGGTCGGGTGGGTCTCGACGGACTCCAGCAGCCAGCCCTGGTCCAGGGTGCGCGGGGCGAGCACGGGTTCGGTGAAGGCCACCAGCCGTACCCGCGCGCTCGCGCCCGGGTCGAGTCGGAGCAGCCGGGCCGTGGCGACCAGGAACGCCGGGGAGCTGCCGGTGAAGGCGTGCGCCCGGTCGTGGCCCTCCACCGCCTGCTCGCCCCCGGGGTCGGCGGCGTCCGCCCTCACCCAGGTGACGCCGTCCACCGCTCCCCCGCGCACCTGCCAGCCGCCGGCCCTCAGTTCGAGGCGGAGCGGACGGCTTCGGGAGTCCAGGGTGAGGTCGGTGGTGCCGATGACCGCGCCGTCAGGGCCGTACGTCTTGGACACGTAGCGCCATCCAGCCGGGCCGGGTGCGCAGCTGAAGCGCTCCTCGCCCAGCAGGAGGTGGTCGTGTGTGTCGTGCAGCGAGTACCGGCCGTTGGGCATGGTCCGAAGCCTACGTCGGCGGGGTGCCGCGCCGGCAAGCGGTACGGCCGGTGCACCACGCGGGTGCGCCGGCCGTAGGGTCGGGATCGGGTCGGCTCAGTAGCGGTACTGCTCGGCCTTGTACGGGCCCTCGACCGGGACGCCGATGTAGTCGGCCTGCTCCTGGGTCAGCGTGGTGAGCTTGACGCCCAGCGCGTCCAGGTGCAGCCGGGCGACCTTCTCGTCGAGGTGCTTGGGCAGCACGTACACACCGATCGGGTACTGCGAGGTCTTGGTGAACAGCTCGATCTGCGCGATGGTCTGGTTCGCGAACGAGTTGGACATCACGAACGACGGGTGGCCGGTCGCGTTGCCCAGGTTCAGCAGGCGGCCCTCGGAGAGCACGATGATCGTCTTGCCGTCGGCCTTGCGCCACTCGTGGACCTGCGGCTTGACCTCGGTCTTCACCACACCCGGCAGCTTCGCCAGCCCGGCCATGTCGATCTCGTTGTCGAAGTGGCCGATGTTGCCGACGATGGCCTGGTGCTTCATCCGCTCCATGTGGGAGGCCAGGATGATGTCCTTGTTGCCGGTGGTGGTGATGAAGATGTCGGCGGTCTCGACCACCTCGTCCAGGGTGGCGACCTGGTAACCGTCCATCGCCGCCTGCAGCGCGCAGATCGGGTCGATCTCGGTCACGATGACGCGGGCACCCTGGCCGCGCAGCGACTCCGCGCAGCCCTTGCCCACGTCGCCGTAGCCGCAGACGACCGCGACCTTGCCGCCGATCAGCACGTCGGTGGCCCGGTTGATGCCGTCGATCAGCGAGTGGCGGCAGCCGTACTTGTTGTCG
Source organism: Kitasatospora sp. NPDC032150 (assembly GCF_055579945.1). NCBI lineage: Bacteria > Bacillati > Actinomycetota > Actinomycetes > Kitasatosporales > Streptomycetaceae > Kitasatospora > Kitasatospora sp. NPDC032150. The sequence goes on along the minus strand of NZ_JBVIMH010000004.1, from coordinate 404,003 downwards.
AACTTCGACTTGGTGACCGAGTCGTTGACGTTGATCGCCGGGAACAGCAGCTTGCCGTCCCGGTGCATCTCGTACAGGCGGTGGACACCGGTGGTGGTCTCCTCGGTCACACCCTTGATCGTCGCGGCGATCTCGGTCCACTTGGACGGCGAGTCGACCAGGGTGCGGTTCAGCAGCTCCAGGATGATCCGGAACTCGTCGTTGTCGGCGGTGGACGGGTCCGGAGCCTCGCCCGCCTTCTCGAACTCGACGCCCTTGTGGATCAGCAGGGTGGCGTCACCGCCGTCGTCCAGGATCATGTTCGGGGTCTGGCCGTCCGGCCAGGTCAGCGCCTGCTCGGTGCACCACCAGTACTCCTCCAGCGTCTCGCCCTTCCAGGCGAAGACCGGCACACCCTGCGGGTTCTCGGGGGTGCCCTCCGGGCCCACCGCGACGGCGGCGGCCGCGTGGTCCTGGGTGGAGAAGATGTTGCAGGAGCACCAGCGGACCTCGGCACCCAGCGCCGTCAGGGTCTCGATCAGCACCGCCGTCTGCACCGTCATGTGCAGCGAACCGGTGATCCGCGCGCCGGCCAGCGGCTGCGAGGCCGCGTACTCCTCGCGGATGGCCATCAGACCGGGCATCTCGTGCTCGGCCAGCTGGATCTCCTTGCGGCCGAACGGCGCCAGGGAGAGGTCGGCGACCTTGAAGTCACCGGTGTTGTTCGACGACATGCGTCAGCTCCTCGCTGCGTGGGGTTGCGCGTGGTCTGGTTTCGGGTGTGCTCGGCAGCAGAGTGCCCGACGGCTCGGCGCTCTGCTGCGGCACAATCCGTCGGAGGACCTCTCTCCCTCGACCGGTACGCACGGTACGGCGACCGCGCCACCGAATCGACCGCCATCAGCAGCGACGTTTGGCTCTGGTGACGAATCTACACCGAGGGGCCGCGCGCACGGCCCGGTACGGGCGGTTTCGGCCGGCGGGCGCCCGGCTCACTCCTCGGCCCGGTGCTGCGGGCCCGGGCCGCCGGGGGTGGCCTCCGGATCAGGGCCGGCGGCGGCCTTCTCGGCGCTGAAGACGTCCGGTTCCAGGTAGATCGCACGGGCGATCGGCACGGCCCTGCGGACCCTGGCCTCGGCAGCGTCGATGGCCTCGGCGACGCGGGCGGCGCTGTCCCGGGCGTTGACCCCGATCTTCGCGGCGACCAGCAACTCCTCCGGCCCCAGGTGCAGGGTGCGCATGTGGATCACGCTGGTCACCGAGTCGTGGTCGACCAGTGCGTCGCGGATTCGCCCGACCACCGTGCTGTCGGCGGACTCGCCGATCAGCAGCGACTTGGTCTCCAGTGCCAGCACCGCGGCGATCACCACCAGCAGCACACCGATGGCCAGGGTGCCGACGCCGTCCCAGATCCCGTTCCCGGTGAGGACGGTGAGGCCGACGCCGAGCAGGGCGAGCACCAGGCCGACCAGCGCGCCGGTGTCCTCCAGCAGCACGACGGGCAGCTCGGGGGCCTTGGCCCGACGGATGTACTCTGGCCAGCTCTGCGCCCCCTTGGCCGCGCCGGCCTCCCGGTAGGCGGTGCGGAAGGACCAGCCCTCCATCAGGATGGCGAACACCAGTACCCCGACGGCCCAGGGCCAGCTCTCCAGCTCGTGCGGCTCCCTGATCTTCCGGTAGCCCTCGTAGCAGGCGAACAGGCCACCGGCGCTGAACAGCACGATCGCGACCAGGAAGCCGTAGACGTACCGCTCGCGCCCGTAGCCGAAGGGGTGCTCCTGGTCCGCCGCCCGGGCGGCCCGTCTGCCGCCGACCAGCAGCAGTACCTGGTTGCCCGAGTCGGCCACCGAGTGGACGCCCTCGGCGAGCATGGACGAGGACCCGGTGAAGGCGAAGGCGGTGAACTTGCCCGCCGCGATCGCCAGGTTGGCGGACAGCGCCGCGACCAGTGCCTTGGTGCCGCCTTCGGTGCTCATGCCCGGTTCCGGTCTCCCTACGGCCGGGGCGACCCGGCCCTCGCTCGGTCTGGTGACCGCACACAGTATCCGAGGCCCCGTCAGGAACCGGCCGGAAAACGCCTCAGCCCGAGGTGGCCAGTCCCAGGTAGACGGCGGCGAAGTCGGTCAGCGCGACCAGCTCGGCCAGTGCCTGCAGCGGATCGGGGCGGTCGCTGGTGTACTCGGTGAGCCGCACCTCGTGCGCCTCGGCGAGCCGGTGCGCACGCTGCACGCTATAACCGGCCGGCCGTGCCTCCTCGGCCCGCTCGCCGTTCTCCTCCGGGGTCCGGCGCAGCAGCAGCACCTGGAGCTGGAGCGGGTCGGGTTCCTCCACCCGGTCGCGGAAGAAGTCGTCCGGGTCGGCGGAGGCGGAGGCCAACTGGCCGACGAACATGCCCCGGTGGGCCGTGATCGCCCCGGGCAGCAGTCCGGTGAGCGCCGGCCGGCCGGCCCGTTCGGCCAGCGTCGCGGCGAAGCGCTCGGCGGCCGCGCCGGCCACCGGGCCCTCGGCCCAGACCAGCGGGACGGTGTCACTGAGCTGGGCGGCCAGCTCCTTGGCCGGGTTGAGGTAGAGGGCGGCGTCCGGGCGGCAGCGCACCGCGGCCTCGTCCAGCCGGTCGGCGGTGGCCTCCAGCGAACCGGGGGGCAGCTGGGTGACCCCGATCTTCTCGGTCAGGGCGAGCAGCGGAGCGAGCACTGCCCAGAGCGCGCCCGGGTCCTCGGCGGGGAGGTCCGGCTCGTTCCCGCCCGGGCGCACCTCGTCCTGTGCTACCCCGATCAGGTTGAGCGGGACGTATGGCAGCGGCAGGCCGCGCACCTGGAGGGCGGCCCCGGCCAGCGGGCTGCCCTCGGGGGCGATCACCACGATGGCGCAGCCGCGCGCGTACGCCTGCTCGGCGAGGCCGATCAGGCCCTGCTCGTTCCCCTGCGCGGAGGCCAGTACCACCAGGTCGAAGTGGCCCGTCCAGCCCGGCAGTTGCCAGACCAGGCCGGCGGTGAAGGCGGCGGGACCGAACTCGCCGCGCTCGGCCGGCGCGGCGTCCGAGGGGGCCAGCGGGAGGATCTGGCAGCCGGTGACGGCCAGCGCGTCCAGTGCTCTGCCCGCCGCCAGGGCGCTGCCGTGGCCTGCCACCACGACGGTGCGCGGGCGGCCGTCCGGCCGCAGGCCGGCGAGACCGGCGGCGTCGGCCTGCCGCAACGCGGTACGGACCCGAGCGCCGGCCTGGGCCAGAGCGAGGAGGGCGTGGTCGCGGTCGGCGCGCTGGAGGGCGGCCGGGTCGTCGAGCAGGCTGTCGTCGAACATGCGGCTGGCCTCCCAGTGGGCCTCAGGACCGGCCGGCAGTACGCGGCGCCGCGGACCCCGTCGCCGGTCGGTCGTGCATCGGACGGGATGTCAGGAGGGGCGCCGGGCCTCGTCCACCAGCAGCACCGGGATGCCCTCGCGGACCGGGTAGACCAGACCACAGGTCTCGCCGGTGCAGCGCAGCTCGTGCTCCTCGCCCTGGCCGGACTCGGTGAGCGCCGAGTGGCACTCGGGGCAGACCAGGATCTCCAGCAGGAAGGACGGCAGGCTCATGGGCGTTCGGCTCCTCGGGAAACTCGGTCGTGCGGGGGGCGGACGGCAGAGCGCCCCGGCCGGTAGCAACCCTACCGGCCGGGGCGCCCACGGGGTCACAGCCCCGCTCGATCGGCTGTCAGCCGCGGACGACGGCGAGCACCGCGTCCCGGACCTCGGCCATCTTCGCCGGATCCTTGGCCTCCACGTTGAGGCGCAGCAGCGGCTCGGTGTTGGACGGGCGGAGGTTGAACCACCAGTCGGCCCCGGCGACGGTCAGCCCGTCGAGCTCGTCCATGGTGACGCCCTCCTGGCCCGCGTAGGCGGCCCGGACGGCCGCGGTCGCGGCGGCCTGGTCGTCGACGGTGGAGTTGATCTCGCCGGAGGCCGCGTACCGGTCGTACTCGGCGGTCAGCTCGGAGAGGGTGCCCGGCTGCCCGCCGAGGGCGGCCAGCACGTGCAGCGCGGCGAGCATGCCGGTGTCCGCCCGCCAGAAGTCGCGGAAGTAGTAGTGCGCCGAGTGCTCGCCGCCGAAGACCGCGTCGGTGGCCGCCATCTCCTGCTTGATGAAGGAGTGGCCGACCCGGGTGCGGACCGGCTCGGCGCCGAGCTCGCGGACCACCTCGGGCACGGTCCACGAGGTGATCAGGTTGTGGATGATCACCGGCTGCTGCTCGCCCGCCGCCCGGGCGCGGGCGATCTCGCGGGCGGCGACCAGCGCGGTGATCGCGGACGGGGAGACCGGTTCGCCGCGCTCGTCGATCACGAAGCAGCGGTCGGCGTCGCCGTCGAAGGCCAGGCCCAGGTCGGCGCCGACCTCGACCACCTTGGCCTGCAGGTCGACCAGGTTCTTCGGGTCGAGCGGGTTGGCCTCGTGGTTGGGGAAGGTGCCGTCCAGCTCGAAGTAGAGCGGGACCAGGTCGAGCGGCAGCCCGTCGAACACGGTCGGCACGGTGTGTCCGCCCATGCCGTTGCCGGCGTCCACGACCACCTTGAGCGGCCGGATCCCGGCCAGGTCGACCAGCGACAGCAGGTGGTCGGCGTAGCCGCGCAGGGTGTCCCGGCTGGTCAGGGTGCCCTCGGTCGCCTCGACCGGCGGGATCTCCACGGTGCCGTCGGCGGCGGTCCAGGACTCCACCAGCTCGCGGATCTCGGCCAGTCCGGTGTCCTGACCCACCGGGGCTGCCCCCGCCCGGCACATCTTGATCCCGTTGTACTGGGCCGGGTTGTGCGAGGCCGTGAACATGGCGCCGGGCAGGTCCATCGCGCCGGACGCGTAGTACAGCTGGTCCGTCGAGCACAGGCCGATCTCGACCACGTCCGCCCCGTAGGAGGCCGCGCCCTCGGCGAAGGCCCGGGACAGCGCCGGCGAGGAGGGCCGCATGTCGTGGCCGACCACCACGGCCGAGGCGCCCGTCACCCGTACGAAGGCCGCACCGAACGCCCGCGACAGCGGCTCGTCCCACTGATCCGGCACCACACCCCGGACGTCGTACGCCTTCACCAACTGCGTCAGGTCACGCACAACCGCTCCACCAGAATGTCGGGGGTACTAGAACGTACCGCAGCGTACCGGGCCCAGATGGGGGCCAGGTGAACACGGCGAGGACGGGGGCTGGATCCCGTCAGTTGTCCGGGGAACGAAGCACCCTCAGGTGTCCGCGGCGGCCGACCTCGGTCGAGTCGGCCTCGGGGCCGCGGCCCTGCCGGGGGGTGCGCTCCTGCGGCCTGGCGGCCTCGCGGACGGCGTTGGCCAGCGCCTCCAGGTCGTCGCTGGTACGGCGCAGCGGCCCGGCGTCGGCGGCGAGGCGGACCACCTCCCAGCCGCGCGGGGCGGTGAGGCGCTCGGCGTGCTCGGCGCACAGGTCGTAGCAGTGCGGCTCGGCGTAGGTGGCGAGCGGGCCGAGGACGGCGGTGGAGTCCGCGTAGACGTACGTCAGCGTCGCGACGGCCGGTCGGCCGCACGCGGTCCGCGAACAACGACGTACAGAGCTCACGAGGGTGGACGGTACAGCACTCCAGACCGGGCCGCGAAGACCCTCCCCCTGCCGAGTGTCGTGTGTCGCCGACGCGAGCCTGCCGGTGTGGTCCATTTCCGGGCGTGAGAGGACTACGCTCGGTACTGATATGGACAGCTCCGCACCCCGTTCACCGGTAGAGCCGACCGGCCCGTCACGGCGCTCAGGGCACCGCGACCGGCACGGCCGTGGCCTGCGCGGGCCGCTGGCGCCGCCTCAGGTTCCCATCTCGCTGACCCGATCCGAGCTGTTCGACGACTACGTGCGCGAGTCGGTGGAACGGCTGGAACGGCGCTGGCCGCAGCTGGTGGACGTGGAGTTCGCCGTCCAGGAGGTGCCGCTGCCCGAGCCGGGCGCTCCGGAGCCGGACGGTGTGCCGCTCGGCCGGCTGATCCCGGCCAAGCAGGGGCGCAAGAGCCGGATCGTGGTGTACCGGCGGCCGGTGGAGATCCGCGCCAAGGGGCGGGACGAGCGGGCCGCCCTGGTGCACGAGATCCTCATCGAGCAGGTCGCCGACCTGCTCGGGCTCTCCCCGGACGCCATCGACCCGCGCTACGACGAGGACTGAGCCCGAAAGGCCCTCCTGGGGTGGGGAGGGCCTTCGGCGGAGTCGCTCAGGGGCGGTTGAGGACGCCCGGGTCCTGGGCTGCGTGCGGGACCTGGACGGTGCTGTGGTCGTCGGTGAGCGACTGGACGGTGAACATCGGGACGTCCTTGGTGTTCACCGCGAGCATGCGGGCGGCCACCACCGGGCCTCCGGAGACGGTCTCCACGGTGAGGCCGAAGACGCCGTTCAGGCCACCGGGCTCGGGCGCCGGCAGGGAGACCGTCGCACCGGCCGCGATCTGGACCTCCTTGCTCGCCGGGGTGCCCCCGCCGCTGCCCGCCGAGGCGGTCACCCGCACGGTGGCCGCGTCACCGGTCGAGGTGAGGTAGAGCGTGGACGCACCGGCCCGGTTGTCCGCGATGCTCGCCCGCTTGCCGACCGGGGCGCTGCCGGCGATCCAGGCGGCGTCGGACTTGCCGTTCTGGGTGCGGTCGATCCGCAGTCCGGCCACCACCGGCGTCGGGTGGGCGGGGTCGCTCGGGCTCAGCCGCAGTGCCCCGACCTCGTTCCGGGTGACGTTGCCCAGGTCGACGGCGGCGATCATGCCCGCCTTGACGTGGATGGCCTCGTGCCCGGCCGGCGTGAACCAGCCGTTCTTGCCGGAGACCTGGATCTTCAGGTCGGCGTCGTCCGCCCCGGGCGCGGCGACCACCAGCCGGGTCGAGGCGGCGTCGGCGGGCAGGCCGGGCAGCACCTGGGTGGGCGCGGGAGCGCCGGCCGCGGGTACGTAGTCGGCGCCCTTGCCCTCGTCGATGGCGTGCAGCGCGGCGCCCACCCGGCCGCTGCGGGCGACCACCTCGACCGCGAGGTCGGTCACCTGGTCCTTGACCAGCGAGGAGAGCCGCAGCGACTGGGTGCTGCCGGGGGCGACGGTGAGCCCGGTCGCGGCGTCCACGTCGATCTGGCCCTTGTCTCCGAAGAACTTGAGGTCCACCACGGCGGGGGCGGTGTCGCCGTTGACCAGGTTGACGTAGTCGGTCCGGGAGCTCACGGTGCTCGCACCGGCGAACCAGAAGTCGGTGCCGGACGGGCCGCAGCGCAGACCGGAGAGGCCCGCCGTACGGGCGTCGGTGACGGTGGTGGTCTGGCTGACGGTGAAGCCCGGTGCGTAGGCGCCGGTCGCCACGGCGGCGGTGCCGGGCGGGGTGTCCCCGGAGGCCGCGGCTCCGGTCGCCGGGACACCCGCCTTGCTCAGTGAGAGCCGGGCCCCGCCGGGCGCGGCGGAGGCGGCGGCCGAGGAGGACGGGCTCGCCGAGGGGGAGCCGGACGGCGCGGCCGGCGCGGAGGCCGAGTCCGACGGCGCGCCGGACTGGCCGGCGACGTCGGTCAGCGTGGCGCTGCCGCCGCTCGCCGCGGCGCCCGTCGGGGTGAACATGGTCAGATCGGTGTTGCCGGTGACGCCCTGGAGCGGGGCCGGGCAGACCACCGCGGTCCGCTCCACCTGTGCCGAGGTCGTGCGGCCGGCGTTCCCGAGGCTGCCCGGCGCGGCCGGCGAGCGCAGCTCGGCGATCCCGAACACCGCGGCGAGCACGGCGGCCGCCGCGAGCAGCGAGACGCCGGTGCGCGGGCCGCCGGCGGCGGACGGCCGGGGCCCGGCGGGCTTGGCCGCCACCGGCTCGGCGGCGTCCCCGAGGTCGTCAAAGGACTTGCCGGACTTGCCGAAGGACGGCTTCTTCAGGCCGGGGGCCTTGAGGCTGGGCTTCTTCATGAGCTCGGGTCAGCTCCCCGTTCCGTTGTGGTGCGGGTGACCGCCGGTGCCGTAGGGGCTGTTGGGGTCGTAGTAGGTCTCGGCCTGCTGCTGCCCGGGCGCCCATGCCTGCTGCTGCGGCTCGGCCTCCGGGTAGCCCTGGTAGGGCTGCTCGTAGCCGTACTGGCCGCCGTACGGGTCCTGGTACTGCTGCCCGTACTGCGGCTGTGCGGCGGGCTGGTCGGGGTACGGCTGCCCGTACTGGGTGTCCGCCGGCTGGGCGTACTGGTCCCAGGTGTAGGGATCGACCTGGCCGTACGGGTCGGCCTGCTGGTACTGGTCCTGGAACTGGTCCGGCTGGAACTGCTCCTGGGCGTACTGGTCCGGGTCGGCCGGGGCGGCGGGCGCCGGCTCACCGGTCGGCTGGGCCGGAAATGCCGTGGTGTACACGCCCGCCTCCGGCTCCCCGCCCTCGCCCTCGCCGCGCTCGGCGAGGCGGCGGGCACGGCGGCTGCCTGGGGCCGGGGGCGCCGCCTGGGCGGCGGCCAGTGCCTGGGCGGCGACCACCTCGTCGGGCAGGTCGTCGTCGTTGTGGTTGCGGCGGCCGGGCAGGGCCAGCACCAGGAGGGTGACACCGAGCAGCAGCTGAACGGCGATCCAGCCGCCGTGCATCAGGCTGCCGCCGCGGGTGACCTCCAGCCGGCCCCCGTTGGCGGGGAGCTGGAAGCCCTGGGCCCAGCCGTCCACGGTGACGCTCTTCAGCGCGGTGCCGTCGAGGGTGGCCTGCCAGTCGGGGTCGGCGTTCTCGGCGAGACGCAGCACCCGGCCGGCCGGCCCGGCCGGGATCGTGGTGGAGATGTCGTGCTCACCGGACGGGACGGAGACCGGCGCACCCTTGGCGCTGGTGATGACGACCCGGGTGGCCACCGCACCGCTGACCTGCCACAGGGCGGTGCCGTTCTCCTCGCTGAGCTTGGTCAGGCCCGGGGTGGTGCTGAGGACGTCCTTGGCCTTGCCGGTCAGCGGGGCCTTGGTCTCGACGTACCCGATGCCGTACCCGGCCAGGGCCTTGGCCTGCTCGCCGCCGGAGCCCGCGAGCAGGCTGCCGACCAGCTTGGTCAGGCTGTCCTGCACGGCGTCGTCGCTGTTCACGGTGGACTCGACCTGGCCGAGGGTCAGCCCGGCGCCCCGGATCAGGTTGTAGCGGACGTCGGTGCCGCTCTGGTCGCCGTTCAGCAGCAGGGTGCGGGGGCGGTCGCTGGTGGCGGCCTCCTCCGCGACGAAGGCGGGGACCTGGGTGGCGTCGCCGCGGCGCAGCGGCCAGTCGGCGCCGACCACGGTCCACCAGACGGCGGTGCCGAGCGGGGCGAGCGCGGCGGCGGCCAGCACCAGTGCGGCGACCGGCTGGCGCCAGCCGAAGGCGATGCCGGAGACGCGGGCGTTGGCGCCGTCCGCGCCGATCGCGGCGGCGGCCAGCAGGGCGACGCCGGCGAGCAGGGTGGCCGGTCCGGCCCAGGCGGCGGTGGGGGCCCCGCCGGACGCGGGGGTGACGGTGGTGCCGGCCACGACGACGGCGAACAGCAGCCCGGCGGCGGCCGCGGCCCAGGCGGCGAGCACCGCGCGGCGCCGGTCGGCGCGCAGCAGGGCGGCCAGGGCGGCGAGCACGATACCGGCGGAGAGCCAGGCCGGCGGGACGCCGTTGCCGCCGGGGTTGACCATGATCAGCCCGAACGGAGTGGCGGCGTGCCCGCTGAACCCGGGCAGGCCGGCCTCCAGCAGCAGCCGGGAGGGGTGGCCGAGCACCTGGAGCGACCAGGGGGCGAGCACCAGGACGGGCACGCCGAGCACCACCAGGACGCGCAGGCCGAGCAGCCGCAGCGCGGTGAGGCCGGAGCCGAAGGCGCCGCCGCGCACCACCGCGTACAGCAGCGCGGCGAGGCTCAGCGGCACCGCTATCGCCCAGGTGAGCGGGACGAAGGCGGTGCCGATGGTGAGCATCAGCACGGTGGTCCAGGCGCTGCGCCAACCGGGGCGGCCGCCGCGCGCCGCGGTCTCGGTGCGGATGCCGAGCCCGGCGGTGACGGCGGCGGCGCGGGCGAGCGGCGGGAGCACCACGGCGAGGACGGCGGTGCCGATCCGGCCCTGGGCGAGCGCGCCGGTGGCGGCGGGCAGCAGCGCGTAGCTGGCGCTGGCCCAGGCGCGGACCAGCCTGGAGCCGATCAGCGGCCGGGAGACCAGGTAGGCGCTGACGGCGGCGAGCGGGACGGAGAGCACCACCAGCAGGGTGATCGCCAGGTTCGCGTGGTCGAACAGCAGCCAGGAGAGCACCGAGAGCACGGCCAGGTACGGCGGTGCGGTGGCGGTGGAGCCGGTCCCGATCGGGTGCCAGGAGTCGGCGTACATGTTCCACAGGCCCGAGGCGCCGTCGGCCGCGGGCAGCAGGGCGCCGCCGAGCAGGCTGCCGCTGCCGAGCAGGGACCGGCAGGCGGTCAGGGAGAACACCAGCAGGGCGGTGAACAGCAGCGGCGCCGGACGCCGGGCCAGCTTCTTGAGCAGCGCGAACTGCTCGACCACCAGGTCGTCACTCTCGTCGTCGCTGGGCCCGGACTCCACCGAGCCGTGGCGGCCCGCGCCGGCGCCGTCGGTACTGCCGATGCCGAGCGAGCTGATGGCCTGTTCGACGGCGAGGCGGGCGGTGGCTCCGGGGGCCGGGAAGAGGCTGCGGTCGTCGAGGGCGTCGGCGCTCCTGGTCCGTTTGCGGCGCTTGCGGGCGATCATCACCCGGGGCAGCCGGACCAGTTCGTGGCCGAGGCCGGCGAGTTCGTCGAAGGCCTGACGCGGGTCCTTGCCGACCAGGTTGGCGAGCACCCGCAGCAGGGTGCCGATCACCAGCCGGAGCAGGACGTACGGCAGCAGCGCGCCCTTGCAGTTGGCGAGCAGGGTGTAGACGGCGCCGGCCTTGTCGACCCGGTGCGGGTGGGCCGATCCGCAGTCGATCGCGCGGCGCTCCCGGCTGGCCGCCTCGGCGTGCCGCAGCACCGCGTCGGGGGAGACGACCACCCGGTGCCCCGCGGCGTTGACCCGCCAGCAGAAGTCGGTGTCGTCACGCATCAGCGGCAGGGCCTTGTCGAAGCCGCCGAGCTCCTCGAAGACGTCCCGGCGCACCAGCATGCCCGCGGTGGAGACGGCGAGCACCGGGCGGACCTGGTCGTGCTGGCCCTGGTCCTGCTCGCGGCGGTCCAGGCCGGTCCAGCGCCGCCCGGAGCGGGCGATCGAGACGCCGACCTCGAGCAGCTGCCTGCGGTCGTACCAGCTGCGCAGCTTGGGACCGACGACGGCGGCGCTGGGGGTGGAGTCGGCGACCTGGAGCAGCCGGCGCAGTGCGTCGGTCTCCGGTTCGCAGTCGTCGTGCAGCAGCCAGAGCCACTCGATCGGGCGGGTCTCCCGCGGACCGCCCCGGTCGAGGTCGTCCTGGGTGCCGAGCGGGTGGCCGAACTCGTCCCAGCCGCCGGTGACCGGGTCGTAGCCGGACGGGTCGAGGCTGTAGGACAGGTCCTCGGGACGCAGCGGAGGGGCGCTCGCCACCGCCTGGCCGACGGCCGTGCCGAAGCCGGCGCGGCGGCCGAGGATCAGCGGGCCGCTCGGCGGCAGCCAGTCACCGAGGGTGTCCTGGAGCAGTTGCGGCGAGGTGTCGGTCGAGCCGGTGTCGACGGCGAGGATGCGCTGCACCTGCCGGTCCTGGCCGAGCAGTCCCGCCATCGCCTGCGGGAGCCAGCGGGCTCCGTCGTGCGAGACGATCACGGCGGTGACCAGATGGCGCGGATACGCGGGCGGCCTGGTGGTGGAGAAGCCGCTCTGTTGGCTGTAGACGGTCATCGAGTGCGCGGGCCCCAAGTTTTCAGTGGACGCAGCCAGTGGACGCAGCCGGTGGACAGCGGACGGTGTGCGATGCCGTCCTGATGGGCCGTGGAGCACGGTCCTGGCGGCGGCGCGCGGCCCGGATGCGGGCATCCGGATGGCCCACCACACTAACGGCTCTCGATGGCCGAGTTGCCCCCGGAGTGGGTGGAGACGGTGGCCGGGGAATGCGAAAGCGCCCCACCGTCCGGGTGAGGCGCTGGCAGAGCTGCGGTGCGGACCCGGCCCGATGGGGTGGGTCGCCCGATGGGGCCGCGGGTGTGACGGGCGGCCGGATTGCTTCGGTGGTTGCGGTCAGACCGCGCTCTTCTTCAGCCGACGGCGTTCGCGCTCGGAGAGCCCACCCCAGATTCCAAAACGCTCGTCATTTGCGAGCGCGTATTCGAGGCATTCCGAACGGACTTCACAGGCAAGGCAGACCTTCTTCGCCTCGCGGGTGGAGCCACCCTTCTCCGGAAAGAAGGACTCCGGATCGGTCTGGGCACACAACGCCCGTTCCTGCCAACCGAGTTCCTCTTCGTCCTCTTCGATGCCCGCACCGATCAACAGTTCAAAGAGCTCGCTCATTTGGCGCGCCTCCTCTGCCCCTTTTGGCGTCCCCGTGGTGTTGCCGTTGCCTGGAGCGGCGGAACGACACGAGTGAAATTACATGTGCGTCACTCTGGCCCAGTCAAGCCGAGCTCTGGTATTGGGCCGAGGATTCACTCCCCGGAACCAAGGCGCTACGACAAGTGTACATATCCGGACATTCGGGACTTGTGGCATCAATCGCCGTCAATCGCCTGGAATCACCCATCTGCTGACTTGCAGTCAACACGGCGCACCATGAACCTGACCACCCCCCGAACGGGGGGACGCCGGGGAGTAGTCGCCCGGTTGCCAGATCATCCGGCTGCTTTCCCAGCGATCTACGCATTGAAACCTAGAGGGTGATTTATCACTCCTTCCGGTGATTCATAGCAGATCTGTCCCATATGCCGGACCGCTCGGGTTGACACTGTCACCCCTCCTGCGGTGTCCTTGCACCTATGTCAGAGTCCGCCACCCTCCGGAGCGCCCGCCGGGCGCAGCTCCGCCGTGCCGCGGACTCGCTCTGTTGTCGCCTCTGTTCCTGCTGTATCTAGGCGCTCGCGTCCCACCGCGCGCCGCCCAGCAGAAGCATCGAGGCCGCCCGCGACGACAGTCCCCCTGCTCTCTCAGCGGATCCGGCTGATCCCAGACCACGACCAGCCGCCCGAGGACTCCCCGTGCGAATGCCGCGCATCCGCAAGCGCAACCGCGACCACAACAAGACCGCCCGCCGCCACGCCCTCACCATCGCCCCGCCGCGCCGCCCGGACACCGCGCACCGGGCCGTAGCCGGCTGGGCGGACGGCCTGAGCGACGTCTCCATCGCCGGTGACCCGCTCGCCTTCCCCCACCTCGCCCGCACCGACCTGCCCAGGCACCCCACCACCGTGGCCGGGTACGCACAGCTCGTCCGCCAGATCGCCGCCGACCGGGACCGCTGGGCGCCGCTGGTCCGGTACGACGCGCTCACCCGCTGGTACGCCCGGCTGGAGACCGGCCCCGGGTACGAGGTCTGGCTGCTCAGCTGGCTGCCGGGCCAGGGCAGCGGCTTCCACGACCACGGCCGGTCCTCCGGTGTGATGGCGGTCGTCGAGGGCGAGCTGGTCGAGCGCTCGCTGACGCACGCGGGCGAGGGGGCGCGCACCCTCCGCCCCGGCGGGCAGCGCGTCTTCTCCTCCGGCTACCTGCACGAGGTCGTCAACGCCTCGCTCGAACCGGCCGTCAGCATCCACCTCTACTCGCCCGGCCTGGTCGAGATGAACCGGTACGAGGACTCCCCCGCCGTGGCGAAGCAGCCCGAGTCCCGCTGACCCCGCGGCCGGAACGCCACGCCCCGGGAACCACGCCCCGGGAGCCGCGGCCCGGGGAACCGCGCGCGGAATGCGGTGGTGCATCAGGGGGCCTGGCAGGATGAGTCCATGCGCATCGTGGCACTGGCAGGCGGGATCGGTGGGGCGCGCTTTCTGCGCGGGCTGAAGGCGGCCGTCGCCCCCGGGGACGAGATCACCGTCATCGGCAACACCGGCGACGACATCCACCTCTACGGTCTGAAGGTCTGCCCCGACCTCGACACCGTGATGTACACCCTCGGCGGTGGCATCCACGAGGAGCAGGGGTGGGGCCGGGCCGACGAGACCTGGTCGATCAAGGCGGAGATGAAGGCGTACGGCATCGGGCCCGAGTGGTTCGGCCTCGGTGACCGGGACTTCGCGACCCACCTGGTGCGCAGTCAGATGCTCACCGCCGACTACTCCCTGAGCCAGGTCACCGAGGCGCTGTGCGTGCGCTGGAAGCCGGGCGTCCGGCTGCTGCCGATGAGCGACGACCGGGTCGAGACCCATGTGAAGATCACCGACGAGGCCGGCACCCGGGCGGTCCACTTCCAGGAGTACTGGGTCAAGCTGCACGCCGCCCCGGACGCCGAGGCGATCATCCCGGTCGGGGCCGACACCGCCAAGCCCGCCCCCGGGGTGCTGGACGCGATCGCCGCGGCGGACGTGATCCTCTTCCCGCCGTCCAACCCGGTGGTCAGCATCGGCACCATCCTGGCCGTCCCCGGTATCCGGGAGGCCGTCGCCGCGGCGGACGCGCCCGTCGTCGGCCTCTCCCCGATCATCGGCGGCGCGCCGGTGCGCGGGATGGCCGACAAGGTGCTGGCGGCCGTCGGCGTGGAGACCACCGCCGCGGCGGTGGCCCGCCACTACGGCAGGAAGGGCGTCCCGGGCGATGGCGGGCGAGGGGTGGGCCTGCTCGACGGGTGGCTGGTGGACACCGCCGACGCGGACGCGGTCGCGGACGTGGAGGCGGACGGGATCACCTGCCGGGCGATCCCGCTGCTGATGACCGACGTCGAGGCGACGGCCGCGATGGCCCGCGCCGCCCTGGAGCTGGCCGAGCAGGTGCGCCGGTGATCCGGCTGCTGCCCGTCACCGGGCTGCCCGAGATCGGATCCGGTTCCGATCTGGCCGAGCTGATCGCCAAGGCCGGTGAGTTCGAGGACGGCGACATCCTGGTGGTCACCTCCAAGGTGGTCAGCAAGGCCGAGGGCCGGATCCTGCACGCCGCCGACCGGGAGGCGGCGATCGACGCCGAGACCGTCCGGGTGGTCGCCCGGCGCGGTCCGGTCCGGATCGTGGAGAACCGCAACGGCCTGGTGATGGCCGCCGCCGGGGTGGACGCCTCCAACACCGAGCCCGGCACCGTGCTGCTGCTGCCCGAGGACCCGGACGCCTCGGCCCGTCGGCTGCGCGCCGGGCTCCAGCGGCTGACCGGCCGCAGGCTCGCCCTGCTGATCACCGACACCTTCGGCCGCCCCTGGCGCAACGGGCTCACCGATGTCGCCATCGGAGCCGCCGGGCTGCCCGTCCTGGAGGACCACCGGGGCCGCACCGACAGCCACGGCAACGAGCTGGCGATGACGGTCGTCGCGACCGCCGACGAACTCGCCGCCGCCGCCGACCTGGTGAAGGGCAAGGCCACCGGCACCCCGGTGGCGGTCATCCGGGGCCTCGGCCACCTGGTCACCGCCGAGGACGGCGACGGCACCCGGCCGCTGATCCGGTCGGCCGCCGACGACATGTTCCGGCTCGGCACCTCCGAGGCCGTCCGGGAGGCCGTGACGCTGCGCCGGACCATCCGCTCGTTCACCCCCGAACCGGTCGATCCGGGAGCCGTGCGCCGCGCGGTGGCCGCCGCGGTCACGGCGCCCGCGCCGCACCACACCACGCCCTGGCGCTTCGTCCTGCTGGAGACGCCCGAGGCGCGGACCCGGCTGCTGGACGCCATGCTCGCCGCCTGGCAGCGCGACCTGCACGAGCTCGACGGCTGGGACGAGGAGCGGATCGCCCGCCGCACCGCACGGGGCGACGTGCTGCGCGACGCGCCGTACCTGGTGGTGCCCTGCCTGGTGATGGACGGCTCGCACGCCTACCCGGACGAGCGCAGGTCCGCCGCCGAACGGGAGATGTTCACCGTCGCGGTCGGGGCCGCCGTGCAGAACCTGCTGGTCACCCTGGCCGGCGAGGGCTACGGCTCGGCCTGGGTCTCCTCCACCATGTTCTGCCGGGACACCGTCCGCACCGCCCTCGGCCTGCCCGGCGAGTGGGATCCGATGGGTGCCGTCGCGGTCGGCCGGCCCGCCCAGTCGCCCCGGAGTCGGCCGGCGCGCACGGCGGAGGCCTTCATCACCGTCCGCTGAGCGCGCGCCGCGGGGCGACCGCCCGCGCGCGCTCAGCGGCGGCGGTGGTCGTTCGGGGCGAGGCGGGGGCCGTAACGGGGAGCGTGCGGGCAGGTCAGGGCGATCAGGCGGCAGACGCGGTGGCGGTGGCCCGCGTAGGGGGCGAGCAGGTCGAGCATCTGCTCGTCGGTGCTGCGCGGCCGTCCCGCCAACGCCCAGCCGACCAGGTTGGGGAGGTGGTAGTCGCCGACCGAGACCGCGTCGGGGTCGCCGTTGCTGCGCTGCAGGGTCTCCGCCGCCGTCCACAGGCCGATGCCGGGAACGGCGGTGAGCCGTGCCAGGGCGTCCGTGTGGCCGAGGGCGGACGCCTCCTCCAGCCGGGGCGCCAGCCGCACCGCCCGCATGACGGTCGCCGAACGCTTGGGGTCCACCCCGGCCCGGTGCCACTCCCAGCTCGGGATCCGCGCCCACTCGCGGGCCGACGGCGCCACCCGCATGCCCTCGGCGGGCCCCGGCGCAGGCGTTCCGAAGTCACGCAGCAGCGTGCGCCAGGCCCGGTACGCCTCGTCGGTGGTGACCTTCTGCTCCAGGATCGCCGGCACCAAGGACTCCAGCACCAGACCGGTCCGCCCCAGCCGCACCCCGGCGTGGACGCGCTGCGCCTCGCGCAGCGGTCCCTGGGGCAGCACCAGCCCGGAGGGGTCGTCCTCGGCGCCGAGCAGGGCGGGCACCCGGTCGAGCAGCCAGTCGGCGCCCGGCCCCCAGGCCTGCGCCGCCACCTCGCCCGCGCGGGCCGCAAGCCGCAGGGTGCCGGGACCGTCGGGCGTACGGGAGGCCCGCCAGATCGAACCGTCGCCGCCGGTCCGGTACGCCGGATCGGCCGGGCCCCGGCGCAGCGGGATCAGGGTACGGGCCAGGTCGAGCGGGTAGCCGGGGCGCCAGTGCCGTTCCGTTCCCGGCATGCCCGCTCACCACCCCGTCTCGTCCCGGCCCCGGCGCACCGTCGGGGCACCCTGAACCATACGCGCGCGGCCGGGGAGGATGACGGCTGCGGGCCGGTCACCTGCCCTGGAGGCGGGCGGCGGCGGACCGGATGCCGGACAGGCGGGTGTAGAGCTCGTCGCCCGGGCAGTCGGTGTCGAAGGCGTCGCGGTGGCCGGAGACGGTGTTGAAGCGGACGGTCCGGCCCTTGGGGTAGCGGCTGCCGTCGGAGTCGGAGACCAGGTTGGTGGTGCCCTGGGCGTCGACGCCGGTCAGGCCGAGCTTCCAGGCGGCGGTCTTGGCGATGCCGTCCAGTTGCTCCTGCGGGACGGTCGCGTCGTCGTACGTGCCGATCGCGGCGACCCCGGCGCTGTCCGTGTTGAAGCCGAGCGTGTGCGCGCCGAGGACCGACCGGTCGACCCCGCCCGCGCGGCCCTCGTAGACGGTGCCGCACCTGTCGACCAGGAAGTTGTAGCCGATGTCGCGCCAGCCGTTGGTCTTCACGTGGTACTGGTACATCGCCCGGATCAGCTTCGGCGAGTCCGCGCAGGTGTACTTGTTGGCGGTGTCGGTGTGGTGGACGAAGACCGCCCGCACGTTGCCCGTGTAGACGAAACCCTCCTCGCGCAGCGACTCGTCCGCGCCCCAGCCGGAGCGGGTGACGATCGCCGGGCGGGGCGCCCCGTGGGCGTCCCGGCGAGCCTTGCCGGGCGGCAGGGCGGCCGACTCGCCCACGGGATCGGCTCCGGGGTCGACGAGCTCGACCCGCAGTCCGGCCGGCAGCGGGCCGGCAGCGGCGACGGCCCGGACGGCGATGCCGTCGCTGGGCCCGACCCACAGCGGCGCGGTGGCGCCCCGGCCGGAGCGCTCGTCGGGGTCGGGGCCGTCCTCGAACTCGGCGGTGAGCCGGTGCCAGCCGCTCCACCTGCCGGTCTCCGTGCTCCGGCTGCGGACCTCGACGCTACCCGCAAGGGTGACCCTCGGGTCGTCCCAGCTGACGCCGACCAGGGCGAAGGAGCCGGTGGCGCGGTCCTGGATCTCGCGGATCTCGCCTGCTCCGGACGGGTGCACCGGCCGGGCTCCGCCTGCCGGCCCGCGCCGGGGCTCCGCCCCGGGCCCGGGCGGCGCCAGTGGCAGGGTGGTGACGCTCCCCGGGCCCGGCCTGACCGCGACCGGGCCCGCGAGGGCGTGCGGGGCGAACAGGGCGGCGGCGGTCGCGCCGAGGGCGGCGAGCAGAGAAATACGCATAAAGGGGATATTGGGGGTAAATCACTTCGGGCGCCATGCCACCGGGCGAGCCGCAGCCTCCCTCCCGGAGGCTTCTCGGGAGGCCGTAGGCTGGGCGGCACCATGACTGCGCCTTTCGCTGCCGACGCCCGCACCCCCGCCGAGCTGCTGCACGCTTACCTGCGCGCGGGGGCCCCCGATGCGGATCCCTCCCGTCCCCTGGTCACCTTCTACGACGACGCCACCGGCGAGAGAGTCGAACTCTCCGCCAAGACCTTCGACAACTGGGTCGCCAAGACCGCCAACCTGCTCCAGGACGAACTCAACGCCCAGCCCGGTGACCGGGCCGCCCTGCTGCTGCCCGCGCACTGGCAGAGCGCCGTCTGGCTGCTGGCCTGCTGGTCGGTCGGCGTCACGGCGGTACCCGGAGGCGACCCGGCCACCGCCGACCTGGTCATCAGCGGTCCGGACGGCCTGGAGGCCGCCCAGACCTGCGAGGGCGAACGGGTCGCCCTCGCCCTGCGCCCGCTGGGCGGCCGCTTCCCGCAGCGCCCGGACGGCTTCCTCGACTACGCCGCCGAGGTGCCCGGCCAGGGCGACCGCTTCGCCCCGTACTCCCCCGTCGACCCGGAGAGCCCGGCGCTGGAGACCACCGTGGACGGCCTGCCGCTCAGGCTGACCGGCGAGCAGACCGTCCAGCTCGCCCGCGAGGGCGCGCTGCGGCTCGGCCTCGGCACCGGCAGCCGGGTACTCAGCACCCTCTCCTACCAGGACTGGGCCGGCCTGGAGGCCGGGCTGCTGGCTCCGCTGGCGGCCGGCGCCTCGGTGGTGCTCTGCCGGAACTCCGACGGTCTGACCGCCGAGCAGTGGGACAAGCGGATCGAATCCGAACGGGTGACTCTGCGACTGGGCTGACCCGGCCCGACCGGCCTCGGGGGTAGGCATCCCCGACATGGCAGCGGATCACCCGGGGGACGACTCCGGCACGGACGACCCCGGCAAGCGCCCCCCGACCTCCGAAGGCGGGGGGCGCCGCCGATTTCTGCAGGTGCTGGCCGGTGCGCTGGCCCTTCTGCTGCTCGCCGCGGGCGCCCTGGCCTGGCTGGCCTACCGCAAGCTGGACGGGAACATCGGTACCGACGACGTCACCGGCCGGCGGCTGCGGAACGACGAACGCGACCGGCCCGACCGGGACGCAAGGGCCGGACAGGCCCTGAACATCCTGCTGATCGGCAGCGACTCCCGGGCCGGGGCCAACGCCGCGTACGGGTCCGACGGCACACCGGGCTCGGACGGCGGGCAGCGCTCGGACACCACGATCCTGCTGCACCTCTCGGGCGACCGGCGGCACGCCACGGCGGTGAGCATCCCGCGCGACCTGATGGTGACCGTGCCGCCCTGCCAACTGCCGGGCGGCACCCGCTCGACCAGCCGGCTCATGCAGTTCAACTGGGCCTTCGAGCTGGGCGGACCAGCCTGCACCATCCGGGCCGTGGAGAAGTTCAGCGGGATCCGGATCGACCACCACCTGGTCCTGGACTTCACCGGCTTCAAGAAGATGGTGGACGCGGTGGACGGCGTGGACGTCTGCGTCTCGAAGCCCATCCACGACCGCGACGCCAGGCTGGACCTGCCCGCCGGGCGGCAGACCCTGCACGGCGAACAGGCGTTGGGCTACGTCCGGGTCCGGGAGAGCCTGGGCAACGGCAGCGACACCGAGCGGATGGAGCGTCAGCAGCAGTTCCTGGCCTCACTGGCACGCAAGGTGCAGTCCCAGGGAGTGCTGCTCAACCCGGCCCGGCTCTGGCCGCTGCTGGACGCCGCGACCTCCGCGATCACCGCGGACGCCGGGCTGAGCAAGCTGAGCTCGCTCTACGACCTGGTGGAGGAGCTGCGCAGCACTCCGCCGGAGAACCTGGCACTGCTGACCACCCCGCGCCGCCCGTACCCCGGGAACGCGGACCGGGACCAGCTCGTCCAGCCGCAGGCCGACCAGTTGTTCTCGGCGCTGCGGACGGACCGGCCGGTGACGGTCAGCCCGTACGCGCCCGCGCCCACGACCGTTCCGGTCCCGACTCCCGGCGCCATTGCCACGGCCTCCGCCACGGCCGCACCGACCGCGTACGGCGGCTCTCCGGCTGGTGGCGGGAACGGCGTCGCGAGCCCGTCCACCGGCCTCGGTGCGGACCCCGGGCTCGGTCCCGGTCCGGGTTCCGGGCCGAACCCCGGCGCCCGGATGACCCCCGGCGCGAACCTCGTCGCGGGTAGCGCCTCCCCCGAGACGGGTCCGACCCTGCAGGGCAGCACCGCCGCGCTGGACCTGTGCAGCATGCACTGACACCCCAGCAGGTTTCGGGGCTTCAACCGGATCCGACTGGAGGTGCGCGCCGAGTAACCGGTCGCTCTACCCAGCGTCAAGCTTGAATAAGAGTGAAGTTCTGATTATGTAACAAAATTCAGTCCAGCTCGTGATGTCAGGTAGGTTCCCGTGTGGCCGACGGGGGCCCGATTTTCACGAGAGGCGGCTGACCAGCCGATGACCAACGTCCAGCCGATGTCCGGCGAGCCTTCGGACGACTCCGGCATATCCGAGCTGGGCGGGGCCACCGCCCGACGGGGGACCAAGGGCGGCCGCAAGCGCGGGCGCCGCTGGATACGCATCACCGCGGCCACCCTCGGGCTGACCCTGGTGGCGGGCTGCGGTGCCGCGTATCTCTACTACCAGCACCTCAACGACAACATCCAGTCCGGCAGCAAGAACCTCAGCGACGCCAAGGGCGCCAAGACCGCGCCCAACGCCGCAGGCCAGACCCCGCTGAACATCCTGATGATAGGCACCGACAGTCGCGGCTCGGCCGCCGACGTCGCGCTCGGCGGTGCTGCCGACGACGCGGGACGCCCGGGCCTGGCGGACGTCCAGATGCTGCTGCACATCTCGGCCGACCGAACCAACGCCTCGATGATCAGCATTCCCCGCGACACCCTGGTGGACATCCCGACCTGCCACAGCGAGGACGGCAAGACCACCTATCCCGCCACCAAGCACACGATGATCAACGAGGCGCTGCCACGCGGCGGCCCGGGCTGCGTGGTCGGCACCTGGATCAAGCTGACCGGCCTGGAGATCGACCACTACATGATGGTCGACTTCGCCGGAGTGGTGAACATGGCCGACGCAGTCGGCGGGGTCCCGGTCTGCGTCAACATGAACCTCTACGACCGCTACCAGCCGGGCATCGGCGGCACCGGCCTCAAGCTGCCCAAGGGCACCACGTACATCAAGGGCGAGCAGGCCCTCCAGTGGCTGCGGCTGCGCGACGCCTGGGGCGACGACATCGGCCGCACCAAGGCGCAGCACATGTATCTCAGCGCGCTGATGCGGCAGTTGAAGAAGAACGGCACGCTCGCCGACCCGGGCAGGCTGATGACGCTGGCCGAGGCCGCCACCAAGTCGCTCCAGGTCGACAAGCCGATCGCCGACATCAAGAAGCTCTACGACCTGGGCAACGACATCAAGGCCGTGCCCGCCGAGCGGACCACCACCCTGACCGTGCCGGTGGACACCGCGCCGACCGACCCGGACCGGCTGGTGCTCAACCCGGACACCGCTCAGATCTGGAAGATGCTGCTGGCCGACACGCCGATCGACGGCAAGTCGCTGAAGGCGGCCGAGGGTTCGTCGGGCGGTACGTCCGGTGGCGCTTCGACGGGTGCTTCCGCCAGCCCCTCGCCCAGCGGCACCACGGCCGCCGCTCCGGCCCGGGAGATCAGCAAGGGCGCGGTCCAGGTCACCGTCCAGAACGCCTCCGGCGCCTCCGGACGGGCGTCCGAGATCAAGAACGCCCTGGTCGACGCGGGCTTCAGCAAGGCCACCACGACCGCCAACGGCGACGTGCAGGAGAGCACGGTGCTCACGTACGGCAGCGGCCAGAGCGCCCAGGCCCAGGCGATCGCCGCGGCGCTGGACCTGCCCAGCAGCGCGCTGCAGGAGTCCGGCAGCGGCAGGACGCTCAGCCTGGTGATCGGCTCCGACTGGACCAGCGGGAGCAACTACCCGGCCTCGGCCGGCGGCTCCGGCGGCAAGAAGTCGGCGCCGACCAAACTGCCCAAGTCGGTGGAGAGCGTCACTGCGGACGACGAGAAGAGCTGCATGACCGTCAACCCGCAGGGCCACATCTACACCTACTGAGCCGGCCGCGGGAGCCGGGCCGCCGGACCGGGGCGCTACGGCGCCTCGGCCAGCACCCCGCCGGTCTCGACGTACTCCTCGCCGGTGCGCGGGCAGCGCCAGCGCCCGCCACCGGCGTCGGTGAGCGGTTCGCCGGCGCGGCCGACCCACTTGATCCGGCGCGCGGGGACACCGGCCACCAGGGCGAAGTCCGGGACGTCCCGGTGCACCACGGCACCGGCGGCCACCAGCGCCCAGCGGCCCACCGTCACCCCCGCGACCAGCACCGCCCGGCCGCCGACCGAGCAGCCCCGGCGGAGCGTCACCCCCTGGGCGTGCCAGTCCTCGCCGCGCTTCAACTTGCCGTCCGGGTCGACCGATCGCGGGTACATGTCGTTGGTCAGCACCGCGGCGGGCCCGATGAAGACCCCGTCCTCGACCACGGCCGGCTCGTAGACCAGGGCGTGGTTCTGCAGCTTGACCCGGTCGCCGATCCGCACGCCGGGGCCGACGTAGGCACCGCGCCCGATGATGCAGTCGGCGCCGATCTCGGCTCCCTCGCGGACCTGCGCCAGATGCCACACCGTACTGCCGGGGCCGATCACGGCCCGCTCGTCCACATCCGCGCTGGGCTCGATCCGGGCTGATGGTCCATCGGTAATCGCCATGCCGCCGAACATAGCGGCCGGCGGCCGGGCGGCGAGGCGATATCGGGTACTTCGGGAAGGCGAAGGGGCGGGGGGGGGGGGGGGGGGGGGGGGGGGGGGGGGGGGAACACGAAAAAAGTTCTCCCTCCAGCCATATCCTACCCT